>CAYYWC010000003.1:1082-87593 GCA_964475295.1 uncultured Candidatus Saccharibacteria bacterium
GCTGGAGCTGGAGCTGGAGCTGGAGCTGGAGCTGGAGCTGGAGCTGGAGCTGGAGCTGGAGACTGTAGTGCTAGCAGTCGTTGAGCCTCCTGCGCATCGATGCGAGGCACTTCAACATAAAACGTACTTCCCTGTTGGTAGACACTCTCAACCCATATACGTCCGCCGAGTGTCTCAGCGAGCCGTCGACAGAGATAAAGCCCAAGCCCAGTGCCGCCGATCTCTCGAGTGTCGGTGTTGTCGACACGATAGAACTTTTGGAAAAGATGCGGAATATCCTCTGCAGGAATGCCAAGGCCTGTATCTGCGATACTAATCGTGATGTGTTCATTACTGCCAGTGATGTCGATTGACACTTCGCCAGAAGGGGTATATTTGATGGCATTTTCTGTGAGATTACTGATAAGTTCACGGATATGGTCCTTGTCAAGGTTGACGTAGAGGACAGGGCGAAGATTTCGCTCTCCTCTTTCACCTGCCTTTGGTGCGGGTTTATAGATGAGATTGAGACCTTTTTCTGTAGCTTTTTGCTGCAGCCCCTCTACGATAACTCCCGCGTATTCGACAATATCGAGAACGACCGGAACATTAGAGAGCCTGCCATCCTCGGCCTTCGAGACATCGAGGAGATCCTGAAAGAGTCGTCCGAGATGCCGGGCAGATTCGTGGGCTTTCGTAATGAAGTCGCGAGCCTTGTCGTCAATGACTGCTGTGGCTGGATTAAGTGCGAGTCCGAGATAGCCTTCGATGCTTGCAACTGGAGTCCTCATCTCGTGACTCGCTGTGCTGATGAATTCAGCTTGTTCGCGTTCTTCTGAGTGCTCCTTTGTGACATCCCTCATGATGACGATAACGCCACTACCGCTCTCTCCTAGTGGTGATGCGACAAGTGAGGCGAATATCTTTTTATTATTTTTTGTTTCAATTTGTAATAATTTAGCACGAGTTTCTTGGTTGGTATTGAGTGTTTGTGTGACGGGATCATCTTTATCAGCAAGACTTTCACCCTGTTCGGTAGATAGCTTGAGAACGGATTGATACTGGAGAGTAATTGCATCGTGCTTTGACCAACCAAGCATTGTTTGGGCGGCTGGATTGATAAGCTGGATGATGCCCTGCGAGTCGACTGCGAGGACACCATCACCAATTGCATCAAGGACATGTTCGGATTCGCTGATGAGAGTAGACATCTCAGACGACTGTTGCCTATAGGCTGCGGGGTCACGTCCGTACTCTTGTTTCAGTGACGATAACTTTTTTATATGTGACCAAACAATAATACTGAAGACGATAGGAACGCCAACGATTAAGAGGGTTGGCACAAGTTCGTGGCTCTTGAGTGCTTGTGTAAAGATGAGTAATGCGAAGTAACCAGATGCAATGAGAAATACAGGTATAGAGCCCCATACTCCGAAGAGCCCTGCGAAGACAGCCGCCAGTGTCCACATAAAGATATATGGAGAAGATATGCCACCGGTATCATAGACGAGAAGAGCAATAGTTATGATGAGGAGGAGGTAGCTGACGAGAGAGCGTATTAGTGCGCCACGAACCTCGGTAAATATTCGCGAAACGGCAGCTACTCCAGCTGCTGCACATGCCATGAATACAGTTGTGAGTGAGATATTATGAGGGCTGGGATTGGGGCTGAGGAATGCGAACCAAATGTAAAGCAAAAAAACCGCCAGACCAAGAAAAAGAATCGCCTCATCGATACGTTTATGCCAGAAACTGTCTATCGCGACCGGTTTAATAGTGCCCCCTACTTGAGTTTCATAATGCCTGCTGCTAGTATGACGTAAAATGCGTGCATCGACAAGTGCTACGCGAATGACGGGTACGGGTAGGATGTCGTATCTTCTGGTGTAATACGAATTGCAAAGCCACCACCTGGAGCAAGGCGGATTGAGGTGGACGAGTCTGATGTGATGCGCTGCTGTTCGATTGTGTATGCTTCGGGGTTATGCTGCCAGTGTGTTTCATCGACGTCACGGTAGATAGTTGCTCGGTAGTGGGTGTGTGACTGAAGGAAAGAATAGTCGATTGTAATGGAGCGCTCGTTTTCGTCAGTGACTGCTCCGATATACCAGTCGTCGCTGTCACGGTCTTTTCGAGCAGTTACGTAGTAGTCACCGATCACTCCAGCAAGTGGGATGGTTTGCTCCCATGTGACCGGAACGTCGCGAATAAATGTAAAGGCAGGATGGTCACTATAGTGCTCGGGGAGGTCGGCAGCCATCATCATTGGGCTATATAGGACAACGTAAAATGCAAGTTGCTTTGCGAGCGTTGAGCTGACCTTTCGTGATGTTCCGCTTAGGTTGAATAACCCTGGGGTGTAGTCGAGCGGCCCTGAAAGGAGTCGAGTGAATGGCAGAACGGTTGTGTGCTCTGGTGTGATAGCACCCCCTTCATACTCTTGCCCCATAACACCCTCTCTTGTCATGAGATTTGGCCAGGTCCGCTCGATGCCTGTTCCCTTGACGGGTTCGTGGATATTGAGGACTATCTGGCGTTCGGCTGCCAGCTCTACAGTTCTTTGATAATGCTCGACACCGACTTGCGACGAGTGGAAGTCACCTGTATTAAGTCGAGGACTGACGTACCCTGTTTTGATATAGCGGACACCAAGGTGCCGGTAGTAGTCGTATGCTTCTGGAAGTTGCCATTCGTAGTGTGAGATATTGCCTGATGTTTCATGATGACCGACAATTTCGATACCACGCTCCTTGGCATATGACGTGACGGTCTTGATGTCGAAATCGGGATATGGTTGCATCAAGTTCATGATCTCACCGTTCTTTGTCCAGTCGCCATCCCAGCCTTCATTCCATCCTTCGATCAGGAGCCCTTTGATACCGAGCTCAGCGGCTGCATTGATGTAGCGTAGGGCGTTTGCTGTTGTTGCTCCGTGCTTGCTTCCACTCCCCCAGGTTGCATACCTGATGAACATAGCCCACCAGATGCCCATAAATTTGATCGGTTCGAGCCATGAGGTGTCGGTTATTTTTGACGGATCATTGAGGTTGAGCATAATCTTGGATAAGCTGAGCTCATGTGCTGCATCGGAGATGATGATGGTGCGCCACGGGAGATTGAATGGCAGTGTGATATGTGCGGCCGATCCGTCGATACGAGGCGTAATACGACTAACAAGCCCAGTTTCTGATGGGATGAGGCTCATTGCACCGTAATGATAAAGTGCAGCCTCGTGGATGGCAATATAGCAGGTGTCTGACAGTTGAACGGTGAGTGGTGTGTGAGCAGTAGCGATGTCGTGAACAGCCGTTTGCTTGTAGAGGTGTTCGTAATGATTTTGTCCGAGCGCTGGAATCCACCATGCCGATGCGGATGAGTCGATGTTGAATGTCGTTTCTTCTCGCGAGATGACATGATTGCCAGATCCTTGTAATTCATAGCGCCATCCGAGGCTATCATTAAAAAGCCGGAAGCGAATTGAGAAGTTGCTTGTGGTTAGTGTGAGTTGGTTGTGATGGTCGCGTACGTAGCGCTGTTCACCCCAGGGCTGTTCCCAGGTTTCGTCGTGTGATGATTCAACGAATGAGTAATCTACTTGATGCTCGATCGTGAGAAGATTGCGCTCGTGTTGATCGTAGAGTGCGAGGGGAGACGGAGCGACTATGACTGTATCGTCACGTCGAAGCTCGTAGTATACGAGTCCCGATGTGACGCTAACGCGGAGCGAAAGCCTTCCTTCTGGCGAAGTGATTGTGTGTGATTGTTGAGTATCCATAAGCATTTTCTTACTCTAGTATATCATCGCTTGCTCATAGTGTGCAGCCCTTGGCGAAACTAGTGCGCTGTGCTGGGGTTCGTGTGCACTACAGCGTCAGGATATCGTCCTCATCGAGTGAGCGCCCGTGCCATACACCACGTCCCTGCCCCTTATATGTCCAGTAGCAGGTGGCGATGGTGTTGCTGCGCCGGAAGATTTCCTGTTGATGATTACCGTTTTCTCGCCAGATGTGTGGGTAGTCTCTTTTGGGACGACGCTCCATGTAGTCTTGTGGTGCAACGGCGCTCCATTCGCCGATAATGACTGGTTGCCATCGTTGTACCCACCAGATGAGGGTGCGGAGATAGATAGCTTGGAGCCGAAGGTATGTAGCGAGTGAGAATCGTCTGACGTGACGCGACGGAAAGCCGTACCAATGTATGTCCATAGCGATAGGATGATTTTTTCGGGTATGGAGTGATCCCGCGAGGAGGATCGGATGAAATGCGTCGTGAAAGATTGTCCAGACTCCAGGGCGGATACGTGTTCGAATCTCTCTATATGCTGTTCGATAGAACCTGATAAGTAAGAAATACCGATACCACGGCATGCGCGGCTCATTCAGCAGCTCAATACCCCAAAGTGCAGGGGATGCGCCGTAACGAGTGGCCATATCGCGAAGAACACGCAAGGTGCGCAGTCTGTGTGTTCGGTCGTGCCACCAGGATGCTTTTCCCTGCCTGCCACTATGGTTGTAGCCGTTTTGTGAGCCGGGTGCACCGTGAAGGTCGAGTAGTACGCTGATGTTGTGATGTGCCGCTTGGTCCATAGCCCAGTCGATGTAGGTTAGTGTTGAGGGGTACGGGTCATCTGGTTCACTATCCCAGTAGCCAATCGGAAGCCGGATGAGTTCGATATTACGCTGCTTCATCCAGATGAAATCATCGTCAGTAATAAATGTTTTAATATGAGACCGGTAAGCTCGCCTTCCCTGTTCTGATGACAAGAGGCTGTGGAGGTCGTTTGTCTTGGTTGATGCGAAAACACCTGGCGTTAACCAGGGTTCTGGAATGAGCCAGCCGCCGAGATTGATACCGCGTAACGGACGCTTGCTATCTATGAGATACCCCTTTTATACATAAAAGATTTTTTATGTCGACACAATAGTCCAAATTGGTGACCTCACCGGGAATCGAACCCGGATTGCCAGGATGAGAACCTGGTGTCCTAACCGTTAGACGATGAGGCCATTGGTTGGGCTATTGTGTCGTCAGGAGGTGTTAATAAGATAACAGTCCATATTGTAACAAAGTAATATAGTGTTGTCTATGATGCGTCAAGGTTTTTGAGGATTTCGATAAGTTTTCGAGGCGTGATTTCTGCCTTGATGAGGTAAGCATCAGCATCCTGTTGCATAGCGAGACGGGACTCATCGTCCTGCTCAAAGTTTGTCAGTACGATAACATGCGTATCGGGGATAAGATTTTCGCCATTGCCGCGGAGGGCTTTGAGGATATCTCCACCTCTCATCTCCGGCAGCATAACATCAAGAAGGAGTGCATCGTAAGGCTTATTACGAGCCGCGACGAGACCATCATGACCGTCGATCATCCAGTCGACATCGTAGCCTGCTTTTTTGAGGCTACGCACATACATTTCTCCGATAAATCGATCATCCTCGATGATTAGTACTGTCTTAATTGCTGTCATACTACCCTCTATACATTGAATGATTTTTTATCCAACCCTTACCTTGAGATATAAGATTTTGGTTGCCGCCATCGACAGATAGTTTACTTTCGACTGATGCGTAGGTCGGGATTGATACGGTAAATGTTGAGCCGTATCCTTCTGTGCTACGCACACTGATGGCGCCACCGTGCGATTCAACGATTGCCTTACTAATATACAGTCCTATACCTGAACCTGCAACTGTCTCTCGGGATCGGTGTGAGCGGTAGAATTTTTGGAAGAGATTTTTGACCACATCACTTGCCATGCCGATACCCTGGTCCTCAATGGTAATATCGACAAAGTCGCCCTGCTGGGCTGCTGTCACAGTAACAGTACCACCTTCATGGCTGTATTTGATTGCGTTGTCTATGAGGTTACTAATAACTTCGCTTAAGCTGGCGCGGTCTGCAGCGATCTCTGGAAGGTCAGTCGGTATCGATATTGAGAGAAGTCGATTTTGTGAAGCTGCCCGTAAATTCATGTCATCGCTAATCGTTGCATAGATAGATGCCAATTGATTTGGTGTTAGGTTGAGGTTGAGGTGACGTCGATCATACCGTGAGGTATTGAGAATGTTATTGACATAGCTAGAGAGTCGGTTTGCAGAAACGGATAGGCGTCGGAATAGTTCTCTTTGGTCTGATTCGAGTGTTTCGTCGAGCTCATCCTGTAGGACATCAACGTATCCTCGAATGACCGTAATCGGACCACGAAGCTCATGCGCAGCAAAAGCAATAAAGTTGAGATTATCTTCGTCCTCTTGATAGCGACTCGTCATATCGACGACAGTAAGGACCGTTTCATGGGCGGCACCTTTTTCGTATGAAGCATACACATCAAAGATACGTTGCCCTTTAGTATCTGCAGGCTTATCTGGAACACGCTGCCAGAGTCGCTCTGCTTTGACTGCTGTCTCGGCGCATTCGTCGAGCCATTCATCGAGGGAATCGCTACCATTGAAGAGAAGCTGAGGTCGAAGGATTCCGTTCACAGTGTAGGTGGGGGCTTTGCCGCTTGCGTAGACGACAGCTCGATTTTCATCAAGTGTCATAATGGCGCCATGCATGCGATTGATGGACGTTGTGGCGATCGTAGGATTTGTTGACGTGACGACGGAGCTGATGGGTTGCTCTTTTGTGTAGACTGCCTGAATTGCCGTACCGAGACCGGTTGTTTCATATTTTTTATCGTGAGGATTTGGGATTGTAACGGCAAGCTGCTCCCCGTTGGTGTGTGCGATAGCGTGCATGATCGTTCGAAGTGGACGTAGTACGATATAGGCGCCACCGATAATACTCAGTAGTATGGCCACTCCAACACCTCCTGTTAATGCTAGGTGTGCGAACATGAGGGGTGGAGTGATGAACGATATCAGAAGAGTACTTAGTGCTGTCGCAGCAACTCCTATGACTACTGCAACAATACACACGCGGTGCCACATAACGCTAGCGTAGTCTTTAATGAGCGGCTTTGGTTGCTTCATCTCCATGTCACCTTTCCGCTATTTTTTGGTATAGCCGTAATCCATGTCTGTCCGCGAGCTAGAGGTACGTCGTCGCCACTACTATCGGTAAAGGTGATTTGTGCACGACGATTCTTTTTCTCCCACGTTACCTTCTGGTGATTGCCATTTTGGAATATGTGGGCAGTCCCACTGCCAATTGCCTTGATTTGCTCACGAGGACCATCTTCAATAACCGTGTGCTGATCAACAATCATAGCGATAACTACACGTGGGCTAATCTGGCCCTTTTCTCGATCAAGATGCTTGGCGCCTCCTTGCGATCGGTTGTATAGGTTCGTTTTCTTGCTATATGTATAGCTGCTATTGTAGAGGTCGCTACTGATCTTGATAGCTACTTTTGTTGCAGGCGCTGTAGAAGTTGATGATGTTTCGTCTGACCTACTGAATCCTGTGAACGATGATGTCGTATAGCCCTTTTTTTTATTGAGAGCATTGATGCGACTGAAGTTTGTATAGACATTATGTGGCATATAACGATCTGTCGCACGCCAATAGGTGCTAGCATAAAAGAATTCGTCAATATCCCGGTAGTGACCATTGCGAATCTCCTTGAGTGATTTTTGACTACCGCCAACATGAGCGACACTTGCATTAAACGGTGCAAGCCAGTCGACATAGTACATGCGGAGACTTCGTACGGGTCCGATAAGCTTTGGCTGCTCTTGCTGGTAGAGTACGAGAAAACGAGTAATGCCGCCCTCTGCGATTGCCTCAAAGATTACGCCACTCTCTTTGAGGCCGGATTGCGGCCTCGCATCAGGACTATTTTCGATCATAATTGCGGTAACGGCGCGCTTTGTTGTCGCTTCATTCTTGACAACAGACCCAGTCAGCGGTGAATAATAGGCCGTTGGTTCGGGCGCTGGCTGAGGTATAGACGCTGGAGGTGCTGGGGTGCTTGGTATAGGTCTTGTGAGGAGGAAAGCGGTTAGAGCGCTGGCACTCAAGATAAGGATGCTACCTACCATGATAATAGACGCTCGCTGGTGTGTACGAATCCATGTGAGGATGTTGTTTTGTTTTCGGGACTTCATCTACGGTACAGTATAGCAAAGAGCTTATGCTTTTTGCTACGCAGCACGCTCTATTTCAGGAGGGACGGCCTGTATTGCCTCGGTGATGCGCTCAAGTGCCTGGTCGCTACCGAGGAGTGCCAATGTGTCTGGTAGTGCAGGACTAAATGGCGCCCAACTGACAGCAAGGCGAATGATACTGAAGAGAACTCCAGGCTTCTGTCCCGTCTCCACAAGGAGCTGGTTGAGCGCCTCTTGGATGGCGTCCGGGTTGAACTCGGTTGCCTCAAACTTTGTTCGAGCAGCTTCAAGGAGTGAGACAAGTTCAGTATGCTTCACCTTCTTGAGTTGCTTGGAGTCATGTAATATTGACCAATCCACCTTTGGTGTCTCAAAGAAATAGCTCGTCAGACCCGCGAGGTCGCGTAATGTCTTGAGTCGGTCTTGTGCGAGGGTCAGGACTTGCTTTTTATAGGTTTCGGAAGCCTTCTTGGCGCTTTCTGGCCAGAAAAATTCAACGCGCTTGTATAGCTCATCGATATGGAGTGTACGGATGAAGTGTCCATTCATCCAGAGAAGACGTTTTTCATCAAAACGTGCACCGCTCCGTTGAACGCGTGCGAGACTAAATGATGCGATAAGTTCATCCATTGTAAACGTTTCTTTTTCTGTTCCATCATTCCACCCCATCGTCGCAATAAAGCTATCGAGCGCTTCCGGAAGGTAGCCATCACGAATGTAGTCAAGGACATCTTTTGCGCCATCGCGCTTTCCTAGTTTTTTATTACCTTGCTCGTTCATAATGTGCGGCATGTGTGCAAAAATCGGACGCTGAATACCGAGTGCTTCATAGAGCGCCAGGTAATTTGGCATTGATGAAATAAATTCTTGACCGCGGATGACGTGAGTAATGAGCATTTCAGCATCATCGACGATGTGTGCGAAGTTGTAGGTCGGATAGCCGTCAGACTTTATGAGGATGAAATCGTCGACAACTTCAGGGCTAGTCGTCACATCTCCCATGACTTCGTCGTGATACGTGTAGCTCTTTGGTTCACTCTTAAAACGGAGCGGCTGTGTACCATCCCATACGGGTGGATTTTTTGGTCTGTGGTCGCGATAGCGAAATGCTCGCTTTTCCTTCTTTGCTTGCTCTCGAAGTGCGTGAATTTCTTCGGGAGTATAGGGGTCTGCATAAGCCCTGCCCTGATCGATGAGTTTTTGAGCCCACTTCGTATACGTGGCAAGACGATCTGATTGTTTGTATGGGCCATAGGGTCCTCCGACATCCGGGCCTTCGTCGTAGTGGAGACCGAGCGACTTGAGACTGGCGATAAGGTGCTCGGCGCTACCGTCAACTTCACGAGCCTTATCGGTGTCCTCGAGTCTTAGGATGAATTGTCCATTCGTCTGGCGCGCAACGAGGAAAGCGAAAAGCGCCGTTCGGATACCGCCAACATGTAGGTATCCTGTTGGGCTAGGAGCGAAGCGTGTGCGAATTGTAGTCATGTGTCACAGTATATCACTTGAGGCGTCAGGAGTGTAATAGGTTATAGGCTATTTGCAATTCGAAGAATTGTATCATTCGACAGATACGAATCTCCAGCTATTGTATAGAGGATGCCCTTGTTGACCCATGCTGCACTGCCGTTGTACGTATAGATTGTCAGCCCACGGTCATTAGTTGTGAGGAACTGTCCGCTAGAGCGCTTCTCGACAAGCTCGCGTACAGCCTGAGAGTCCCATGAACTTTTTTCCTGCGCTAGCGTGAAAGACGTGTCGTTCTGATTTGATGCGAATGTGATAATGACCTTATTTTCCTCTGCAGTGATAGGAATCTGCAATGAGTATCCGTCGGGCCGAAAGTGCGGTATGGTCGCTGCAACGCCAGACTGTGCAGATGCGATTGTAACAGATAATTTCGGTAAATTAATCCAAAGAGCAGCAGCGGCGATCAGCACGACGATAGCGCTAATTGAACCGATACGAACTAATTTTGTGTGTTTCTTTTTTTGTGTCGGATGCGAAGTGGTCGGCTTTGCATTGCGGAGTGCCTTGGCGATCTCTGCCTCTTTGATCTCCTTGGCCGATTGACGTGGTCCGGCTGGTTTCGTGGCTGTGCGGCGCACTTGACGAGCTCTTACTTCATGAGGGTGTGATCGAGGTTTAATATCAGTCGTCTCAGTATGCTGCTGTTTCGTCTGAGGAGAGTATTTTTTAATAACAGCACTACGAGGTGTTGCTTTGGCTGCTGAGCCAGGTCGTTTTCGAGGCATGATGTCTGGCGACACCCCTTTTTTCTGGGGTTGTGATGTTGGCGGTTGTTTTTTTACTGAGCTACGCCGTAGCGTTGTTGATTTTCGCTGAGGTGAGTGCAGTGTGTGCGCCGTCGTTGGTTGTGATCGCCTTGTTTCTGCAGAACCGTTCGATATACCCGATGATTGCGGGGGTAGCTGTAGCCCAGTCTTTGTGTCATACAACTGGCCATTAACGGTGACTGTGTTATTTTGCTGTTTCATGGGGTCTCGCAGTTATTGGGAAAACGCTCATGCATTTCCTATTACTACCTATGGTAGAGCGTTCAGGATAAATATGCAACCCGGAAAATATAACCCCATACTTCTTGTCTTGCAGAGGTTGAGTCGGGATAAATATGATATACTATAGGTGATTTACTATGTACAAAAGACCTCCTAAACATATTCAGCGAATACAACTCACAATACTCTATACAATCATGACAGTAGCGGTGTTAGGTTTTGTCACATTTCTTGTTTTTGTTGTAGCAAACTATGGCTATAACCAGAAGACGGGTACATTTGAGCAGCGCGGGCTTGTGCAGTTTGCGTCAATTCCTTCGGGCGCATCGGTCAAGATTGATGGCAACCAGCTTGCTGCGCGGACAGCAACCAAGTCATCGGTTGCGCCAGGTAGTCATGTATTTGAAGTGCAACGCGCAGGCTACCAGCTGTGGACCTTGGAGACGCACATTCCCCAGGGTAGTCTTGTCTGGCTGAATTATATACGTCTCGTGCCAGAAGATCGCCCTGTCGAGAAGATACATCATTACGAACAATTTGTGTCCGCCCTACCAGCACCATCTAAGCGTTCAATTCTTGTGCAGACATCACTGGATGCAACAACATTTCGACTTATTGACATATCTGGCGACACACCAAAGGGAGAAGATGTGACGTTACCCGACACTATCGTTCGTCGTACAAGTGATGAAATAAAAAAGAAGGTGACGGTTCGCTATGAGCTTGGCTCATGGGATGAGAGTGGGCGGTTTGTATCGATGTGGCGTATTGCAGGAAAATCACGGGAGCTCATTGTTCTTAATACTGAGGATGGGAAAAAGTCCGTGAACGTATCGCGTACACTTTCGGTTATCATTGAGGATGCTATCTTTTCTGGGCGATCAGGAAAAGTTCTTTATGCAAAGATTGACGGTGACATTCGTAAGCTTGATATGGCAGGAGGGACAATTTCGCGGAGTCTTGTTGGGCAAGTCGCGCACTATACCTTACAGGGCGATACCGTGATTACATATGTTTCGCAGCCAGACAGGAGCACGGGTACTCGTGAAGTAGGCGTCTATCGTGAGGGCGATGAGGTGCCAATTGTGCTCCGAACAGTTACTCGCGAAAAGGTGCCGGTGTCTATTGCTAGCTATCGGTATTACGGTACTGTTTATACTGTCATGACCGAGGGGAAAGACTTCTATTTGTACAAGGGTCATTATGATCATGGAATGGAGGGATTGCAGCTTGTGGCTTCGCGTACATTCACGCACGATGTTGAATCAGCTGAATTCAATGCAACAGGTTCGCATGTTTTGCTGCGATCCAATAAAGCATTTGCAAGCTACGGTATTGATCGAAACCTATTCACACATACTACCCTCTCGGGAAATGTCTCTACAGAAGATTTTTTCTGGATTGATGCGATGCATCTAGGGCTGACGACTGATCGGGTCGTGACGATGCGTAACATCGATGGCACAAATAGTACGGAGCTGAATGCCGTCGGACAGAGTACTGTACCTGCGGTGCTTAGTCGGAACGGAACATACTTGTACTCTTTCTCATCATCAAAAGATGGTGAAGCGGACTTCCAAAGAATACGAATGATCCTAAAGTAGTATACGTCAGCTGAATATACGCTCAATAATTGTCGGCTGTCCTTGACCTGGGATAGTTTGTTCGGTGCTCGATGATGAGTTTGTTGGTGCAGGTTTCGTGGTTGTTGGATAAACCTGCTCTGCCGTGACGAGGAGTCGTCGAAGTGCTGTGCCGAGGGGCGTGCAGGTGATGAGTGTCATTTCGGGCTTGTCGGTCTTGTAGATAAGAGCCCCGACATCAGTCGGGCTGACTTCGCGCTTCTTGGTGACGACATATGTGTAGCGAGTTCCTTTGTAGTTGGCGTAGATTGTATCGCCAACCTGGAGCTTATCGAGTTGCATAAAGATAAACTTGTAGTCGCCGCGTGCAAAAACATCATTACTGCTGTGTCCGGAGAGGACGGTGTTGCCTATTTCGCCTGGATGGCTATTAGCGCCCGAAATGGCGAAGTGGGCGATACCGTTTTCCATTGCCTTATCTTGAGACGCTTTGTCTGTCGGGATGTCGTAGAATACTGGTGTATCGACGTTAATCTTTGGGATAATAAGGCGCGGCTCTGGACCGACTTTGACCGTACTTGCCGGGTCGACAATAATGTTCTGAGGATCAATATTTCCAGGCGTGATGTAGGCTTTGACATTTGCAATCAGCACTTGGTTATACTGGAGGAAGCTAAAAATGAGGAGTACAACAAGTGCTGCAGTGATGGGTATGAAGTGTCGACTTTTGCGAACCTTCTTGGCGGATTTCTCCACTTGTGCGAGAAGCTTCGAGCGAAGATCTTGCATTGCTTGCTTGCGGGTTACCGGATTGGCTTGTGGTGCACCTTCTTTTTGCGATCCCTCAGGGGCCTCGACAGTTGCCTGTATTGGCGCAGAGGGTGTATGACTTGCTTCGAGGGAGCGCTTTGCGGACGTAAGCTGCTGTGTATAATAGCCCTCATAATAACGCTTATAGTAATCTTGCCAGGCGCTGTGGTACTTTTTCCATTGTTCGGGTTGAATATTTGTTTGCGGCGTGTGAGTTCGCTCGTACGGGCTCTGGACTGTTAGGTCTTGCTGTACCGGCGTAGTCGTCGGTGTATTTACAGTTGCTGGGGTATTTTGTGGGGTTGTCTGGCTGGTGGTGATTGTGCTTCGAGACGGTTCTTCGCCTGAGAAAATCGAGTCAATTTGTGACCGGACAATATTTGCTGCCGCCTCTTGCTGTCTGTATTGAGGGTCTCGAGACGGGGGTGTGTGCATGTATGGCCGCCCCGTTGCTTGCGGTGTGCCCACTCTCCCACTCTGTTGATTATCTTCTGGCCTCATCTATAGATTCCTACTATACCTAGTATACTATATGCAGTACCTATGTGGATATGGTTTTGCTTGTTTCGGATGGCCTAGGGTGTGTGTTCTGGTGAAAAATAATGACATACTGTACAATACAGAGTGAGTCGTTTTTGTGCCGCGGTGGTGGAATTGGTAGACACGCGAGACTCAAAATTTCGTGTCCTTACGGACGTGCCGGTTCGATTCCGGCTCGCGGTACCACAAGAGAATACCAGAAGATGTATAGCCATTACGAATGTCGTGATGGCTATTTTGATGAGGCGACTATGCTTGCAGCGATCGCCTCGATTGGTTTTGTTGCATTCCAGGCCCAATAGCTTGCTGCTCGTGCCGCAGTCTGACCGCGCCAGATCGCCATAGCATTGTCCCAGTCTTGTGTTATGACCAATCCGTTGTGCGCGATAATAAGCGTATCACGATGGAGTGTCATGACTGCTACGGGGTATGTGATTGTGAACTTATGAAGAGCGTCGACAAGCTGTCCAAGATGCATGCTGAATGTGATAATTTTTGGGTAGTAGACACTTTGAAAGATTTTTTGAATCTGTGCAAATGAAGCGACAAGAAGAGTGTCGGGTCGTTCAACGAGAAGCGTAGCATTATTTTTTACTAGATCAATAGCATCACGAGTAGCGGTGAGCTGACCCGTGTAGCTCGATATAAAATCGTCATAGACGAGTACTGTTTCGCTGTTGCGCCCTGCGTCTCCGATCAATACAATGCCGCTAGCCCACGCTCCGAGTGCTTGCATCTCGCTGAGAGCGCCGCGCGCAAGGCTCCCGCTTGGATTTGAAGCAGCGAATATAGTATCGGTAATGCTAGGTGGAATGGTGCGCTTGAGGGTGTCGGGAAGTAGTACGCGAACCTCCCCTGTGCCTGCGCTTAGGATGCTCGCATATCCTTCAGCGACCCCTGAAAAACCAAGTTTGTTGCCGCCAATAATACCTAGTCGACCTGCCTGGTCGCGACGCTCGGGTTTGCTCCACTCTATGTCTGGAAAGAGTGGCTTAGTGGCGATTTGTTTGCGCCAATACGATGCTTCCATCTTCCCTCTTTTCTAATTCATAGCTGGTATTTTTACGCTCGACAACGACTTTCCATGCATGTTTGAGTGCTTTTTCCAGCAATTCATGCGTGGGATTGAACGCAATCGGGTTTTCTACAAGCTTCAGCATGCCGCTATCCCCATTGCTGTCACCAACTGCGTAACTGCCATCGAATGTGAGGTTGTACTCCGCAACGAGTCGTCGTACGATCAGGTCCTTGTCGGTGTGGGTTCGGGTGACGTTTCCAGTAAAGAACTCCTCGCCACGCTCCCACTCGGCACCAACCCATGCATGGAAGCCGTATCGTTTTGCAAATGGTTCGACAAGCTCATGTTGCGAGCCGCTGATAGCAATCGTAAAATAACCCTCATCTTGAAGCTTTTTTAGGAGGTCGCGCGTGTAGACGTAGACATTTTCGGCTTTTTTATTCAGGACACGGATGACAGCCTCTTCGTAGTCATGAATACGAAGCTTTTTGAGATGCGCGTCAAGCCCTACTACCATGAGCTGCTCAAACTCCTCGAACGCATTGCCATGGATACGGTGGCGCCACTTACGATGCTTGTCGGTTGTTTGCTCGGTGAGATCGTTCGGAAGAACGCCCATCTTATAGAGTTCATAGAAGACCTCTCGATACAGTCCGCTTCGAAAAAGCGTTCCGTCGATATCAAAGGCGGCAAATCTCTTTTTCATAGTTATTTTAGTATAGCATGGGGTGTAGCTCGTGTGTGGTGGACTCGTAATGCTGTAGGTTATAATATATCGATACTAACGGGGCAATGATCTGATCCCATAACGTCAGGGTGGATTTGCGGATTGATAATGCGGTCGGCGATATGGCCGCTTGCTAGCCAATAGTCAATACGCCAACCGACATTACGCGCGCGAGCATTTGCCCAGTGTGTCCACCATGTGTAGGCGTCGGTTTGTTCGGGAAAGGCTGCGCGAAAGGTATCAACAAAGCCCGCCTTGATAAAGTTATCAAACCCTTCACGCTCCTCGGCGGTGAAGCCATGTTTGCCAACATTCTCTTTTGGACGTGCGAGGTCAATCGGTTGATGAGCAACATTGAGGTCACCACAAAAAAGCACAGGTTTTATCTTCTCGAGCTCTTTGATGTGCGCGAGAAAGGCTGGATCCCATTGTTTATGGCGAAGAGTTAATCGACTATTATCACCTTTGGCATTTGGCGTATAAACAGCCACGACCCAAAAGTCATCGAACTCGGCAGATAACACCCTGCCCTCTTTTGTCGGATCTCCGTAGGTGTCGTTTGTGAGGTCGTATGTTTCGTTTATTGTGTCAGAAAAGCCGTTGACAACTGAGTGCGGTTTTACTTTTGAAAAGATTGCGGTGCCGCTATAGCCAGCTTTTTCGGCGCTATTCCAGTATTCATAGTAATTAGGGAGGTCAATCTCCGCCTGGCCTTGTTTTGCTTTTGTCTCCATGAGGCAAAGTATATCTGGGTCGTGCTCCTGGATAAACGATTGAAAGGCACCTTTATTGATAACGGCTCGAATACCGTTGACATTCCACGAGTAGAGTTTCATGTGTATAGTGTAGCATGACTGCAGGTATTGATTTATTTACGTATATACTGTATAATATATATTGTCTTTGATTTGTCTAGGATAGGAGAAAGATGAGCGCAGAAGATCTGCTCGAGACGTTGAGTCTCATCATTGACAATGCGTGGAAAAAAAGGAAGTCGGAGAGGATGGTGCGTGCGACTGGGTCGGTTACGATCGACACAACGTTCACGAACAATATCCCGGTCCAGCTCACTCTCAGTGAGGGTGAAACGAAGATTTTCTTCGTTCGCGGTCGGGATGGCTACTCGCGCAATGAGTGCTGTGCTATCGACGAAGCTGCAGGGCATCAGTTTACCCTGCGGCTCACGTGGAGTGGAGACATGATCACCACTTTGCAAGTCAAGAAGCGGCGTCAGCTCAAGATGGCCGGCGAGTCATCGCGTGCACCTGCTCGGCGCTCGAAGGCGCCCTCGTACTCAGGCTCAGGGGCCTGGTACTAGTCCTCACCCCCCCTCATTCCATCAAAACGCCCGCCACGACTTCACAGTTGTGGCGGGCTACTGACTTCTGGACTACTTATCGCACGAGTGTTTGTGCGACACGCTTTGAGACAATGAAGTAGAGCGACATCAGCCCCGTAAGAACGAGAGACGTAAGGATACTTGCAACAACGCCTGTCATTGTGAGATCTTGCTCTGAGGCGATAACGACAGTATTGATGATTACGTAGAGCGACCCGAGCCAGAGTGCACCGAGGCTGATCCATTTCGCAATCTTCTTGCGCAATGCGATGAAGACGGTACTTGCAATATAGCTTGCCGCGAGGAGTGGCGAGAAGACCATCAGAAGAACAGAACTTGATTCATCGACGCCTGATTCAATTGCACCGAAGAACGCAACAATAAAAATAAGACTACCGAGCGTAAATAGTGTCATCCAAAAGGCCAGCCAGCCCCCAAGTCCATTAAGGGATTGTTCTTGAACGACATACTGAACATTCTGTGGTACGGGCTGTCCTTGGTAGGGCATTGGCTGTGGTGTATTTGCTGCGACCGGTTGTGTTGTTGGGTCAGGTTGCTTTTCTGTCATGATCATACTCCTTGACGAGTCAATAATTAATAGTCTCAGTGTAGCACATTAGCGGTGTGCGAGCGCGCGCTTGGTGTCGCGATCTTGGTCGCGGCGTTTGAGTGTCTCGCGCTTGTCGTAGCGTTTTTTGCCTGCACCGAGTGCAATGGTGAGTTTGATGTAGCGTCCACCCGTCATAAGTCGAAGTGGTACGATTGTGCTTCCCTCTTTTCGCTTGGCGGCAAGGGTGTCGATTTGCTTTCGATTTGCAAGGAGTTTGCGCGGACGTGTGTCGATGACGCGGTCAGTTGCATTACCGCGCTCATTGAGCGCAAGGCTAAAGCTTGCATTTGTTAACCAAAGTTCATTGTCTCTGATAGAGACGTATGATCCTCGCAGTTGGACGTGTCCATCACGAGCTGCACGCACTTCCTGTCCTGTCAGCTCCAGCCCTACGACAAGCTCATCACCAAGTGTATAGTCATACCGAGCGCGGCGGTTGATGATGGCTTTGGCGGTTGGGGTCGGTTTCTTTTTCTGGGACATTACTGGTCTATTGTAGCAAACAAAAAGAAAAAGCCCCTGTCGCGTCAGAGGCTTGCGGACGCTGCACGAGAAGCAGTTTATCATTCTCTGCCACAAGAGTGCGCGTAGAGAGTAGCGGGGTGTGCTCGCTCATCTTACCTACCCACCACCTTATTGATGATCGAAATAGCTTTTTTTGCAGATTGCTCCCATGTGTACCGTGCGGTATTTTTGCGGCCACGCTTGATAAAATCTTGGCTGATTTCGGGATCGGCGAACATGCGGATGCATTCTGCAGCTTCTTGAGGTGAGTCTGGATTGAAGAAAAGCACGCTATCACTCCCTACCTCGCGAAATATTGGTGTGTCGGCGACGGCGACAGGTACTCCGGCTTGTTGTGCCTCGATGAGCGGCAAGCCAAAGCCTTCGATGCGGCTAGCGCTCATGACGCAGCGGGCATTTGCGAGGGCTTTTCGATATTGGTCGCCGTCTGCAAGGCCATGGAGGATGACGCGATCTTTGATATCATGCCTATGGATACATGCTTCGATCTCGGGACGACGGCTGTCGGGAAGATTGCCGAGCAGATCAAGGGTTACATCAGGTACGAGTGCGGCTGCGGCAATCAGACACTCAACGTTTTTGTATGGTGTGAAAGACCCTGCGTACACGACACTTTTCTTGGATGCATGGTCGCGATCAGGTGTTGTAAATGCGTCACTGGCGGCATTTGTAACGGTCGTAATCGTTCGTTTGGTGGCACGCGCAGCAAGTAAATCATCGCGAGCAGTCTGGCTGACAGTCGCGATATGATCAGCACGATTGAGCTGCCAACGCAACGGCCAGTATGTCAGATGAAATAACCACCAACCCAATCGGGTTAGTCGCGGAAGCCATTGAGGGGGTGTGCGATACTTAAAGTAGATCATATCATGAATTGTGAGGACGAGTTTGTATTTTTTACCTAGTGTCCCCATGACGAAGAAAGGTGAATAAACTACCTCTGCCCCAGCCTTGTTGAGCCGTCTTGGGAGGCGAAGTTCGGCGAAGCCGTTGTTTGGATTGTTCGCAATAATATGCTTATTCTTTGGGAGTTTGGTGAGTTGATTTTTGTCGTGAACAATCCACACGAGTTCAATGTCGGGCTGTCGACTAAGGGCGTGTGCAAGTTCGTAGCTATAGCGCCCTACCCCGTCGAAGCGATCGTCGGTTGGTATCCAGCGGGCATCATAAAAGACCTTCATATTATTCTTATTGTAGCATCCTGGGCAGCTATTTTTGACGGCTATGATATAATTATTGTATTACGTATGAAAATACTTATTGCATCTGACCTTCACTGGCCAACCATCAATGGTGTCGCTACATTTAGCCGAAACTTGGCGCGCGGTATGGCGGAGCGTGGACATGAGGTTCATGTGATTGCACCAAGCCAGACGGGAAAGAAGTGTAAAGAAATCGACGGTAACTACGTGATTCACCGCACTGTCTCAGTTCCTTTTCCGTTTTACCAGAATTTTCGCATCTCGCTTAATCCGACTCGTGAGGTACGAAAAATTATCGAAGAGTTTGATCCAGACGTTATTCATATCCAGATGCTCATGTGGATTGGACAGGCTGCAATGAAACTTGGCAACAAGAACGGCATTCCAATTGTCAGCACGAATCACGCCATGCCTGAGAATTTGATGGATAACCTCAAGCTGCTCGCCCCAGTGTCACGTCCAATTAATTATATTTTGACTGAGTATGGTGCGCGCTTTCATGCGAAAGCAGATATCGTGACGCTGCCGACACAGTCGGCTATTGATATGTTCAAGGCGAGCGACAAGGTTGATGTGCCGATGTATGCTGTTTCGAATGGCATCAATCTGTCACAGTTTACCCCTGGAGATGCACCACGTGAAGTGTATGAGAAGTTCAACCTACCTCAGGACAAGAAGATTATCACGTATATTGGTCGGCTTGATGCCGAAAAGCACCTGTGGGTATTGATAGAAGCGTTTCGTAATGTTCACGCTGATGTCAGCGACATACATCTTTTGGTGGTGGGAGGCGGTACAGATCGTGAGAATCTCACGCGACTAGTGCAAAAATATGGACTTGAGGATAGCGTAACATTCACAGGTGTTGTAACTGGTGATGATTTGGCAGCACTACACAAGGTAGGTACTGTCTATGTTATGCCATCGCCTGCTGAGCTGCAGAGTATCGCAACACTTGAGGCAATGGCGAGTGGTCAGCCTATTGTAGCGGTTGATGCTGGGGCGCTCAGAGAGTTGTGCCAAGACGATCGCAATGGCTATCTGTGCGAAAAGGACAACGTTGAGGAGGTGACGCGTGGTATCTATGAACTCGTGACAGATGATGTGCGTCGTGCTCGATATGCGGCAGAGAGTCTCGTGATTGCGCGGACGCATGATATTAATACAACGCTGGAGCGATTCGAAGATATCTATACTGGCTTGATAAAGTCCTGAACTGCTGCTGCGACCTCGTCGGGTGTCTCGTAATGCGTGAGGTGACCAACGTTTTTTATTACATGAAGTGTACTTGTCGGCATGAGATTATGAAGCTTTTCTTGATCATGGAGTGGTGTGATATCGTCCCTGTCACCAACAATAAGCAGTGTCGGTAACTGAACACTAGTAGCAACATCGCGTACATTGTGTGATATTGACGTAATGAACGCATCCGAGACCGAGGCGACAGATTGGAACGAACTAAAATGCGTATAGTGTTCTTGGTGAATCCACTTTCGCAATGTTTTGTCAGTTGTTTTTGCCATGGTCGTACTCATGATAAAGACCATGAGTTTCGCAGAGAGCCAGTGCTTCGCGATAGGTTTTGGTAGTTTTCTGCTAATCCAGTAATACGCAACCGCTAGTTTCGTCAGAATGGCACGTGGACCTTCGAGGGCTGGTGTGCCGATCGGGTTGACAAGAATGAGCTTCTCGATCATCTCGGGGTGTTGGGAGGTGTAGGTGGCGGTGATGATACTGCCAAATGAATGCCCAAGGAGAACCGGTGGCTCTGTGAGCTTTTGTGCTTTGATAAAACGATGGAGCCATGCAGTGTAATCGTCGAGACTATAGCCTTCCAGCAGCTCCCCCTCGCCAAATCCAGGGATATCGGGAATGAGGAGGTTGTATGAGTTTGGTAGCGAATCGGCTATCTTCGTGAGCCCGTGATGTGTACCTCGAAAGCCGTGAATCATGATGATCGTCTGGGTCATATCATTAGTGTACACTAGCCCAGCCCTAGAGACAGGGGTGTGATAGAATAAGGAACGTATGATTGCTGATATAACAATTTCTGAAAAATCATTTGGCTCCAAGCTCCTTATGAGTAATGTGAAGTTTTCGATTGATGACGGCGAAAAGGTCGGTATTATTGGGCGGAATGGCGTCGGTAAGTCGACATTATTTGGCATTCTCGCTGGTGAGGATAAAGATTTTACGGGTGATATTGTCTATCAGCGTGGCACAACTGTTGTCGCGACAGCGCAAGAACATCATGATATGGGTGATACGACAGTCCTTCAGTATGTACTTGCTGGGCTTCCAGAGTATTCGCAGCTGAGTCATATTGTCGAGACGTATCCGATGACGATGGGCGATGATATGAAAAAGATTGAGGAATATACCGCCGCACTACAGCGGTTTGACGATAAGGGTTTTTATCAGATTGAGGAGCAGATTGCGCGAGAGCTTGATAATTTTCAGCTACCTGATGTTGCGCACCGACCCTTCTCTACTCTTTCTGGCGGACAAAAACGCCTTGTGGAAGTTGTCAAAATTATGCATTCTGACGCACATCTCGCGCTTGTCGATGAGCCGACAAACCATATGGACTATGTCGCGAAAAAGCAGTTTGTCGATTGGATACGTAGTGCCAGAGAGGCGGTGCTCATCATAACGCACGACCGAGATGTTCTTGCTGAGGTCGATCGGATTGTTGAGCTCAAAGACGGAGGAAACACAAGCTACAAGGGTAACTATGATGCATATCTCAAGCAGAATGCAGTTTCGACGGGATCGCAGATGAATGAGTTTGAGCTAATCGAAAAGCGAATTGTCAATCTCAAGCAGAAAGTCATTGACTATCAGCGACTCAAGGAAAAATCACGCAATCCAGGCACGATTCAGAAATTTAAACGACTCGAAGAGGAGTCGAGGAAGGAGCTATCTGAATTGCAGTCCAAGGAGAAGCCGACCTTCTGGATTGATAAGGAATCTGTCGCTTCTCTCAACTACAAAGTTGCAAATCAGTACGACAAGTTCAAGGCAAAAAATGTGCGCATCGGGCTCAAGAATGATGACTCTCGCAGTAAGCACGTACTTGTGAGTGCACGAGATTTGGCATTGGGCTATGACGATACGGTGCTTTTTGAGGGGGTTAATATCGATTTGCGTGAGGGAGAGGCAATGGAGCTGCGCGGGCGTAACGGCGCCGGCAAGACTACTCTCATCAAGCGTTTACTTGGCGATGAAGCGTCGACCCTCTTTGCGGGCGAGTTGAATCTCGATACCCGAGCGCGTATTGGTATTTATGAGCAGGAGGTAGCTCCGTTATATTTCGAACTGCCACTCGAGGAGGCTATCGAGCGCATGTATCTTGATAAGGGGTTGCCAATTAGCGCAACGAAGATTCGCCAACTTATGAGCGACTACCTTTTTATTGAAAGTGATGGCAAAGTGCCAATTAAGCGCTTGAGTGGTGGTCAAAAGGCGCGTTTCCAGCTGATTGCAATGCTTGCAAATGATCCTCAACTTCTCATCCTTGATGAGCCGACCAATCACCTTGACCTTCCGAGTATCGAAGAGATGGAAACAGCCCTCGCAAAATATAACGGTGCTGTACTGTATGTGAGCCATGATGACTACTTTCGTCGCGCGATCGGTGGCGAGGTCTTGCAGATTGGTAAAAAGTAGGGTTTAGTCTCGTGATTGTCGGGTGAGGTGCCACTTTCTACAGTAGTTGCACTGGTAGACGGAGATGTCGAGTGTTGTGTCTTCGAGGTTCTTTAGGTCGGCAGCACGCTCAGCGTCGAGCTTGTTTTGATAACGGCGCTTTGCCCCACAGATAGCAACACCGCTCGTAGAAGTGAGCGGTGTGTGCTTTGGCTGTCGGTGTCTCCGAGGCATCTATACCTTTTGGATAAGGTTATTCTTCTCGAGGGCACCCTGGAGTGCTGGGCGGTTGAAGCCAAGAATAATCTCACCAGCAATATCCGTGACAGGAACACCAGAGAAATCTCCGCCGTTCTTTGCTTTGAGCTCCTCCATTGCTGCTGGATCTGCCTCGACATCCTTAGCGACGAACTTGACGCCAAGCTTTTCGAGCCACTGCATTTCTGTATGGCAAAATGCGCACCAGCTCGTGCGGTATACGGTTACTTGTGGTGTGTCTGTGTCTGACATGATTGTTATCTCCCTCGTTTAGTCATTTCTATTGTAGCATTTTTGTTTAAAAAAGATAGTTGTCGCTCTGATGCAAAGTGCTGTACAATAGACGACATAAAATGCTTATGGCGAATAGAAGATATACTGGCTTTGCCCTACCCTCTATCATGATTGCATCAGTCGTGATGCTTATTATGCTTGTCACGGCCGTATCTGCCGTGGCAACGACGCGCGCGGCACTTAATGACCAGTTTTATAATACGCTCGCCAGGCAGGCAGCTGAGAGCGGACTGGAGTATGCGGAAAGCTGTCTTGACCTAAACGGCTCAACAGTAACGTGGTCTGATAGTACGCCACTTGGACCAAACACAGACTGCAATGGTACCGTCCAAGTGTCTTGTCCGACCACAGTACGAAACACACGCTGTGGAGTGATTGATTCACCGACGATGCGCACAACATTTCGTGTCGGTAATGCTGTCGAAGATGCGTATTCGCGTACGTTTGCGGCGTCTGGCAAGGTTGAGCTGCTGAGGAAGAGTAATGGAGCGCCGTGGAAGTCGGTTGAGTACACAGGAAGAGAGATTACCGCACAGACTCAGGATGTAGAAAAAGCTCGCGCGTCACAGCGTTTTTGGTACTTTGGTGATGGTGCGGGACTCGACTTCGGGGTGAGCGGAGCGACGACAACACCAGTTACCGCTTCGTGTGGTAGCTCATGTGTTGCCGATGAGGGTAGCACTGTTGCAACCGATCGTAATGGAAATCTTCTTTTTTGGACGAACGGATTGTCTATATGGAATCGTAACGGCACTACGATGTCAGGTAGTACAGGTTTAAATGCAAGTAATAGTACAACACAAGCTGCGGCATTTTTTCCGCTCAATAAGAACCTTACGAAGTACGTAGTAGTGACAAATAATGCAGAAGATTTTTATGGAAATGAGGGCACTCTTTATTATTCGGTTATTGATATGACACTCGACAGCGGAAGAGGTGGTGTTGTTTCGAGTCAGAAAAATCTTCCACTATGGGGTACGACGACGAAATACACATCAGAGGCGCTAGCTGCTGCGCCAAAGGCGGATGGCTCTGGGTTTTGGGTCGTGACGTTTCGTCCAGGCACTACGAATTTACTGGTATTTGAATTTAATCATCTAGGGCTTGTTGGATCATCTCCTCGGGAGTTTTCGAGCGGGACAAGCATATCCAAGCAGACAACCGAGCGTATTGGATATGCAACACTGAACTTCAATGAAGATTATACAAAACTAGTCTTGATGGCGGGTGACCATTGTACTGGCAGCTCGGCATGCTCAACACGCACCGGCCTGCTACGGCTAATAGACTTTAATGCCAAGACTGGAACTCCAACTAATCGTTTTGTCTGGAGTGCAGGAACAAGCCAGATGGATTCTGCAAAAGTCAATGCTGGATACGCAGCAGATTTCTCACCAAGTGGTGATTATATCTATTCAGCAACCATCTACCCTGGTCGCGTGTATCGCTATAAAATCGCAGGCATGGCCACGAGTACGGCGATTAAGGCGTCGGAGGAGTTTATAGGTAGTTCGATAGACCTGGGCGGTCGAGGGGGAGGTCAGGTTCTCTCGGGGCCAGATGGTAGGATGTATGTAGCAAACCAGGGTTATGGATATATCAGTGTTATTAATAATCCTGACGCAGCAACAACATCTTCGATGACATTGGCTCAACGACAGGCCGCGGTCGGATATATTTACAATGGCATAACGCTTCGTCCAGGTACATTGAGTCGCTGGGGACTGCCTCAGATGGTGACGACACATACACCAAAGACAATCACGTTCTAGGTATTTGTAGCGGCTACTTTGCAATTTTTAAGCTGCTTTGCTATCATATGGATGTAGATGAAATCGTCACCTGACAAATCTGACGAAACCCCTACGCCGCCCGAACTAAGCGCGGTCATTTTATTGCTCAAAGATATAGGCGATGTGACCTGGCGAATGTTTGTGCCGCTACTCTTGGGGATTGGTGCTGGACTCCTATTCGATCAGCGAGTAGGTAGCTCACCATGGGGGGTTGTCGGAGGGATTGCCCTTGGGCTGGTGATTACAGTAATTTTAATGAGAAACGTATATAAGAAGTTATGACACATTTTTTTGCTGCGACAGACATGCATGTGAGCTTGACGGCTGAGCCGGTCTTTCATATTGGTCCCGTCGCGATCACAAACTCTATGATCCTTGGTGCGATTGGTACGATTCTTGTTCTTGTACTTATGATAACCGTGACACGTATGGCGCGTCAGGGTAAGAAAAATCGTTTCCTCGGATTATTTCGCTGGGCGTTTGAGTCACTCTATGGTCAGGTTAACGATATTATTACCGACCGTAAGCTGGCTCGCTCAATTGCACCACTTGCGATTACTATCTTTTTCTTTGTCTTGATTAATTACTGGCTGAGTATCTTGCCTGGTGTTGGTACGATTACCTGGGATGGTGTGCCAGTCTTTCGTGCGCTCGTGGCGGATCTCAATTTCACCTTTGCGCTTGCAGTTATAACAATCATCGCGGTCCAGATTTATGCTATCAAGTCACTTGGCGTTTGGGGTAATGCTGGGCGATACTTGCGTAATCCCCTCAAAGATCCAATCGGTGCGTTCGAAGGATTTCTTGAGCTGATTGGTGAATTTTCTCGAGGTCTTGCACTGAGCTTCCGTCTCTTTGGTAATGCCTTTGCTGGTGAAATTCTCTTGATGGTCGCTGGCCTTTTGACGAGCTACTTTGCATCAGTTGCACTGCCAGTATTTATGATATTCGAACTGTTTATCGGCTTTATTCAGGCGTACGTGTTCTTTATTCTGACTGTTATCTTCACTTCCCTGGCGCAGGATTCGCATGGCGCCCATGACGATGATCATTCCCTTTCCGAGCGTAAGCACACTGCGACGAAGCAGGAATGAACGTCATAGAACAATATAGGTAATTAAATAAAGGAGAAATAACAACTATGGAACAACTTGCATTTTCACTTGCATACGCACTGCCAGCACTTGGTGCAGCACTCGGTGTCGGTATCATTGGTGCTGCAGCCCTCAATGCGCTTGGACGTAACCCAGAGAAGCTCAAGGAAATCCGTACGCTTATGATTACGGCAATCGTGTTTGCGGACTCACTAGCTATCATCGGTATCATCGTAGCGATTCTTTCAGGAATCTTTTAATCCATAGGCGAGCATGGGGATGACTAACGTATATTTACTCGCTACAGCGGCAACAGAAGGTTCAGATGATCTTCTAAGCAAGCTTGGCATTGACGGCTGGACATTACTGTTTCAGACGATCGCCTTCCTCATCCTCGTTTTTGTGCTTGGCAAGTGGGTCTATCCTGTATTCGTCGGTATCATCGACAAGCGAGAGGCTGATATTGCTGCAAGCGCAAAGGCTGCTGACGAGGCAAAGAAAGCGGCAGATAGTGCGAGCGAAGAAGTCGCCAGTCTACTTGCAGAAGCGCGGCAGCAAGCGAGCGAGATTGTTGCAACTGCTAAGACTGAAGCAAATGCTGCAGTTGCCGCTGCTGAGGATAAGGCGAAGGCAAAGTCTGCGGCAATTATTGCTGCGGCACGTGACGATATCGATAAAGAGATTGCTGATGTTCGCAAGACGCTACATAACGATGTTATCGATCTTGTGACGGCCGCGACAGAGGTAGTTGTCGGTGATGTGGTTGCGAAGAAAGATATCGATACGGCACTCATTAAAAAAGCGGTCCAGGGGGCTGCGAAGTAATGGCACGTCGACTCTCGCGTCGAGCGCTTGCAGGCTATGCCGCACAGCAGCTTCTGGATGGTAAGACGGCAGTATTGCAGCAGTTGGCTGCGTATCTTATTGAGGTGCGTCGGACGAAGGAAGTGGATCTTTTGGTTCGAGATATCGAGCACGCACTTGCGGCGTCTGGTGTGGTAGTTGCAGATATTGCATCGGCACGAGAGGTAACAGCTACGCTTCGTACGGCAATTGTTGCGTACATCACTAAAGCGACTAGTGCGGATGATGTCCAGGTACGTTCACGTATCGATACATCACTTGTCGGGGGTGTGCGTATTCGTACGCCTGATGCCGAGTATGACGCAACAGTGCGTCGCCAACTAATCAAACTACAAGCAATGAAGGTGTAAGGAGAAAAGATGACGAACCTTTCAGTAACAGAATTATCTCGTGATCTCCGTGACGCGATTGCCCAGCTCGAGACCAGTGAAGGGTTGGAGAGTGTTGGTATTGTAACGCGTGTCGGCGACGGCGTGGCATGGGTGCACGGCCTCTATAGTGCAGGCTATAGTGAGGTGCTCGAGATCGAATCAGACAATGGCACAGTTGAAGCGTTTGCGCTCAATCTTAATGAAGATGAAATCGGTGCCGTACTTCTTGGAAATGACAGTGATGTTAAGGCGGGTGCCCGTGTATCGCTCAAGGGTGAGACACTGAGCGTGCCGGTTGGCCCGGAGCTTCTTGGTCGTGTTGTCGACCCGCTTGGTCGTCCGCTCGATGGTGGACCGGTCATTAAGACGAAGCACCGTGGTCTTGTCGAGCGTGAGGCGGTCGGTGTTATGGGGCGCAAGAGTGTCCATGAGCCGCTTATGACGGGTATTATGAGTATTGATGCAATGTTTCCGATTGGTCGCGGTCAGCGTGAATTGATTATTGGAGACCGTCAGACTGGTAAAACCGCTATCGCGATCGATACTATGATAAACCAGGCGAAGCAGAAGACTGGCGTCGTCAATGTATACGTCGCGATCGGACAGAAGCTCTCGAAGATTGCACGGCTAGTCGATCGGCTCAAGGAAGAGGGCGTTATGGATCAGACGATCATCGTGGCAACCGGCCCGAGCGACCCTGCTTCCCTGCTCTATCTTGCACCATATGCCGGTACTGCAATGGGCGAGTATTTCCGCGACAATAGCGAGCATGCATTGATTATCTATGATGATCTGACAAAGCACGCAGTTGCATACCGACAGATGTCTCTCTTGCTCCGTCGTCCACCAGGACGTGAGGCATACCCTGGAGATGTCTTCTATCTGCACTCTCGCCTTCTAGAGCGATCTGCGAAACTATCTGATGATCTTGGTGCGGGTTCACTAACCGCTCTGCCAATCATCGAGACGCAGGCTGGTGATATTTCAGCATACATTCCAACGAACGTCATCTCGATTACTGATGGTCAAATCTTCCTTGAGACTGACCTTTTCTATCAGGGTATTCGTCCAGCGATTTCGGCAGGTCTCTCGGTGAGTCGTGTCGGTGGTGCTGCTCAGACGAAGGCGGTCAAGAGCGTGGGTGGCAACCTCAAGCTTGGTCTTTCGCAGTTCCGGGAGCTAGCGAGCTTTGCGCAGTTTGGCTCTGACCTTGACGATGCGACCAAGTCACAGATTGATCGCGGACGCCGCTTGACGGAGCTCCTAAAGCAGGCTCAGTATCAGCCAATGGGTATCTGGGAGCAGTATGTCAGTATCCATGCAGTGACAAGTGGTCTTTTCGACACTGTCGATCCAGAGAGGGTAAAAGATGCACAGACAGCACTCCTTACGAAGCTGTGGAGTGATCACAAGACCGAGATGCGTACTCTCAATAAGGGCGACAAGCCATCAGATGATGTTCTGGCGCTTATTGATGCAGCGATTACGTCTGTTGCGAAAGGATTTGAAGGCTAATGACGAGCACGCGCGCACTCAAAACTCGTATTCGCTCGGTGAAGAGCACCAAGCAGATTACGAAGGCGATGCAGCTGGTTGCTGCAAGTAAGATGCGTCGTGCTCAGGAGGCTGATAAGGCATCCGCACCGTATACTGATGCGGCTTCAGAGCTTTTGACCTATCTTGGCAGTCAAGGCGCGACCGACCTTCACCCGCTCTTTGAGCGTCGAACGGTACGTTCTCGCCTCTTGATTGTGATTGCGAGTGACAAGGGTTTGGCAGGTGCGTACAATAGCAATATCGTCAAGAAATATGTCAGCGAACTCCGAACAGATGACAATGAAGGTATCAAGAATGAGACGATTGCGATTGGACGTAAGGTTGCTCAGTTCGTCACACGGCTTCGTGATACAGAAATCGTCGGTGTTTATGAGGATATTGCAGACCGTCCAAGTGGTCGTGAGCTCCGTTCGATTCTCGACACGGTGATCGAAAAGTTTACGACTGGTGAGGTCGATGCAGTAGATGTCGTCTACACAGAATTTGTCAGCAGTCTAACGCAGACAGCAACGATTCGTCGCCTGCTCCCTGCTGGATTCTCGGTGACGGATGTGTCTCAGAATGTTCGTGATGCGGCGTACGAGCCGTCGGCAGAGGTCGTGCTAGATAATGTCGCTTATCGCTTGATTGGTGCGCAGATTTTTCAGGCAATTCTCGACGCCAAGGCGAGTGAGCATAGTATGCGGATGGTGGCAATGAAGAATGCGACTGATAATGCCAGTGATCTTGTCGATGATTTGACGCTCGAGATGAATAAAGTTCGTCAGGGTGCGATTACGCAGGAACTTGCAGAAATATCTGGTGGCGTAGAGGCAATGAAGGATTAGAAGGAGAGGATTTATGGCAAAGGATACAGGAAAAATTATACAAGTTGTCGGTGTTGTTATCGACGTTGAATTCCCTGAGGGAGCAAAGCTACCGGCAATCTATGATGCGCTAACGACACAGCGAGGAGACGAGACGGTAACGTTAGAGGTGGCGCAGCACTTGAGCGAGCGGTCAGTTCGTGCGATTGCAATGAGTGGAACTGATGGGCTAAAGCGTGGTGCAGATGTCGCAAGTACTGGCGCGCCAATTCAGGTGCCAGTCGGAGCTGAGACGCAAGGTCGTATGTTTAATGTGACAGGAGATGCGATTGACGGCAAGGCGACACCGAAGGGTAAGCGAGCGCCAATCCACCGCGAACCGCCTGCTCTTTCTGAGCAGTCGAACAAGGCAGAGATTCTCGAGACGGGTATCAAGGTTGTTGACCTGATTGCACCACTTGCAAAGGGTGGTAAGGCTGGTTTGTTTGCTGGTGCTGGTGTCGGTAAGACAGTGCTTATTACCGAGCTTATTAACAACATTGCCAAGTTCCATAGCGGTAACTCGGTATTTGCTGGTGTTGGTGAGCGAACCCGCGAAGGAAACGACCTCTATTACGAGATGGAAGAGGCAAAGGTGCTCGATAAGACGTCACTTGTATTTGGTCAGATGAACGAACCGCCTGGGGCGCGTCTACGCGTTGCACTATCGGGTCTTGCGATGGCGGAGGCATTCCGTGATGAGGGTAAGGATGTGCTATTGTTTGTCGATAATATCTACCGATACACCCAGGCTGGTGCCGAGGTGTCTGCCCTACTTGGGCGCTTGCCGTCTGCGGTAGGCTATCAGCCGAATCTCCAGCAAGAGATGGGCGCGCTTCAGGAGCGTATTACTTCGACAAAGAAGGGGTCTATTACTTCCGTGCAGGCTGTGTATGTTCCTGCCGATGACTTGACTGACCCAGCGCCAGCGACAACCTTTGCGCACCTTGATGCAACGATTGTGATGAACCGTGCACTAACTGAGATTGGTATCTATCCGGCTGTCGACGTGCTCGACAGCAGCTCAAGTTCACTTGACCCAGAAGTCGTTGGTGAGGAGCATTATCGTGTTGCGCGTGAGGTTCAGCGTATTCTACAGCAGTATAAGGAGCTTCAGGACATCATCGCTATCCTCGGTATGGAGGAGCTTTCGGACGATCAGAAGCAAACTGTTGCACGAGCACGTCGTATTCAGCGTTTCCTTTCGCAGCCATTCCATGTTGCCGAGAAGTTTACTGGTGATCCTGGCGTGTATGTCAAACTTGAGGATACAATTCGTGACGCGAGTGATATTCTGGCAGGAAAATACGATGATAAGCCAGAGAGCTGGTTCTATATGGTGCAAGGTACGCTCGCTGATCAATTGGCACAAGAAGGCAAAAAGGACTAGTCATGCAACTCGAACTCATCACGCTCCAGGGGATTAAGCTAAATGCACAGGTGTACCAGGCGACTATTTCGACAGCCGATGGTGAGATCGGTGTGTTTCCTGATCACGAGCCGTTGGTGACAATTGCAACACCCGGTGTTATTGCTGTGCGGTACAAAAAAGATGATCACGATGACCAGATAGAGTACTTTGCAATCGGTGGCGGTGTCGTCGAGATATCAGCAAAGAATATCCGTATTCTTGTAGATGAGGCTGAGCATGGTGAGGATATCATCGAAGAAGAGAGTCAGGCTGCATTGCAGCGGGCACTAGCGATGCGCGACGAAGCAACTGATCAGATTGAGCTCGAGAAGGTGCATCAGCTTATCGATCGTCATCAAGTCCGCCTGAAGGTTGCTGAGTTACGTCGACGTAAGCGCCGATAGTCGTTACGCTTGCTATAGAGCAGTTCCTCTTGTATAGTTGTTTCTGACTTCGCCATCATAGGTGAAGACTGAACATTGTAGGAGCTAGTCAGAGAGGGGTGGCGATATGCTGCCGTATTGGACTACGGTGGTACCGTACCGACTTGGACGGCTTGTGTCACGAATCTTTGTGAACAAGAGGCTCAAGCTTAGTACGCGTTTTATTGGGGTTGAGAAGGTCCCACGACAAGGGCCTGTCATGCTCGTAGCCAACCATCTGAAGGCGGTTGACTCGGTATTGATTGGCCTGGCGTGCCGTCGACAGATCAGCTTTCTTGCGAAGAGCGAGTATTTTCGTGAGAATAGCTTGAAGGGTGTGCTCGTTTCTGGTATTTTCCGGCTGATTGGTCAGATATCAGTTGACCGAAGTGGCGGAAAGGCAGTACCAGCGCTAGAACAGGCCGTCAATCGACTCGGTAAGGGAAAGGTTGTCGGTATCCATGTCGAGGGGACTCGTTCGCTCGACGGGCGCCTGTATGATGCTCAGCGTGGTTTTGCGCTCATTGCCAAGAAGTCGAAAGCAACGGTTGTTCCCGTTGCCGAGGTCTATCATGGTGATGAGGTTGCGGAGGTGCTGTTTGGTGATCCAATCCCCTACTCTGAGTATCGGGTGTGGAGCACAAAGCACTTCGCAAGCGAGGTGACCAAGCGGATTCAGCATCTGAGCAAGCAAGATCTCGCCGGGCGTGTTGCTGACATTGCGAGCAAGGTTCGAGGTGCACTTCCTGGAGCGAAGTGAGCCATCGTGGTGGTGTGGCTGCTAGCAGTAGCACCACACCACCACGTCAGACAATGACTACTGAGAAATAATCTTTCGCACCTCATCGGTGCTTTTTGTTTGCATGAGCTGTTCGCGAAGCTCTGACGCGCCAGCAAAGTCTCTGACATATATCTTGAAGAATCGTTTGAGCGTCTCGAATGGGCGACCAAGCTGGGACTGCCACTGATCGTAGAGGTCGAGCTGAGTATTCAGAAGTTCTAGTAGATCTTCCCTGCTATGTGTCTGCGGGATAGCCTCAAAGGCAAATGGATTATGGAAAATACCACGACCGATCATGACGCCATCGACGCCGTATTCGCGCACAAGCTCCTCTCCGTGTGCACGGTCTCGGATATCACCGTTGATTGTGAGAAGTGTATGTGGCGCTATGTTGTCACGGAGTTCTTTGATGAGTGCGATGAGCTCGTAGTGAGCAGGCACTTTACTCATTTCTTTTTTTGTGCGGAGATGAATTGTGAGGTTGACGATATCTTGCTTGAAAAGGTGCGTCAGCCAGTCACGCCATTCATCAATGTGTGTATAGCCGAGACGTGTCTTGACACTAACAGGCAGTCCTGCGGTTTTTGCGGCAGCAATTGCCTCGGCGGCGAGTTCTGGTTTGCGAATGAGTGCTGAGCCACCGCTTTTGACGGCACTTTTCGCTGGGCAACCCATATTGATGTCGATACCATCATAGCCAAGATCCCGGCAGTGGACTGCGATGCGCGCCATGTCATCAACTTCTCCACCCCATATTTGCGCGATGATTGGATGTTCATCGTCAGTCTTGATGAGCCGTCCGCGAATCGCCTTTTCGCCAGCATGCACCCAGCCTGTTGCATTGGTGAATTCGGTAAAGAACAGATCTGGCGCTGCCGCTTTTTTGACGACACGGCGAAACACAACGTCGGTCACTGCCTCCATTGGAGCAAGGATAAAAAACGGTTTTGGTAGATTGTGCCAGATACTTGTCATACGTATAATATTATAGCAAATTAAAACGCCTCACTCGTCCCACACGAATGTATGGAGCAAGTGAGACGGACAAGAGATAGTGCTTGCCTTTTGTGCGAATTATCCGAAGATAAGACGGTCTCGAGGAGCCCTAAAGGCCGAGTCGGCTCTTCGTACGACTGAGCTCCTGCTTTGCGGTGCTGAGTGCGCGCTTTGCATTCTCGAAGTCACGAGAATTCTCAGGGCTCGCTTGGCGGCTGCCGTAGGTTCGCACAGCAGCCTCTGCGTTTCGGACTTTTTCTTCCGCCCGCTGGAGCTCCGCTTCCTGGTTTGATCCAAACACGGGATCACCTTCTTTCTTTTTGGTGGGAAGGGTGTTGCTGCTCGGTTGGGGAATTATCGCTAGGACACGTCGGATGACATGGGGCGGATACTCCTTCACGGCGGGTACTGCGATGACGCCATTGTCATCACATAACATTCGTCATGTTGAGCAGCAACGCTTGGGCCATCATCTGGCTGTACAGCTCGGCATACGCCCAGCTTACCAGATGATGGCGGCTTGGCGGATGCCACCTGAAACCCGACAATATGCGGGGTCAAAGAAATGACCTCAAACATATGACATGTCATCTACACGGTGTCTGATCGTGAGATGTCGGTATTCTAACAGGTGGCATCCAGCTTGGTGCACTATCTCTTGTCAAATTGCATAGACAAAGGATGGAGCGCGAGTTTTGGTGGTTACGGCCCATAAAAGCCTATATGTACCCCTCAAAACTTGCGCTCCCACACGGTGTCTATACTTTCATTATAGCATTTCTAGTCTTTATCGTCAAGTAAATCCTGCTCGAATGCCAAGATACCCTTATATGTAGGGTCGTAGCTGGTTGTGTCTGGTAGGTCAAGTGTCGTAATTTTTTGCCAAACTTTGACAAGTAGCTGTCGGAAGGTGGCAAGATCGGTGTCTGTGAAGTCGTCTTCGAGTGCGATAATCTGACCATCACGTGTCGGCTCGACAAACTGCAGAATACCCTTATTGACAGCGTAAGTATGGTAGTCGCGGGAATGCTCTACGAGGAGTTTGTAAAACATGAGCTGCTGGCGGTATCGATGAAGCTTTATCTTTTCGTAGTCAGTTATACCCTTCCAGGTGCGTGATGGCTGGCCTGTTTTGTAGTCGGTTACTGCCATGGTTTTTGCTGTGGTGTCGATATCAACGAGGTCAAGCTTACCTGTGAGGTGGGCGGTGTCGACAATCGACTGCTGTCCGGCAAAGTTGAGCTCTACTCGTTGTGTTGGTGTGAAGCTGTCGTATTTTGCGGAGAGGAATACCTGAAGGGATTCGACACCCTTCTGGCTGTAACGCGCCGTGTCATCTGATCTGAGGCGATATTGCGCAAGCTCTGCCTCATAGTCGTGGAGGATATCCTCGACCGCGCGTTGCTTCTGTGTGGCTGATAGATGGGCGTGGGCGCGCTGGAGGGTTGCGTGGATCGCTGAGCCGTATGCAGCAGCTGCGCTCATGCTTTGAGGGAATCGTAGGAGGTTTTGTATGAGAAAATTGTGCGGCCCACCACGAGTAACATCAAGAAAGTTGCCAAGGTGTGTTGCGCTGAGCTTATAGTTTGCGAGGGTTGGCGCAAGAATCTCCTTGAGTTCGTGGTGAGGCTCTGTGAATCGCCTATACCAGCGGATTTCTGCCTGGGCTGGTTCGTCTGTCACTGGAGGCGCATCGATCGCAGTAGGCTCAAGTATCGATAGGAAGCTTGCTCGCTCAAGAGGCTTATCGGTGTCGCTTGTCGTTGCGTAGCTCATAATAAGTCGACGCTTGGCTCGTGTGGCGGCGACGAAGAAAAGGCGGAGTCGTTCATCTGACGAGTCACCCGCGGTAGCGAGCGGGAGGTTCTCCGGATAGCCAATCAGTCGACTGCGAGTGCGGACGCGTTCACCCCACATCGAATCAATTGCTCCGGTGATATAGACTGTGTCAAACTCGAGCCCTTTTGATTTATGTGCAGTCATGAGTTGAACGGCAGAGTCGTCCAAGGATGGTCGATGAATACTTGTGAGGATAGCGCCGGTCTGCTGGTATGATTCGACGAACTGGATAAATGTTGCGAGGGTCGGGATTTTTGTCGCGTCAATATCGTGGTCTCTGAGTGCCGTCCGAATCGTCCGTAGTCCTTCGAGGTATCTCAGGTAAAGGTCGGGTTGACTTTGAGATCTGTCTTTTGAAAAGTAATAGTCGTAGAGCGGTGAGGTGACGGTCGGGGTGTCGTCTTCTCCCGCAATACCGACAGGCGTACTGCCGACGAGGTAATCGAGCATACTTTCGAGTGGTTGATGAAGTGAAGCGGCGGTGAGCTCTATCAAAAGTTTGTGTAATGATTGAAATGATGGCAATGTTTCCATTGTGTCAATCCAACGACGTCGGCCGTCATAGGCCTTGAGACTGAGCTTCCATAGATCACTCGTGTCAATACCCCATGCAGGCTGTGAGAGAAGTTCAGGCAGGAGGCTGTCTGCTTCATCAAGCTGTTGGGCAGCGAGCAGTGTGATGACTTTCGCGGTTTGGATAATGAGTGCGACTGGCTCAAGGTCGAGAACATTATCGCGACGCTCATAGGCCACCGGAATGGCTGCATGAGTGAAGTATGGCAGTAGTTCCAGTAACTCTGAGTGGCGGCGTGTCAGGACGACAATGTCGTTTGGTTTTGCCCCTTGTCTAATGTCGGACGCGATTGATTCAATAAGCCACTGACGCTCACTGCTTGTCGATGGCGCCTCGTAGAGTGCGACGGTTGCTGTGTTGTTGACGTGTGCGACGAGTGTTTTATCGAGTGTATCGATGTGCTTCTCGAGACGGTCTGATCCTTGGGATATGAGTGCTCGAGATGTAGATAGTATAGATTCCCCTGACCGATAGTTGTCGACAAGCGGAATCATCTCGGTCTTTGGGTAGAGTGTACGAAAACTCAGAATATTGCTAATGTCAGCACCTTGGAAGCTGTAGATTGCTTGGTCGTCGTCGCCGACGACAAGAATGTTTGGCGTGTCGCCGTGGGCTGGGTTATTTGTGAGGCTGGCGATGATACGCATTTGCGCCAAGTTTGTATCCTGGAACTCATCGATCATAATATACTGATATTTCTCTTGAAGATTAAAGCGGAGCTCGTCAAAAACTTCAAGTGCGTGGACAACGCGGAGGATCATGTCGTCGTAGTCGAATAGTTCGGCCTCTTGCATGCGAGCAAGGTACTGAAAATAGATGTAGCTCACAGCACGAAGCTTGTCATGACGCGTGCGATCCTTAAAGACGAACACCCCCTCGGCGTTCTTGGTTAGCCATTTGTTCTTCCAGGCAGTAATTGGCTTGGTGCTATTACTTTCTATCGCTGCATCAACAGCATGTGCAATACTGAGTGATAGGGTGCTGCTGAGTGGCGTTATACCATTTGGGAGAGGCGGTTCAGGCAGGCTAGCGATTGTGTGGGCGATTGGTTCGAGCTGCGCAATGGTCTTCGTGCTAATTCTCGTACTGAAAATATGACGCAGGTCTGGCTCTACGGCGTCAAGGATGGCTTCATTTGCATCGATGATCTGTAGGAGCTCATCACTTGTGAGTCCACTGCGCTTGAGATCTGAGATAGTCGTCAATGTGTCGCGCAGGTGTGTGTATTCGCCATTCATTTTTCCAGCGAGAGGACTTGAGTAGTCGAGCTCATCAAAGATGGCACGTACGATACTGTGCGTCGCTAATTCATCGGCAGGTCGAAAGTGAGCACCGTGGTAAAAAAACTCGCCGTGTTGGTTGATAATTTCTGAGCCAAAGCTATGGAAGGTGTGAATCGCCACCTTATAGGCGTCTTTACCGATAATGCTTGCGAGGCGCTCACGCATTGCATGTGCGCCACTTTCGGTGAATGTGAGACACAGGATACTCTCTGGAAGCGTATCGGTCGTCTTGAGAATATTTGCAGCTCGCATACTAAGTAACTCAGTCTTACCTGTTCCTGGCCCTGCCACGACCATGACAGGACCATCGATTGTGTCAACCGCTTGCTTTTGGTTGGTATTGAGCTTGGCGTAGCGCGTAGAGAAGGTCATGGTTCTAGTGTAGACGATGATTGAGGCCGAGGCTAGAGCCGCAGCTCTTTAAATGCCTTGAAGGCGACTGTGAGCATTGCGATGTATTGGAGTGGATCAACAGATGTCGTAGTGGTATTCCCAAGTGGCTTGAAGAGGTAGAGGACATTATCTGCAACTTCGATGCCGATACCGGGGTCATTGTCGTAGAGGTATGCCATGAAGCCCGGATTGATAAGCTCGAATGTAGCGAGTCGGTCTGCGTCAGTAGCATGAACGAGATAGCGTTTGTTGAAGTCTGGCCATTCAAAGGTATACTTTTTGTATGATTTCGTCGGGCGGATGTGTGTCTGGCCGAGCTTCACTTTTTTATTTGGCTGAACAATGATACCGCCGTACGATTTTGGTAGTGTGATTTGCATGACAAGCCAACTTGGACTGCCGCCACGACCAGCTATCGGTACTGGTGTGAACGTATAGAGCTGAAGGAGGCGCTCATTGTATCTGCCAATGACGTGATTATTAATGTCACTTTTACCCATTGAGCCACGTGTTGCGAGTAGGCCTCGCGCGGGCAGAAATAGCCACCCCATGTCCAGCGAGTATGCCATGTGGTTTGTATGGGCAAAGTTTTGGATTGATTGATTTGCGGCAGAGAGATCCTGTGTGTGTTGTGTGATAGAGCTGAGAAGCCATGTTTTTTCGGATCGGATAAATTTCCAATATTCGATGAATGGTTTTTTATCTGCAAAGAGTAATACTCCATCGTTTGAGACGAGCTGGTCATTTGCGCTTGCTTCGAACGCGACGGTGTAGGTGTCATTGTCGTCATTCTGGTCGTCGTACGCATCAACAATCATGCACTGCTTGATTTGTACGTCTGCCATGATATTTGTTCGGCCAAGTTCTGTTAGTGCGTCAAGCATCAATGCGGAGTGGTGATGGAACCAGGGTGATGTATAGGTTTTGATCGACTCTCTATTCCCTGTTGACCAATCGTATTGATACTGCAGGAAGGTGTGCTGTGCGTGCTGTATGAGGGCATCTTCATTCCAGGCGGAGTCGATACTGCCTGCCTGTGTGATGATACTTTTTGCTGCCTTTGAGCGCTTGGCGAGTCTGTCCCAGACACTAAAGAAGGCCGCAGCCCATCCTGCCCAAATACCAATAACGATCGTGATCATGAGATATGTGCCAAAGAATCCTCCTACGAAGCCAATGAGAAGGAGGACGACGCTAGCGAATAATGCGAAGGCTCCGCTGACAAGAAGCTCTGCCTTCCGGGGGAGTAGTTTTTTGACAAGTTTGCCGAGGTAGTAGCTCGGAAAGTAGCCGATGAGGGCAATAACTTCTCCACCGCCACTATCGCCACCACTGCCACCGCCTCCTGTGCGGGCATAAAGCTCGAGAAAAGTGAAAAGATCTACCATAATTGTTGCTATTTAACCACGGTGGTACGATATTGACTAGGGCTTGTGGTGTATAATAGTGGACAGTATGGACGGTTCGTACGATGAGATAGCGCTTGAGCGCACTTGCAAGACGCAGTTTGGTGTCAATGCTGAGATTAAGCAGCTCATAGCACACCGTGTGCCGGTGAGTCGCGTCGATTATGCAACAGTTTTTTTGACGACAAAAAAGCAATTATACGTGTATATCGAAGCGCGGTCGCGACTTGTATTGGCTGATGTCAAGAAGGTTATTGCACGCATGGGTCTCAAGGCTGAATTCTATGTTCCACCAAAAGGCCAGCCGCGCTATTTCGACGATGTCGGACGCAAGAAGTTCAGTGAGGTATTCCCTGGGAGGGCGCATATATCCGACAATGATATTATCTTTTATCGAACACTTGCACCGTACGCGCCAGCTCTTGTGCAAATAAGTGAAGTTAAGAATGGGGTTATACACCAATGTGACAGTGATGCTTCTGGTGGCTGGCGTCCTGCGGTCAAGTTTGCGTATCGTCGGATACGGACGAGTTAGCTAGTACGCAGGCAGGGCTATCTTCCGGATACACCTATAGGTGGAGCCGAGTCTGTCGGTTCGCTTATATCTTTTGCTTGCTGTTCCGCCGCAGATGCATTGTCTTTCATTTCATCTGCTTTTTCTTGGTTGTCAGACAATTCGTACGCCTTAGTCGCCTCGTCAAACTTTTCCTTAGCAGCGGCTGGGTCTTCTTGGAGTAATTCGACAGCCTCTTCTTCTAGCGTGGCTGGGTCCTGTCGGGAAGCTTCTTTTGCTGGTGGGATTTCGTTATTATCGGCAGGTAGTAGACCTCTCAGTATGATAAAAGTGCCGACTGATATCAGTATGACGACGACGATGCCTCCAATAATGGGTAGAGCGCGACGTTTAACTGGTGTGATGTTTACCATATAGTGAAACCTCTTTCTGCTGTTTTAGTACACGTAAAATATTGGACTTAATGTTGAAGGACCCCAGCTACTTGTCCTGCCTGTTGTGGCGTTGACGCATATGTATTGTACGCGCTGCCTTACTTCTAGGCCTACGGGCATAATATCGCCAGAGGTGGTGCTCCATTGAGGCGTCCAGTAGCCACGATTTGACCAGCTCTCCTCTGGTATAAGTGCCCATCCGTGGGTGCCTGTGCCTGTCCACCCGACAGTACCAGACCATGATGATGGTGGTGGCCCCATCCATGTGTTCATCCTCCACTCTGCTCGAACTCCCGAACCGCAAGTAGGTGCTGTCCAGTTGTAGGTCCAACCTCTGCGCTCATCGAGCATCGTGAATGTAAAATTGGTCGGTGCGCTCGGTGTAGCTACTGGACGGATATAACTTGCTGAGCCCGAGGTGCTCCATGGTCCTGTAGTATAGCTTGACGCGCAACGAGTTTGGACTGACATTGTATACTCGTACCCTTGGCTTACTGCTGTCCAGCTGCGACTTGTGAAATTCGTGTATGGACCATACCAATCTGGTGCGTACCCCCAGTCAGCCTCTGATTGACTGCGATAGTGTGCAGTCGTCCCTGCTGGGCATGTCGTCGTGTTCCAATTCCAAGTCATGCCCGTGCTTGATGTAGTCATGGTCGTTATTGGCGCCGGAGGTGCACTGATGGGATGTACGTAGGATACTTCGGTACCAGCTGCGACAGGCGAGTAGTTGCTGGCGAGCGTGCATCTGACGGACACTGTGAAGCCGTAACGGACACCCTGTTGGGGGTTTGTGGTGCTGGCGGTTCGTGATGTTCCCCATGATCCTGTTGACCATGTATCCGCGTTGGTGCGCCTATCGATGCGGTATTGAGGAGTGCCAGAGGAGCATGATGTAGTGGCGCTTGTTGCGGTTACGTTAGTGCCGGACAGTGCGACTGTCAGCGCGGGGACTGAAGGAGCTTGCAGGCCTGATGTGTAGGCTATAGAGGCTGGCGCACTTACGGGTGATTCTTGCCCTTCTGCAGTCGCCGAGTCGCAGCGCACCTTGGTCTGGAACTGATATGTGACACCATCCTGATTGCCTGTTTGTGTCCAAGTGTTGCCATTTTGCCAGGCAGACCATACTCCCCAGGCGTCGCTGCCTGCTCTGTTTTGGAAGCTATACCTAGCGGTCAATCCGGCTTCGCAAGTTGCTACCGATGAGGTTGCAATAAGATTGGTGCCTGACTGTGTTGCGACGACGGTCGGGCGAATTGGTGCTTCAGGTGTAGTTTCAAAACCAATTTCGCGTCCGCTGCGGCGACTTTTGACTATGACAGTTTCATTATCTCGTTCTTTTTTGTAGGATAGAGTAAATTCATCACAACCACTTGAGGCATTTGTCTGACAGCTTGTATTGTTGATATCACTCTTTGCGACATAGGCAATGACGTCATTATTCCCGAGAGCTGGCGCGATTGAGTTTGTAGTGCTATTCGGTGCCTTTGGCATGAGCAATATGTCTTGATCAACTGCTAACTTTAATGATACAGCCGTGCCTGTGTTAGTGGTGATGTTACTTGTGAGTGCTGCGGGTGACGGGTATTCGCCGTGCTTATCGTAGTATTTTTCTAACCCTTCAGCAATCAAGGTCGCTTTTGCAGAGCGTTGATTGTCGCGTGTGTCTTGCTGGACTGTAATGTATACCAGTGTACCGATAGTCGCCAGGATTCCTACGATAATAACAACAATAAGTATCTCGACAATTGTGAAGCCAGCTTTTTGATGTTGCATAGTAGACCCAGTGTAGCGTGTATGCTAAATGAGCACAAGCATTTTATCGATAAAACGATCCTTGTTAATCTATCTGGTCTTGCGTCGCTAGTATACGGAGATGTAATTTGAATCTAAGGGTTGATTGTAAATAAGGGTTCGTTGCTTATTGACCACTTTCGGCTAGTGGCGTAGGCTTAGTGCTTCCTTGATTGCTGTTTTGTTTTTGAAGCTTTATGGCCTGAAGGTGAGATTCGATATTAGCAAGTTTGTTAGCTGCTTCATCTGTATCCTCTTTTGAGTAAGATTCTTTGGCTTGCTCAAATAGTTCCTTTGCCTTTTCGCTATCCCCGTTCTTTAGTGCTGTTTCCGCGTCTGAATAAAGGCGCGCCGGTGTAGATTCTGTTTCTTTCACACCAGTGTCACTCTGTTTGTCTTTCGGGGTATCAAGGGTGCTTACTATAAATAACGTACCTATACTGACGACAACTATGATAACTAGTGCAACGCTTATTTTAATAATTACTTTTTTCGACATACTCTAAACTCCTTATTATGGCAGGTATAGGATTCCACTTTCTCGTCGTCCTGTTGATGCACTTGCACGACCAGTTTGCGAATTTCGACACATCATATCCGTTGCAATATTCCATCGCGAGCCGCTACTGTAGGGACCGCGGCTACCGTTCGTTGCACCCGTATGAACGCTATTTCCGTAATATCCCCAGTTGTTTAATACCCATGTACCACCGTGCGAGTTCGCATACCAGCCGTACGCGCTGACATCAAGCCATCTGTAATCCCATGTATGGACGTCAGCCCTTGAGTAGAGGCCGACACTTGAGTGGCATGATGATGTCGCGTAGAGATGCGCCTCGTTGTTCGTACCCTCTCTTGATATTCTGTATGAAATTGCCCCTGGAGGTGAAACTGGTCGGATATAACTACCTGTTCCTGTGCCACTCCATCCACTCGTTGCGTGAACTGTATAGCACTGTGCCTGCATCTGTACTCTGTACTGATAGCCTTGACTGGCAGTGCCCCATGTTAAGCTTGCAGCTCCCGTTGTTGGGCCATACCATCCGCTATCATAATTCCAGTCGGCGAGATACTTATATTGGTAACGTGTTGTCGTGCCCGTAGGACATGATACATTGTTTCGCGAGTAGGTTGTGTTGCTACCGCTTGTGCTTGCGGAGACACTCGGTGCTGATGGTGCATTAATTGCACGGACTACATTTGCACTACTACTGGTGGCGTAGCCACTATTTGCATTTTGGCCAACGCATCGTGCCTGCTGTTGGAAGGTGTAGCGGTATCCTTGACTTGCTGCAACATTACGGGGTGTGCCAGTTGTGTAGCTTGACCATGATCCTGCAGTTGAGGTGTTGGTCGATTGATACCTAATCTGCCTTTCAATCGTCGTACCACTCGCACAACTGCCGCCGCCTGCTGTACCGCGTGCATTTGCTCCTGACATAGCAGCTGATATTGTGAGCCCAGTTGGTGCGGTGACTGGACGGGTGACTTGCGCCGTACTGCTGCTCACCCAGCTACTGCCGACACTACCGACGACACACCGTGCTTGCGCCTGAAATGTATACTGATATCCTTCAGTTGCCGCGACATCTCGTGGAGATCCTGACGTGTAACTTACATAGGAGCCACTGTTGATGCTGTAGCGAATTTGACGTTCGATCGTCGTACCACTCGCACAACTGCCACCGCCTGCTGTACCGCGTGCATTTGCTCCTGACATAGCAGCTGATATTGTAATGGTTCCTGTAGGTGCGGTAACGTTCGAGGTTGTTACTGATCGTGTCGCTGACCATCCTCCCTGGTGACTACCGACAACGGCTCGTACACGAAGGTAGTAGGTTGTATTGGGCGACAAGCCCGTAACAGAACTTGATGTTGTCGTATGAGTGGTGGTTGTTGGGCTTGTGAAGCTTGACGAAAGACTGCGCTGGAGTTGGTAGGATGTTACGCTAGGGACGGAAGTCCAGCTGGTGGTAAAGCTACTCACACTGACTGAGCTCGTAGATAGAGTTGGGATACCGATTGCGTTGGTCGATGCTGATACTACGGCAGACCACCCGCTTGTGCTGCTTGGTAGAATAGCGCGCACCCTGAAATAATACGTGGAGCTCGGTGATAGTCCTGTGACTGATGCATTGCGCGTCGTGTGGCTTGTAGTGACAGAGCTACTGAATCCTGATGTCGTACTGCGCTGTAGCTCATATGATACGGCATCTTGAGCGGCAGTCCAGGAGGTGTTGATTTGCGATATACTGACGCCAGATGCTGTGAGTGTCGGCGTTGTAGCGATTGCTTCGGCGGTACGTCTGCTTGTTATTTCACCGATTCCGCCAGTTTCTTTACGCCACTGGAATACCCAGCGCGCACAGGCGGGACCCGTGAGGCATGCGGCGCTCGAATCGCCTGTATATGAGAAAGCATCTTGACTACTTGGGATTGAGCTTAGTGCCTGGCATCTAATAGAGTTCGTAGTGTCTTGCGTGGCTTTTGGCGTCGTTAGTATGCTAGGGTCGATTGCTGTGAGTGTGTTGTCTCGGACAATCTGTGCTGACGCTGTGATAGCCTCACATCCAGGGTACTCTCCATTTTCTTCATAGTATTTTTCAAGCGCATCCGTAATAATGGTCGCACTGGCCTCGCGCTGACTATCGCGTGATTGCTTCTGGATGGCAATAAACGAAATCGTACCGACCGTTGCGAGGATACCGATAATAATAACAGTGATTAAAAGCTCAACAATAGTAAAGCCGTTACGTCGAAAATTCATCATACGGTCATTATACCGAAAGCATGAGCAGTTTAGCAACTCATGACATTATATCGAGAATAACAAGATGTTCGATGTGTGGTGTTTTCGGGAAAAAGTTGTAGCCTTGATGGGCGCGAATACCATATGCAGCAGCTAATTTACCAACGTCTCGAGCTTGTGTTACGGGGTTGCAGCTGAGGTAGATAATACGTGCTGGTTGTACGGTAAGGAGACGTTCAATAACGGCATCGTGAAGTCCTGCGCGCGGTGGGTCAACAATAATCGTTTTATCCTTTACGATATACTTAAGCGCATCTTCGCTTGCTGCGAGCACTGGTGTGGCGCTACTATTGAGCTCTGTGATGTTTCGCTGCATTTCGCGGACGGCGTGCTCATTGATTTCGACAAGTGTTGTATCTGCGCCGCCAATTGTCAAACCAATGGAGCCGACGCCACTATAGAGATCAACGGTGGCTCTATCGACAGGTATCCATTGTTGCATGTCGCGAAGTGCTTGCTCGTAGACAGGCAGGTTAATTTGGAAGAAGCCCTCTGTTGCATAACGAAATGGCACACCGAGTACTGTATCACTCAGGATAACATTTCCAGTACTAGCGAGACGTTCGGTGATGACGCTTGCAGGGCTTTTTGGATTACTGTAAATAACCTCCCCTCCTTGCGCGGGCAGGTTCGCTTGGATAAGAATGTCTGCAAAAGTGCACGGTGTATCTTTGACGTAGAGTTGCCAGACGCAGTTGCCATTTGAATCGCAGCGAATAAGGAGCGTCTTAAGCTGTCGCGCGACAACCTTCGCGTCCTGAAGCAGGTCACGAATCGCTGAGGCAAGTCGCATAATCTCGGATGGTAGGAGTGCACTATCTTGGACGGCAATTTTCCCTCTTGTTCCTCGACGGAAGAACGCAAGATGGAGTGTTTCGTCGCCAGATGAGTTATCTCCGTACCAGCTAAACTCTACTTTGTTTCGATAGCGATATTCTCGACTGTCCGAGGAAATCGTGATTGGATCTGGGAGGACAATGTTGTGGAGCTCAAAAGCCTCTTCGACGAGAGCAGCCTTGTAGTGTTGTTCGGCCTCAAAGGTCATAATCTGCCATGGGCTTGTCGAGAGGAAGCTGTCGGGGTCATGAGGTGCTGCCCGCTGCGGACTTGGCCTTAGGACGCGCACTACAGCCCCTTCTGCGTAGGTAGATTTCTTTTTCGTAAGCTGCACTTCAACGGTTTCACCGGGCAATCCACCCCAGACAAATAGCTTTCGACCGTCCTCAAGTGTGCCGAGCGCTTGTCCGCCGCCAACAATCTTATCAAGTGCGACGGTGACGACTGGGAGGGGTTTTTTACTCATGGAGCTATTATACTACGAAGTTATCCTGCGCCTCTTTCTTATGCTGTCTCTACATAGCCGTGAGTGTATATTGTTTGGGAAGGCTACCTTCTAGGTCTTAACACCAAGCGGATAATCATGTATAATCAATAACGTCGTGGGATGTCGCCAAGTGGTAAGGCACTGGGTTCTGGTCCCAGCATTCGGGGGTTCGAATCCCTCCATCCCAGCCATGAAATAAACTAGACCTATTGTCTAGTTTATTTTTATAACATATCTCATCGAAAAAGAGCTAGCGTCAGACTGGTATTCGGGCGATAGCGCGTGTGTCTTGGAAGGCTCGAATCCCTTCTAGTCCCTGTTCGCGTCCGAAGCCAGATTGCTTCATACCGCCGAATGGTGCCCGTAGATCGAGTCGCGGTGCGCCATGGTCATTTATCCAAACATACCCACACGTGAGCTGTCGTGCGATACGGTCTGCGCTTTCCTGGTTTGTTGTCCAGACCGATCCTCCTAGTCCTGCCCATGTGTTATTTGCGTGCACGATAGCTTCAGCTTCAGACTCAAAAGACGTGATAGGTATAATAGGTCCGAATTGCTCCTCAGTAACGATACGCAATGAGGGGTCAGGGTTGATGACGAGTGCTGGTAGGACGAAATTGCCATCCTGGAGACCGCCGTCCGGGAGGGTGCCGAATTGTAGAACAGAAGCTTCGGACTCGACAGCCTCAGACAGGAGTTCGTTGATAAAATTCTTTTGCGACAGCGTATGAAGAGGTCCCATTGTTGTTTTATCGTCAAGGCCGTGACCCAGTATGGTGCTTTGTAGTCGACGTGATAGCCCATCGACGACTTCGTCGAGACGGGTGTGATGTACAAGTAGGCGTTTCACGTTCATGCAAATTTGACCTGTCGTATCAAAAATTGCTGAGAATAATCTATCAAATTGCATGTCATCAAGCGTAGCGTCTTCCAGTATGATAGCAGGGTCGTTACTCCTAGTTCGAGCGTTAGGCGCGTGAGGTTTTGCGATGCAAGGCTCATGATACTTTTTCCGCCCTTTACACTGCCCGTGAAGCATACTTTTGTGATTCGAGTGTCGGTGATAAGGCTCTTCATATCTTCATCATGTCCGCTAATAATATTAAGAACGCCAGCAGGGAGTTGAGCGGCGATACGTTGAACGATTCTCGACACACCAAGTGGCGCAGTCGGAGGTACTTTGACAATAACAGTATTCCCCGCGATGAGGGCTTGTGGAAGTGAGGCGCCAAGGATAGCTGCGGGCCAGTTGAACGGTATGATGATCGTAACGACTCCGAGCGGCTGGTAAGTGACGGTAGTCTCTGTCGGTATGTGGTCCGGTACGGGTGGTAATATTGTAGATTTGTCGATTTCGGCTACGTGAGATAGGGCTAGATTCCAGCGCATTTCAAATACAAGCGAGTCGATCCATCCTTCATGGCGAATCTTGCCAATTTCTTGAGACAATATTTCTGCATCTTTATCGCGATTCTCTGCAATTCCAACCAGTGCGGCAGCCATTTGAGACTGACGCTCCTGGGGTGCGAGCGTAGACCATGCGGGGGTGCTCGCTTTGCTGATTCGATCGTACGATCGACGTCGTTGGTGGATGCGGCAGCTGCGTATCCAATGATCATCTCTGGTTTTGCGGGATCTGTCACGGTGAGCTGCTGTACTGTTCGTTGCTCTCTACCATCGATAAAAAGATGAGTTTTCACTAGGTTCGACATAATACTTCTACTCCTTATTGGTTTAACGCTGAAAAACGAATGTAATGAATCGGTCACCTTCTTCGTAATCTGGTATGAATTCGTCGATATGTGTAAATTGAGAGAAGGTTTGTAGGACGGTGGATCGAGGCGGAAAAGCGTACGATACATCGTAATCGCTATAATCTGGATGGTCTGAGCGAGCCATCCAGTGCTTATCAGTACGATCAATACTTGCAACAAAACGTTGTAGATTTGGATTCTTGTAGTGATTTTTCGGAGGTCGATCAGTCGTTAGGTAGATTCTCGGAGAGAACATACCACCTGGGCGTAGGCTGCGGTATATAGCCTCGCTTATGCGGTTCCAGTCACGGGGAAATTGCAGGCAGTTCAGCCCTCCGTCGGTCACGATGTTATCGTAAGAATCTGTGTGATCCTCAAGAAAAGATATCCAATCTCGGCAGACGTAGTCGACGGTATCAGTTCGGAGTGTATCAATAAGATTTTGCGCAAAGTCAACAGATGTTACGCGATCCGTTCGACTGCGAGCGACATGGCAAAGCTCAGGAGTGACGCCAAGTATGAGTGTTTTGCTATCTGCTTGCAGTAGCTGCTGTTGAAAGATAAGCTCCGCTTGGCTTGGAATGAGTGGTTCGCTATAGCTGGTCCAGTCTTGAGCTCGGCTATTCCAGTAGGCTTTCTGATCTCGCGTGATACTCATGAATTTTTGTTTGGTACCCTTCTGTCGAGTTGGCGGAGTTCAAGTCGACATGTCTTGCAGATGCCACATTCAGTGTAGCTTCCATTCGACTGACGCGGCGTACGGCACGACCACGTGAGGCGAGCGAGGTCAGCAGGAAGACTGTCGTAGGCTTCTTGCTTTGTCATATTCCTTAGTGAGTATATTTTGATACTATCACTATGATCGTCAGTGTCACTATGGAAGGCATTATGAACCGCCTTACCCCTTGTGATGGCTCGCGACGTCGTGCTTCGATCAAAGTCACTACCTGTCGCACCAATCACGACTCCTGTGATAGAAGGGTCTCGAGATGTCATATACCCTGTGATGTAGCTGACAACCTCTGTGTCATAGAGGAATTCTTTACCGATCGAAGGGATTGCCATGACTGACTCGCTTTCGGTGAAGGGTATCGTTGTGTGTGTTTTCATGTATGCAAGGATCGCCTTGACTGCTTGCGCTTCAACCTTCCACCGTCCTTCAATGTTGTGAATGTGGGTATGATGAACATGTATTTTGCCGTAAGGTTTATTGTTGTTGAGGATGTGCCAAAGTGTTGCAGTAGAGTCGGCGCCACCGGAGAGCATAACCAGGGTATGCTTGGACGTATTCTTAGAGCTCGCCGCCATGATGTCCGCTATACGAATAGCTAGGGTTTATAGTACCCTCTGGATCGATAAGGATAGCACAGGCGGTTACGCCTTCTCCAGTTGGCCAGCCTGTCTGTCGATTACCCTTAGGACATGTGTCGTGCTCACCTTTGATCCAGTACCAGATTGTTGCTGTACGACTTGTGTTTGGCGATACATATACCATTCCTCGATAACGTTTCCCGTTACTATCAGTTACAGTCTGCGTATTACCTGATGGAAGTGATATCTCTTCATTGCGCAGTAGATTGTTGAAGGCTGTATCAATGTATCGTCCAGATAGCCAATCGGCATCAGAAGAGATACATTCACCCTCTTCGAAGCCGCTTTGTGCTGGATAATCGGCAGCCGTTCCGAGGCACGTATGGAACTGGTAAGAGCCGGTATTCGGAAATCGTCCGTTATTAACAATTGTAGAGGCTGACGATTTTCTCATAGTTTGTCGCCGCAGCAAGCGTTTTCGTTAGGTGCGCTCTATCCTGTATGCCGTTGTAGGCGACAACACTAATGGTTGCGATAATGCCAATCACCACGATGACAACAAGTAGTTCGACAATCGTAAATCCGCTTACGGTTCTCTTCATGATTTTAGTATACGCTCGCTAGCAGGGTGTTGCAAGTATTTTCTTGTACTGCATAGGGGCTATGCGCGACGTCTGCTATTATGAGAGATATGAGTATACGACAGCTTGATGAATGGAAGCAGTTAGAGGTGCATTCAGAGAAGATTCGTGGGTTACACCTACGTGATTTGTTCGCAGCAGATTCGTCGCGAGTAGATAAGATGAGTCGTCAGGTCGGTATGATGTATGCTGATTACTCAAAGAATCGAATTGATGACGAAGGCATGCAGCTCCTCTATGGACTTGCTCGCACCCGTGGTGTCGAAGCACATCGAGATGCAATGTTTGCGGGAGAGAAGATAAATATCACCGAGGATCGCGCAGTACTTCATACTGCCCTGCGTACACAGGAAGAGGCGCCGATTACCGCTGAGGGGCATGATATCGTGCCAGGGATTCGGCGTGTTCTTGGGCAGATGCGGCACTTTACTATTGCCCTTCATGACGGAGTGTGGCGTGGCTATACAGGTAAAGCTATCAAGAATATTGTCAATATTGGGATTGGTGGTAGTGATCTCGGGCCTGTCATGGTGACTGAGGCACTCACGTGGTACGGGAGGCGTGACCAAGTGGTGCGATTTATTTCCAACGTGGACGGAAGTGATTTCTTCGAAAAGACGCACGACCTCAATCCCGAAGAGACACTCTTTATTATTGCTTCGAAAACGTTTACAACAGATGAGACAATGACAAATGCGCGTACAGCTCGACAGTGGCTCTTGCGTACGATGCAAGATGAAGCTGCGGTCGAGCGGCATTTTGTGGCGCTTTCAACAAATGAGACTGCCGTACGTGATTTCGGAATACATCCCGATAATATGTTTATCTTTTGGGACTGGGTTGGAGGTCGATACTCCTTGACAAGTGCGATCGGACTATCAATCATGCTGACGATTGGTGTTGAGCAGTTTGATGAGCTTCTGGCTGGCTTTGCAGACATGGATCAGCATTTTCTTACGACACCACTTGAAGAGAACCTACCAGTAGTACTCGCCTTAATCGGACTCTGGAATACAAATTTTCTCGGTGCAACATCAGAGGTGATACTGCCGTATGAGCAGTATCTTCATCGATTCCCTGCTTATCTTCAGCAGGCAAATATGGAGAGCAACGGCAAGTCGGTGACGACACAGGGTGTGCGAGTCGACTATACAACAGGACCAGTTATCTGGGGGGAGCCCGGCACGAATGGGCAGCACGCCTTTTATCAATTACTCCATCAGGGTACGCACCTAATTCCAGCTGACTTTATTGGATTTGTCAATCCACTTGAGCAGATTGGCGATCATCACGATAAATTAATAGCAAATATGTTCGCTCAGAGTCAGGCGCTTGCATTTGGCAAAACGGCAGACGAAGTGCGTCGCGATGGTGCGTCGGAGGATCTTGTTCCGCACAAGACGTTTGAGGGTAATCGACCATCCAATACACTTCTTATTGACAAGCTTACCCCGCGCTCACTCGGTCAATTGATTGCACTGTATGAGCATAAAATCTTTGTCCAAGGAGTATTGTGGGGTATCAATTCATTTGATCAGTGGGGTGTTGAGCTCGGTAAGCAGCTTGCAGGTGATATTTACCAGGCAATCAGGGAAATTAACGTGCCGCCGACCGCTGACAGCTCGACCGCTGCTCTGTTGCGCCGATACGAGCAGCGGTAGCGTCGATAGAACGAGTATCTTCGGGCTAATCTCTTGTTTGCTGTATTCAATGTAGTATCATTGTATACTGGTTATGGATAGAAACATGGAAACATACATTATCGGAACCCTCCTACTTATCGGTGCTATTATTGGCGGCTATATTTTAGCGCGCCTGCCGCTCATACGGCGACTTTTTATTCCAACGAGTCTTGCGGCGGGATTATTGCTTCTTGTTATGGGGCCGCAAATTGCAGGACAATACTTCCCTACTTTTCAAGTTCCGACAGAGTTTTATGATATGTGGAAGGTCTTGCCAAAGTACATGATTGTACTTGTTTTTGCGGGTCTTTTCCTTGGAAAGCCACTCATCAATATAAAGAGGATGTGGAAGCTAGCCGGGCCACAAGTTGCATTTGGTCAGACGATTGCATGGGGTCAATATGTTTTTGCAGGGCTGTTGACGCTCTGTATTTTGATTCCTATCTTTGGGATGCCAGCGATTACGACATCGCTTCTGGAGATAAGTTTTGAAGGTGGACACGGCACAGTTGCGGGCATGACACCGGTATTTCAGGATCTTGGCTTCGAATCTGGTCGACAGCTCGCGACAGGACTTGCGACAGCGAGTCTTGTGACGGCGCTCATTGTCGGTATTATTCTTATCAACTGGGGGCGTCGACGTGGGTATATTGAGGAGCGAAATCCTATAAAGATTGCGCGGAATAAAGTGTATTATCATACAATTGTCGCAGCAATTCGCAAGAAAGGAATTAGCTTTCGTAGGACGGTGACAGTGCGCCATCTTATTTCTCACGTGATTCTTTTATTGATGGGCGTAGGTATAGGTTGGCTGATGCATCAGGGATTGTTACTCCTTGAATTATTGACATGGGGTCGTAATGGTGGCAAGTTCTTTGCGTATGTGCCACTCTTTACTTTCGCAATGTTTGGCGGAATGATTGCGCAATCTATCTGGCGTAAGCTCGGGTTTACGATTGTGCGAGAAGTCATCGAGCTCATATCAACGCTGACGCTTACCCTGCTTATTATGGCGGCGATTGGTACGATGTCACTGGAGTTCTTAGTCAACGATGGTCTCGTCTTCTTGCTGCTGTATGCAACGGGCGTTATCTGGGTGTTATTTGCCTTTTTCGTGCTAGCGCGACGGATGTTCCGTCGGTACTGGTTTCAGAACGCCATCATCAGTATTGGTCAAGGTATGGGCATGACAGCGACAGGACTCCTCTTTGCGCAAATGGTCGACCCAAAAAACCGCACCAGTGCCGTCGAGGCATTTGGCTATAAGCAGCTCATGTTTGAGCCACTGATGGGCGGCGGTATCGTCACGGCGCTCTCGATGCCGATTATCTTGCTGATTGGTCTCCCGACATTCATTGGAATATGTGCGAGTATTATGCTCTTTTGGTTCTTCATCGGTCTCGGTATGTATCTTCGTCACAGGTAGTTTGCCAGTAGGTATTTACGAAAAGCTTCTATACAATAGATGGTATGTGGGACATCATCGCTATTGTCAGACGTAATTTCATGCAGCCGATTGTTATCGCAATTTTAATATTGGCGACAGCTCTTTTGGTACTTGGCGAACGTCGTGATGCTTGGTTTGTGTCATTTGTCATTATACTCAATACACTCTTTGCTATCGTGCAAGAGGTGCGGGCAAGGCGTGCCTTGCGAAAGCTTGAATTGATGAGCGCGCCGCACGCCCGTCGAATTAATCAAGATGGAACGGTTTCTGATGTGATATATACCGATCTACAGGTCGGTGATCGTATTGACGTACGAATCGGTGATGAGATACCCGCAGATGGACGCATTGTGTCGAGTCGTGGACTTGAGGTGGATGAAAGTATGTTGACGGGTGAAGCAGTATCTGTCGCAAAGGATGTGCGAGCGCGTGTCTATGCGTCAAGCTCTGTCGTGGCGGGCTCTGCTATTGTCGACGTGACAGAGGTAGGGGTGGCGACGCGTGTTGGGGGCATGACAAAGACATTGCAGCGGTATGAGCCGCAGCCGACTCCGTTGCAGCGATCGATTGCTTGGATCATTGCAGTTATGACATATGGTGCTCTTGCGCTTGCAGTGCTTATCTTTGGAGTTTATTTTACACTTGGCGAGAATCCGGTTGTTATTGTAAAGACTATTACAACAGCCGCTGTGACGGTTGTGCCAGAAGGGTTGTTGCTCGCTAGTACATTGCTGCTCGCCTTTGGGTCGCTGCGTTTGGCACAGGCGAAGGTGCTTCCTCAAAAACTTGCAGCAATAGAAGCAATGGCACTTCTTGATACGCTCTGTGTCGATAAGACCGGTACACTCACGAGTGACAAGATTAAGTTTTCGGAACTAATACTCTGGAACAATGCACCAACACATGCTGATAAGCTGCTTGGTATTGCAGCGCTCGAGACAGGTAGTGGTAATGCAACCGGTGATGCGATGATTGCGGGTCTACCGCGAGTAAATGACTATGAGGTGAGGGATCGCTTGGCGTTTTCATCCGAGCGAAAGTATAGCGGTGTGCGAGTCCGCTATAAGCGTAAGACAGCGACGCTCTTGATTGGTGCACCAGAGTTTCTGAGTAAGATAGCACCTCTCACGCCTGAGCAGGAAGCGCAAATCGGTGCGCTTGCGAATGGCGGCCAGCGGGTTCTCCTGGCGGCAATTGCTCATGATCAGAAGGCGAATTTGAAAAAATTATCGGCTGCTAGCGGTGAGCCGATCGGTCTTATCGTACTGACGAACGAGTTGCGTCAAGGCGTACTCAAGACAGTACATTATTTACAGTCAAATGGCGTCAAGATCAAGGTGATAAGTGGCGATAGCCCTGATACTGTGCGTTATGTTGCGACTGAGGCGGGTATTTATGATGCCGACAAAGTCATCACTGGTGCGGCGCTCGCCAAGCTAAAAGGTGCGAAGTGGACTCAAGCAGCTCGTGACCATGTAATATTTTCGCGAGTACTGCCAGAGCAAAAGGAGCAGCTTGTTGCCTACTTTAAAGATGAAGGTCATTTCACGGGGATGGTTGGTGACGGCGTGAATGATGCCCTTGCTCTGAAAAAGTCTGATCTTGGTGTTGCGATGTTCGCGGGTGCGGCGGCAACGAGACGAATTGCCGATATTGTTCTTCTCAATAACTCCTTCAATTCACTGCCGCTTGGCATGCGTCTAGGGAATCGTATCATGCTAGCAATTGAGATGATTGCCTCTTTGTTCTTTCACAAGATTATTTATGGTATCGTTCTGCTATTTACGACACTTTCACTTGGAGTAGTGTATCCATTTGCGCCTCGTCACGTGACATTTATGAATATATTTCTTGTGACATTACCGACTATCCTCTGGACACTCTTTCCGCCAATTCCAACATACAAGGTGTCGCCGAGACGGTTTTGGTGGGATACACTTGCACCCATTGTGCCGATTGCGATGATCTCTGGTGCGGTTGTTGCACTTTCGTATCTTCAGCTTGCTTCGCTTCATCCCGACGACCCAGAGGGTGTCTCGACAACGACAGTACTTATCGCAACATTCTTTGGCGTATACCTTGTCTTTCTTGTTAATAAGATGTTCCGTGCCGTCAATAATCGCCTCGCAAAACTTGCTCGGGGTCTCTATATCCTCGCTATATTATTTGTCATTATTGTGAGTTTTGGTTTTGGATTTACGCGTGATTTCTTTGACTTCGTCGCTCCTGCGTACGATGGCGTACTGCCGATTGTGTTAATGATTGGCTTTGCAGTGCTGCTTCAATGGCTCATTGCTGATCGTGTCGCGAAGGCCAAGAAGAACATGAATCAAAAGGTTATAGCGAGAAATAGTCAGAAGCACTGACACACATAACAAATTGATGTGCGCTTTGTGGGGCTAGATTTAGGAAATGTTTATATACTATGTAGCTTGGCGTAAGGCTCTTCGTCCAAGCCACTTATGAATCTCGACAATAACAATAGGCACAGCAAATGCGATAATACTCGTGATGATGAGATCGATTATGTGCACTGGTGTGATGTGCAGTAGGTCCTGAAGTGGTCCAAAGACGGCGAGAATTTGCATCAAGACTGCAAGAGTGAGCCCGATATAGAACGGCGTACTCCAGGTACGTATACGACGGAAGATTGATTCATAGTCACTGCGTGCATTGAATGCGCTTGCCCACTGCATAACAACAAGGGCGCAGAAAGCGATCGTTCGACCATATTCATGATCGTGTATCGCACTAAAGAATGCGTACATCCCGAGCGTCACAGCTGCCATGCTGACAGCGACGAGGACCATACGAATTGTTAGGTAGCGACTTAGAATAGGTGCATCTGGTTTTTCTGGCTTACGTGTCATCGCATCCTTTTCGCCTTTTTCGAGACCGAGAGGAATAACCATGGACGTGTCTGTCGCAAGGTTTACCCAGAGTATTTGTACTGCCACTAGGGGTGCCGGTAGACCAACGATGAGCGCACCGAGAATTGTTAGCACCTCACCTGCGTTCGTGGCGAGCAAGTAATACAGCATGCGGCGGATGTTGCTGATAATCGTACGCCCTTCGCTCATGGCGTCAATAATACTCTTGAAGTTATCGTCAAGAAGAATGATATCACCGGCATCTTTGGCAATCTGTGAGCCAGACCCCATGGCAATACCGACATGCGCGTTTGAAAGTGCAGGAACATCATTGACGCCATCCCCTGTCATGGCGGTGATATGTTTCTTTTTTAGGATAGAAAGAAGACGATATTTATTCTCTGGGATGACACGCGAAAAGATACGAGCTTGATCAATAGCTTTTGCGAGTTCGCCGTCTGTCATACTGTCCATTGTTCGACTGTCAAAGACCTGCTCCCTCTTATCGACCATACCAAGCTCTTTGCCGATGTGAAAGGCTGTCTCAAGATGATCTCCCGTGATCATGCGTACGGTGACTCCCGCCGCTAGTGCACGCTTGATGGCGTGTTTTGCTTCTGGGCGCAATGTATCGGCGATAGCAGCGAGTCCTATAAAGGTGAGCTTCTGAGTCTTTGATAGTTGATCAATAGATGTGATAGGCTTTTTAATCTCAGCTTCAGCAAATGCGATAACTCGGTAACCCTGAGATGTCAGCTGTTGAAGTGCTGCTTCTGCGTCGCCTTTTTGGGACTTTGTGAGTGACGACCGTCTCAGGATAGCCTCGGGAGCACCCTTGAGGGCGAGTTGATAGGTGGCGCCGTGATGCCATACATTACCACTCATCGCGTGGTCTTGATCGAAAGGTAGACTATGGAGTGCGTCTGATCGAAGGCGTTTTGAGGATTTATTGGCCGCAATATAATCAATCATTGCTATATCAAGAGGGTCGTGAATTTTTGTTCCTTGATTGATACTACGCTGGGCAGTCTCTAGAAGGTTGAGGGATGAATTGTCCGGCTGCCAGGTCTCTTGTACAGACAGTTTATTTCTCGTTAGAGTGCCCGTCTTGTCGGTCGCGATTGTCGTGATAACACCAACCGTCTCGATAGCACGCATGTTGCGAACAAGAGCCTTCTTGAGCGCCATACGTCGCATGCCAAGTACAAGGACGACAGATATGGCTATTGGGAGACTTTCGGGTACAGCACTGACGGCAAGTGCCATAACAAAGCGGATTGACTCGATGAGATCAGTGCCGCGAACCATTGACAGAATGAAGGTAACAACCGAAACAGCTCCAACGACGGCTATGATTTGACGTATGAGTTTATCAATCTTCTTTTGGACGGGGCTTCGTAACTCTGTATTTCGTGATAGCTTAGCGAGACGTCCAAACTCGGTTTCGTTACCTGTTTTTATGACGACTGCGGTTGCTTCGCCTGAAACAATAAATGAGCCCTGAAACAGGAGGTTTGTTTGTTCGTAGATCTGCTTCTCCCCTTTGAGTACGTCGGTTAGTTTGGTGATTGGCTCCGATTCGCCCGTGAGGAGCGCCTCGTCAACTCTAACGCCCGATCCATGGAGGAGCCTCATGTCTGCAGGGACTTTTTCTCCTTCGGATAGGGCAACGACATCCCCTGGTACGAGTTTGAGCGAATCAACCTTGGAAATCTTGCCATTACGTAGCACTGATACAATCTGTGCAGTATGTTTTTGGAGTGACCGCAAGACGCGATCTGTAGAAAAGCGCTGAATATAGTAAATGACAGCACTGATCATGATAATGCCGATAATGATTGCAGCATCAATCGGAGTGTTATGGATAATACTGAGCACGGCTGCAATAAAAAGAACTAACATAAATACATCAGCAAACGGCTCGATGATCTTACGCCATAGCGGCTGACCTTTGACACGTATCGTATTCGGCCCATATTCACTGAGGCGTTTTTTTGCCTCAGTTGATTGTAGGCCGCGGTCAGATGTTTTTAGTTGTTTAAGTGTTTGATTGACTGTTTGGTTATAATAAGGCATTAGCTCTATTGTATCAAAAAGCCCCTCGTCAGAGGAGCTTTTCACTGGGGATACTCATGCTAGCTTATCTTAACGAGCTGCAACGACTGTGTCTTACTACCGATCGTGAGGCTGATAGTCTCTTGAACAGTTCTCCCGAGGAGGTTACTGCCGAGGGGGCTGGCAGCTGAAATACGACCATCACTTGGGTTTACTTCGACACTATCGACAATCGTATATCGAACAAGTCTTCCCTGTTGATCAATGAGGTCAACAACACTTCCAAGGGCAACCTTCAGTCGTTCACGCTTTGACGGAAGAAGCTTGGCGCTACGCATAACGACTCTCTGTGTCATAAGCTCATCTTCGATTGTCTCAAGCTCGGAAAGTGCCTCGGCCCGGTCTAGTCGGTCTTCTCGTGAAGCACCTTTGTCGAGCTCTCGAAGCTTTAGACGGGCTTCGCTCTGACGACGTTCGAGGTCAGATATCTTTTTATGAAGCTCCTTCATACCCTTTTTGCTTAGTAACGTAATCTTTTTTTCGATCATCGTCTATCTCCTTTCGGTTTGAACAGCACGGTGCAACGGTGCCGTAGACATAAGTATTACGTGGCAAGCTGAAAATAGCCTGAAGTTATCGACTTTTTCGTGGATTCTGCATCGCCTGGAGGGTGAATGAAAAGATTGTTTCTTTTTTTGAACTGGTGACAGTAATACTCGTACTATGAAAATCAGCAATCTGTTTGGCGATTGCCAATCCAAGCCCGTAACTATTTCTGCTGGTTCGAGCATCATCCGCTCGATAGAATCGGTCAAAAAGACGAGGTATATCGCGTGCGTTGATAGCCTTGCCTTGATTGGCAATGCTAACGTGGAGCTTGCCGAGCTGATATGAGGCGCGCACCGAAACGGGTGTGCCTGGCGACCCATATTTGAAACCATTGTCAATCAGGATAACGAGAAGTTCATTGACACTAGGCTGATTACCTACCACCATAAGGCGCTCTTTTGGAAGGTTTAACGCTAGATGTAGTCCTGACTTTTTATATCTTTTCACGAGCGAAGACAATGTGTGCGTGAGGTCGAATGGTCTCTTCTTGAGTTTTTCACCTTCATTGATCGACAGAGCAAGGAGTGTATCTGATAGCTCTGCGAGTCGCTGCACCTCCTCTAGACTACTCATGAGAGTTTCTCTAAGTTCCTGTTTTGTAGATGAGGTGTCGTGTATAGCTACTTCGAGCTCGGTGCGCATCGTTGCAAGCGGTGTCCGGAGTTCGTGGCTGGCATCACTCACGAAACGCACCTGAGCCTCATGAGCTCTTTCGATGGGTCTGAGTGTGCGTCGCGCAAAAATATAGCTTAGTCCGCCTCCGGCTGCAAGAACGACGACATTAACATAAATTAGGATACTGATGATGGCCGCCTTACTTTCGGCCAGTTCGGTCGATCGTACTGACTCAAATGGGATTGTGCTGAATGTGGGACTTAGGAGAGACCATGATTTATCTTGGTAGCGCACTAGGCGGCGCTCAACTTCTCCAGCGGCAATCTGATAGACGATAACGCTAAACAGCAACGAGATGATTGCGAGAACTAGTAGGTACCATCCTGTGAGCCGCAAAGTGGTGGATTGAAAAAGCTGCTTCATACTTCCAGCTTATATCCAAAGCCGCGCACCGTGTGAATCAGTGGTGTAAGTGGTTTTTTATCGATCTTTTTGCGTAGGTACTTTATATGGGCTTCAACGGTATTTGGTAAGATCGTTGCATCGTAGTCCCAGACATGGTTCATAATCATTTCTTTGGAGAGAATGCGACCTTGATTGCGCATGAGATACTCGAGGAGAGAGTATTCTTTTTGCGTAAGTGTCAGTTGCTTGTCTGCTCTGGTGGCGACAAATGTCGAGGTATTGAGTGATAAATCACCAGCTGTGAGAACTATTTCATCTGTTGTCTTAGACCGACGCACAAGTGCGCGTACACGAGCTAGGAGCTCCTCGAGGGCAAATGGCTTGACGAGATAATCGTCGGCACCTGCATCAAGCCCCGTTGTCTTGTCGGAGATTGTGCCGAGTGCTGTTAGGAGGAGAATTGGTGTATGAATTTCTGCGTTACGTAGTTTGCGGATGATAGCGACCCCATCGTAAGTACCAGGGATCATCCGATCAATAATCATGACGTCGTACGGTTCTGTTGACGCCATTGTCCAGCCGTCATCGCCATCGTACGATACGTCCACTGCATAGCTCTCTCGCTGGAGTGCCTTCTTGAGTGCATTCGCAATTTTACGTTCATCCTCGATAATTAGTACTCTCACTATTTTCTAGTATAGCGGATAGTATAATCGAAGTCAGTGGATTGAACTGCGAACTCCTGGTTATTGTGTGATTATGCACGTAACGTATATATAACAGGTGCCGGGGTGCGGTATACTAGGAATGGTTAATTTTATTTACATAAAAGTCTTATCTCAATATGCGTACGACATTCCTACAGAATATTAGCACTCGACGACCACGCTTCGTCGTGTTACTGGCTATCGTGATACTGATTTTTCTCGGGTGGTATGGATTTGGGCTATTTGGTCATCTAGCTGATAGCTCGGAAATGACACTACCCGGCAGTGAATCGTATGAGATGTATGCTGTCGTAAAGGAAGAATTTGGCGTGTCAAGCAATAGTCAGATCATTCTCTTTGAGAGAAAAGATGATTCATTAGGTGATGCCAATAGCGAATTCTATCAATCTGAAGTTGCCGCGCTACTTGAGCCACTCAAGGACAAGGCTAGTTCAATGCATACCTATCAGACGACAGGCTCCGAATCATTTATGTCGCATGATCGGTCGTCGACATTTGCTACGATTACGCTCAAGGATGAGGGCGGTGATGCATATCAAGTGCTGCGTGATTTTGCCGACAATGCCGATCAGTCAAAACTACGTATTAGCATCGGCGGCAATGATGCCCTGAATGCCGAGATGGGCGTAGCAGTATCGAGTGAGTTGTTGATGGTTGAGCTGATTAGTCTACCGATACTCCTTATTCTGCTGCTGATATTCTTCCGCTCACCGGTCGCAGCACTTATCCCGATTGGAATTGCTATTTTCACGGTTATCGGCGGATTGGCGGTGACGCGATTATTTGCAAATTTTGTAACGGTTGACGCATATGCTGTTAATATTATTACCATTCTCGGTATCGGCCTCTCGATTGACTACGCGCTCTTATCGGTCAATCGCTTTCGTGAAGAGTTGCCTCGTGGTGTCGACAATGCGGTAAAGAAAGTTATCACGACATCGGGTCATACCGTGTTGTTTAGTGGTATTACGGTTATTGCCTGTTTGACTGCGCTATTTGTCTTTCCTATTGAGCTCATACAAAGTATTGCTGTTGGCGGAGCCGCAGCAATTGCCGTCGCGATTGCAACATCATATCTTGTCTTGCCGTCGGTACTAAAGCTATTAGGCGCGAATATCAACAAAGGTCGCCGCCGAGAGACAGCTTTGCTAGGTGTGTATAGTGCAAAGACGAACTTCTGGGGTAGACTCGCTACAGTAACGACATCTCGACCGATCACATCTCTGACCGTCGCTTTGGCTGTTATTGCCCTAGCATTTATACCATTATCACAATTCCAGGCAGCTGGCATGACCCACAAATGGTTATCACGTACAATCGAGTCGGGCAAGGTCACAACAAAACTAGCTCAGGATTTTGATAGTTCTACGGCTGATGTGGCCGTTGTTGCCAACGTGTCGAGCAGTGTGGCGTACGAGGATAAGCTAGCTATTGCCTGCCAGCTCACAGCCCAATTGCAGGGGCAAGCGCACGTTAGTTCGGTGCAATCCGCTGCTACGCTGTCGGGTGATATCACCTGCGACAACTTACGGCAACAGTATGCAGCAGGTATGATACCGAATGAACTTCAGCCACTGCTTGATCGGTATATAAGTAGTGGCGCCGTAGCATTTGATGTATACATCACTGACGTCGATAGTCGCACAAAGGACGAGACTATGTTGGCTATACGTGATATTGAGATCGATAATGTAGAGCTACTTGTAGGCGGGCCGGTTGCTGAGGTATATGATATGAATAAATCCTACTTCGACAATGCACCACTTGCAGTGCTTATTATCATCGTGAGTATGATCGCACTGCTCGCACTTGCCTTGCGCAGTATTGTTGTGCCGATTTTGGCAGTTGTTACGAATACACTCGGTCTCGCAATCTCACTCGGTCTCATCGTTGGAGTGTTTCAGCTTGGGTGGTTTAGTAACTTGACTGGCTGGCCACAGGTTGACGGCATTGCATTAACTGCTCCTGTTATATTCATTGCGATTAGCTTTGGCCTCGCCATGGATTACTCTGTATTCTTGTTTTCGCGGATGCGTGAAGTCTACGATCAGACTGGTGATATCAAGCAGGCTGTATGGACGAGTATCGCAAAGACAGGGCCGATCATCACTGCTGCCGCTCTCGCATTCTTCGTGGTTGTGGCTGGATTGGCGTTTTCAAGCACGTTGATGATGCAAATTATTGGTATTGGTCTTGCAGTGGCTGTTATCGTCGATGCCTTCTTTGTTCGACTTTTACTTGTCCCTTCGTTAATGGTGCTGCTTGGGCGATTTGCTTGGAGATAAGGGGATTTTTTGATGTTCATATCGAATTGAATGTATCGTGTATCATATGTTTGCAAATCGTTTTAGATAGCTGATAGCACACGGTGTAGCATATAGTCAGACGGAAGCTCATGCTACACTAGTAGACGTGAAGAAATCTTTCTATTTTACAGTCGGTACGAAGCTATCTGGTGCACATGCGCGGACTGGTGTCATCACAACACCCCATGGTGAGATTAAGACGCCTGCTTTTATTCCTGTCGGCACACAAGCAACACTGAAGGCACTGACTCCCGAGCAGCTCAAGGCGACTGGTGCACAAGCTGTGTTAGCAAATGCGTACCACCTCTATCTCCGCCCTGGCCATACTATTGTTGACCAAGCCGGGGGGCTTCATGCATTTATGAATTGGGATAAGCCTATCTTTACAGACAGTGGTGGATTCCAGGTGATGAGCCTCGGCGTAGGTTTTAAGAAAGTTGTCGACATGATTGGTGACACTCGCGAGAAACCACTTGGAAAAAAAGAGAAACTTGCCAACATTGACAATGACGGTGTTACGTTTAAATCTCATCTCGACGGCAGTATGCATCGCCTCACAGCAGAAATATCGATGCAGATCCAGCACGGACTGGGTGCAGATATTATTTTTGCCTTTGATGAGCTCACAACACTCCATCATAGTCGCACCTACCAGGAGGAGTCACTTCGCGATCGGACGCATCCATGGGCCTTGCGGAGCCTTGCCGAACACCAAAGACTAACAAAGGAGCGCATTGACAGACCATATCAGGCATTATTCGGTGTCGTACAGGGTGCAAATTACGAAGATTTGCGGCGTGAGTGTTCGCGGTTTTTGGCGGCACAAGATTTTGATGGCTTCGGACTCGGTGGCGCATTTACTAAAGACGACATTGGTACTATTACAGGCTGGATGGCCGAAGAGCTTCCTGAGGACAAGCCGCGTCACATGCTCGGCATATCTGAACCAAATGACATTTTTGACTGTATTGAGAATGGTGCTGATACATTTGACTGCGTATCACCTGCTCGTGTGGCACGAAACGGCGCGCTCTATACCCTAGACGGCCGCGTCAATATTACGAATCGTAAGTATAAGGAGCAGTTTACGCCACTCGTCGAGGATTGTGCGTGCTACACGTGTCAGCATTATACCGCTGCATACCTTCATCACCTCTTCAAAGCCGGTGAGATACTCGGATACACTCTTGCGACGATCCACAATGAGCAGTTCATCGTCACGCTTGTCGATGATATTCGTGCGAGCATCGATAACGGTTCATTCTATGAGCACAAAATATCGTGGCTTGCACGATATTACCGCTGAGCTTCGTGTTTCTTTATGAATGCAATCAAGCGATATGTGACAGGCAGCAAAAGCGTCTCTAATACGACCTTGTATGCAACACCCACCAAAACGTAATTGACAAATGACCAGCCGGTGAGCACGCCAAAGAATGCGATAGTACAGAAGATAACCGTGTCGACAAGCTGCCCTGCAACAGTTGAGCCGACGAGTCGTGCCCAAAGGTTTTTCTCGCCCCACGCCTCTTTCATCTTAACGAGCACATATGCATTGATGAATTGCCCACAAATAAATGCAGCCAGACTAGCAACAACAATAGTCGGCACAAAACCTAGTACTGCCTCAAACGACGCTTGATTTGTATACTCTGCTGCACCCGGAAGGTATTGGACAGCAAGGAACGCAAGGGTTGCGGTAATGCTGACTCCAAAGGCAGTGAGGATTGCTCGTTTTGCCGCCTTGAGCCCATAGATTTCTGTAATGATATCACCGATGATGTATGTCAGCGGAAAAAGTATCACACCTCCATCCATAATAAAGGGACCGATAGCAATCAGTTTGGTCGCTGCGATATTCGAGATGAGTAGAAATGCGACAAACAGTGTCAAGATAAGATCAAAATAACCAAAGGTAGCTGCTTGACGTTTCTTCATATCGATCACTACTGTACCACAAGTGACACGTGTATGGTACACTAGCAACATGAAAATACGTATTGATATCGACACAAAAACATTCATTCGCTTTGGTCTCGTTATGATTGGCTTTGCGCTGGCGGCGCTTGCGGTCTATAGTGCACGGACGGCGTTGATCATTCTTGGTACGTCATTTTTCCTTGCGATGGCGCTCAATGTTCCAGTATCCGCAATTTCTAAACGTCTACCTGGCAAGAGTCGTGCTGGAGCAACGGCACTATCATATGTCGCGGTCATAGCTATCCTTATTGCTGTCGTAGCTTTCGTTATTCCGCCAATTGTTCAGCAAACAGCCCGGTTTGCACAGAGTTTGCCGACCGTCGTTGAGGAGGTGACCACACAATGGCAGGGGGTAAGTGATTTTATTCAGGAAAACCACCTCCAAGGTCAAGTTGATACAGCCCTCAATTCGATTAAAGAAAACGCCTCATCCTGGGCGGCCGGTGTCGGACAGGGCCTCGTGAGTGGTGTTGGTTCATTCTTTGGATTTATTACTGCCGCTATCCTCGTGCTCGTTCTGACGTTCCTTATGCTCGTCGAGGGGCCTGTATGGCGGAAGCGCTGGTTCGGAATCTATCAGGATAATGCACGAATGGAGCGCCACAAGGAGCTCACAGATCGTATGTATAGTGTAGTGACGGGCTATGTAACGGGTCAGCTGACTGTATCGGCTATCGGAGCAGCTTCTGCAGCACTTGTCGTATTCGTCCTAAGCTTTGTCTTCCCAGAAATACCTGCAAATCTAGCGATGCCAACCGCTGCAATTACATTCGTGCTGTCTCTTATTCCTATGTTTGGTGCGACCATTGCGGGTGTTATTGTGTCGCTGCTTCTTGCATTCAATATAATACCAGCGGGTATTATATTTGCAATCTTCTTCGTTGTCTATCAGCAGATTGAAAATAACTTTATCTCGCCACATATTCAGGCGAAGAAAATCGACCTATCTGCACTTGCCGTCCTTGCATCAGTTACGATCGGTATCTACGTCTTTGGTGTCGTTGGAGGTATTATTGCCATTCCGATCGCAGGGTGTCTAAAGATATTGATTGATTACTATCTTGTTAAAGCTCGCATGTCACGGGAGAAAAGTAAAACACCATTTGCAAAGCTCCTAAAGAAGCTACAGAAAGAGGAAGTGTAAGCATACGTCTTAACTAAGCTATTGAGAAAACTACCAAGCGCATGTGTTTGGTAGTTTTTCTTCTTTAGATATACGTCCAAACGGTGCCGTGTGGTGTATCGCGGACTGAGATATGATAGTTGGTACGCAGCTTGTCTCGAAGCGTATCTGATTGTCGCCAGTCTTTACTATCGCGCACTCGTTCTCGTTCAAGTATAAGTTGCTTTGCATCGTCTGGTATGTCTGGTGTAGTGTCAATAAGATTGAGTCCAAGTAGGTTGTCAATTGTTGTCAGTAGACTCACCAGTGCATCTCTATTAATTTCATCGATATTCTGCAGCGGGAGTGCAGCGAATGTTTCGTCGACAAGTGTGAGCGCTTGGGGTGTGCCTAGGTTATGATTGAGTGCTTCGATAATGGCCCTACTAGCAGCATACGGCGCAACAGGCCGTGTGCGTTGCGTGTCGAGCGTACTGTGAATTTGGTGGCGTAGAACAGCGACTGATCGCCAGCTGTTTAATCGCGCACGAGCTGCCGCAAGATTATCAAACGTGAAGTTCCCTTCGTTCTGATAGTGTCCTTGGAGGACAAACATTCGGTAGTCGAGTGGTGAAAATCCTCGTGCTTCAAGATCATCAAGGGTATAGCCGTTGTCGAGGCTCTTACTTATCTTTGTGCCATCTACTTTGAGGTGGTTATTGTGTAGCCAGTAGCGACTAAACTCTACGCCACTTACACTCTCAGATTGTGCGATTTCGTTGGTATGATGCACGGGAATATGATCAATACCTCCTGTATGAATATCTAATGTGTCTCCTAGGATGCTCATTGCCATTGCCGAGCACTCAAGGTGCCATCCTGGAAATCCTTTTCGTGACAGACCATCATCACACAAATCTGCAGGTGTGTCCCATTCCATGTCTCGCTGCTCATTCTTCGGACTGAATTTCCAGAGTGCAAAATCACTCACTGAGCGTTTTTCAGTATTGAATGCTACGCGTGCGCCAGCTTGCTGAGAGGATAGGTTGAGATGTGCGAAATCCGCATAGGTTGGGAATTTTGATATGTCAAAGTAAAGTCCGTCCGATATTTGATACGTATATCCTTTTTCTTTTAGTGTACGCACAAGTGCGAGCTGCTCTTCTATGTAGTCGGTGGCTTTTGTGACATGTTCTGGAGTAGTGAGGTTGAGGCGTTTCATGCCATGCATAAAGTCGTTGCCGTAGAATTCGGCAACCTCCCATGCCGTCTTACCTTCTCTTCGTGCCCCTTTTTGCATTTTGTCTTCACCTTCATCATCATCGCTTACAAGATGACCGACGTCAGTTATATTCATGACTCGCTCGACGATATAGCCGTTAGCGACTAGTGTGCGCACCAGTGTGTCCCAGTAGACGTAGGCGGCCCAATTGCCGACATGAAGATAGCTATAGACAGTTGGGCCACAGGTGTATATTGTTATTCTGTCTGGGTTCTGGGGCGTAAATAGCTCTTCTTGCCTCGTTCGCGTGTTATAAAGCGTCAGTGTCATGCTCGTGCAGTACCCTCTCTGTCGCTGTGACTAATTCTGATACGATCGCATTGTAATCATCGTATACGCGAAAACCTGCCGCATAAGCATGTCCACCGCCACCAAAATAGCCTGCGACTGCCTCAGCGACTGGTAAATTGCCACGTAGGCGCCCAGTAACTTTGCCGTCTGGATACGTCTTGATGACGACACTAAGGGCTACTCCCTCGACAAGACGAAGTTCGTCGCCGATCAGCGCTCCTGGGTTATATGCATCGCTATATTTTTCAATCTCATCCCATGGTACATGCACGAGAGCAAGCCGACCATCAAGGAGGTAGTCAATCTTGCGGATTAATTCACCTTTATAGGCAAGAATCTCTGGGGACTTTTTCATAAACTCTCGACGTCGCTCTTCGATGACCGCATTACTTGCCCCGAGAGAAGCGAGATTCCCGACTAGATGAAATGTTTCTGGTGTGACATTAGATGTTGTCAGCCCAAGACTGTCGCTCATAACAGCAATCATCAGGTGCTCTGCGGCTTGTGGATTTACTAGCCAGTCTGCGTGGGTCGCAAGGTTATAGATGATGTGACTTGTCGCAACAGCATCAAAGCTAAGGAGCGTATGGTCGAAAGAGAGTGTCGGTTTTGTCGTGTGGTGGTCGATCGCAATGACTGGACGAGACTCGAGAAAGTGCCTGACGCCAGGCGTCTCCAACGCCTTTGACAGGAGGATCTCGGCTGTCGTGTCGACGATGATAGCAAGGTCAGCTGTCGTATCAAAGTCTCCGACAACCCTATCCCAGCCGGTAATGTACCGTAGATACTTTGGAATTTCAACAGGACAATATAGAACCACTTCTTTATGTAGATCGCCGAGAATTTCCTCAAGTGCAAGAGAACTACCAAGGCTATCTCCATCGGGGTTTTCGGCTTGAATGATAATAATTTTCTGCGCGTCGTTAATCAGTTCTTGAGCTTTGTCCATTGCTGTCTATTGTACCACGGCCGCGCCTTGACGCTATGGAATAGTGATGCTCAGAACGTTCGACCAGCCTGTTGGCCCTGAGGGTGTATTGGCTCGTACGCGGTAGTAGTAGGTGGTGCCAGAAACCACTGATGCGTCTGATAGAATATAGCTTGTTGCAGTCGGACTACCCATATTTTGACCCGACCCATTTGATGTCGGACTAGAGAAAGAACTGTTTGTCGAGCGCTGATACGTGAAGTTGTTGTACGGAGGGGTGAAATTCCACTCAAGGCGTGCGGTATACGAATTTGGTCGTGTGAGAGATATGGCAATTGGCGGAGCGATTGGGCACGAACCTACCCTCGGATCATCATTATCGTCCGTGATATAAAAGCTTAGCCCTCCCACTCTTGCGGTACTAGCGGTGAGGCAGTACCTACTGTGATTTTCAGATGTCTCGTATGTGAGCGTATTGCCATCACTTGCCTTAATCCCTGCGCCGTCATCTGCTGCAGTTAGTAGGCTTGGGTACTGCTGTAGGAACGTTCTATCAACAGCTAGCTGCTTGGCGGCGCCTGAAAGGTCAGCTCGTAGTGAAGATTCGGCAGCTTTGCGTTGGACGTTGTTGTAGAGCACCACAGTAATGGTAGCAAGGATGCCAATAACAACAATGACGACAAGAAGCTCGACAATCGTAAAACCATTACCTTTTTTGTTCATAAGCATAAGGTTACTTCATTATCTAGCCAAAGGCAAGGCTATGAGCGCTTGTGAAGAATCATAAACTACGGCGACCTTCAAGTGCATGACTCAGTGTAATTTGATCAGCATACTCCAGGTCAACACCAACAGGAATACCACGTGCGAGGCGGCTCATTGTGATGGTGACATTATTTTCCTTTAGATAGCGCTGAAGGAAAAGCGCAGTTGACTCACCTTCAACACTCGCGTTTGTTGCGATAATCAGCTCTTTAACATCATCTTTCTTGATGCGATCGAGAAGCTCTGGTATGTGAAGTTGCTCAGGCCCTATGCCATCAATCGGCGAAATCGCCCCACCAAGTACGTGGTAGGTTCCATGATATTGCCCCGTCCGCTCAAGGGCGATGATATCAAGCGGCTCCTCGACGACAGCGACGGTCGTCTTATCTCGTCTTACGTCATCATATAAAGCTGAAACACTCTCACTGCTGTCAATGAGGGCAAACGTGACTGGGCAGTACGTTACGTTGTCGTGCAGCTCCGATATAGCCTTTGCGAGCGACGCGCTCGACTGTTGACGAGCGCGTAAAAGGTAGTATGCATATCGTTCGGCAGTCCGCGCACCAACACCAGGCAGCTTGCCTAGTTCGTCAATAACATGCAACAGTGCGCTTGGAAGCAGCTGACTCATAACGAATAGACCTACAGACCGAGGTTACCAAGTCCGCCCATAAGGGGCTTCATTCGCTCAGCGGCAACTTCTTGAGCCTTCGCGAGGCCGTCACGGACAGCAATCTCAATCCAGTGCTCAAGCTCGCCCATATCATTAAAATCAATAAGTTCAGGATTAAGCTTGACGCTTTTGATCTTTAGTTCACCGGTGATCTGTACGACAACTGCACCATCGCCAGCTTCAACTTCAATGATCTCCTTTTTCAGTTCTTTTTGTGCTTTTTGCAATTTTGCAATCATTTTCACTTGGTCAAATGCCATACTAGCCTACTCTCCTTCGGTCATTATTCTCTTGCTATTATACCACTAATGAAGCCACATGTCGTCTACTTGTAGATGTAGAACCGAACACCATCCTGGCTGCGTCCTGATGAGATAATCTGATCAGGTATTGTCTCGCTGTCATAAGCAGCAGCAGTAACGGCATATATATCACCTAGAGATGTGATGGCATCTGGTGTGAAAATTTTAAGATCTGGCTTATACGCAGCGACGGCGGTGTAGAGCTCAAATTCTTCTGATGAGACGACAAGATGCTCTGTGTCAGGGATCACAAGGATGTCTCGGGAGAAGTTTTGTACGATCTCAGGGGCGTAACGATATGCATAGGCATATCGCTCGAGGCCGAACAACACCATGCTGCCAACAAGAATAATAAGTGGCACAAGACCGACAACTCGTGCGTACGGGTTCATGGGAAATAGTCTGTACCAACGACGCAGAACACCCTCAAAGCCGGATGCAAGTAGCAAGAGTTGCGGAACAAACATGATGCTAACAAACGATGGATTTATCAGAAGAACAGGTAGGAGCAGTACCGTCCATGCGAGAATAATATGACTCTGGACGGTTGCGTACGTCTTAATAAGTCGTACAAGTCCATACAGTATTAACAATATCGACGCAAACCCAAAGACGGGCAGTAAGATGCTCTGGTTGCCAAGTGACATGAAGCTAAAATACTGAGAAAGAAGCGTCTGTACATTCTCAAAGAGATTTGGCCATTCTGAGGGTATACCCAGCAGCGTGAGACCGATACGAGGACGCTGGATAATCGAGAGCGCTAACGGAACAAGTAGCGCAGCCATGATGACTCCGCCGATAATAATGCGATATCTCGGAAGACGATAAATGATATGGCGAAGATGTGGATGAATCATAACAGCACTCGCTATAGCGATCAATACGTAGATACTCAGTGGTGTGTAGAGACTTAGCGCTGCTGCTATGAAGGCTAATATCTTCCAAAGGCCATGCCCTTTTGATCGATTCGCAACGAGTGTGCCGAGAAGTAGTAGAACGGTTGGCCAGAAGAGATATAAAATACCTGTCGCCCCGTTTTGTGCCAAGAAAAGAAATTGACCTGTTGCGATTGCAAGAATTGATGCGAGCACAGCGATACCTGGCGAGAACCATCGACGGAGAAGTATTGCCATGCAAATTGCTGTCACAAACCCTAGGATGAGTGCAGGAAGTTTAATACCAAGCAATGTCACACCAAAAATTGCTAATGTCACGTGCTGCAGAAGATAGAATGGTAGATTTGTCAGATCACTCCAGGGGTCGAACGAGCTTGTGTTGATAATAGATCGATACTCACTATCTGAAACCGCTCCGGGGATTAGGAAGCCCGCAACTAGTAATAGACCAATAAGTAGCGCGATGATCGTTCCATACCCTATCCAGTAGCGCCATCGATAGAAAATTGAGGTCGTAATGTCAAACTTTTTACTCATAAAACTTCTTTCATTGTAGCATAGGGTATATTAGTCATGCTTACGATCAAGTGACATGAAGCGTAGTCGCTCTGGGTGGAAGTATAGTTCTACTTTACCAACGGGGCCGTTACGATGTTTAGCGATGATCAGATCAGTGATATTCTCCCGCTCTGTCTCTGGGTTATAGTAGGCTTCTCGATAGATAAACATAACGATATCCGCATCCTGCTCAATCGACCCAGATTCTCGGAGATCAGCAAGCATAGGTATCTGTGGACTACGACTCTCGACTGAGCGAGAAAGCTGACTCAGTGCAATAACAGGAACATCTAGCTCACGTGCAATCAACTTTAGGCCACGAGATATCTCCGAAACTTCCTGAACACGATTGCCGTCACTTCTTCCGCTCGCCTGCATTAGCTGGAGATAGTCAACGATAATAAGCCCAAGAGGTGCTTCATGGGCCTGACGACGTGCTTTGGTGCGCATTTCTAGGACAGATAAGCCAGGTGTGTCATCGATATATATTGGCGCCTCTGCAAGTTCGCCCATTGCGTCGCTTAGTTTACTGAAATCATCGTCCGTAAGGTTCCCTGTACGAATATTCCAGCTGTCGACACCTGATGCGTCAGCCAGCATGCGATCAACAAGTTGCTCCTTGCTCATCTCCAGACTAAAAAACAGGACAGATTGCTTTGCAATCGTGGCAACATTATAGGCAAGATTCGTAACGAGTGTCGTCTTACCCATCGCTGGACGAGCTGCAAGGATAATGAGGTCTGACCGCTGAAGGCCTGCAGTCATATTGTCAAGATCACGATACCCTGTCCGAATACCACGTAGCGCACCCTTGTTTCGATGAAGCTCCTCGAGACGATCAAAGCTATCAGTAAGAATACTCTCAAGGCTTGTCAGATCCTGCTTTAATGACTGATCGCTGACACTAAAAAGTTCAGCTTCGGCCTTTTCGAGAAGTTCTTGTGTCGTTGTGTCTTCATCGAATCCGAGCTCCGCGATATCGGTGCTCGCTTTGATGAGGCGTCGCCGCACAGCTGCGGCCGCTACGAGCTCCGCATATGCTTCGGCATGGGCTGCTGTCGGAACGTAGTTTGTTAATTCACCGAGGTACGCCGAGCCGCCGACAAGCTCAAGCTCGCCCTTTTTATTTAGCTCGTCCGTGAGAGTGAGTAGGTCGACTGGTTTATGCTTTTCGTAAAGTCGCATCATACCACCGAAGACGATACTGTGTCGCTTTTCGTAAAAGTCTTTCGATGTAACATGCTCTGATATGTCTGCCAACACCTCTTCGTCAATCAACACAGCACCGAGCAAACTTTTTTCGGCATCCAGATTTTGTGGAGGAACTTTACCTGCCGCAACTTCTTTCTTAGTCATTACAATTCAACCTCTTCTCCTCCACCCATAATAGCAGCTACTGCAGCCGCTTTACTATCCCGTGGCGGCATCGTCGTTGCAACTGTCTCAATCGATATGTCACCCATACCAAAGTTTCCGAGTTCATCGTGCAGAATTGGCTGATAGCGCACATCGTCAAGTTTCTTCTTCCAGAAGGCAGTACCCGCGTAGATCATAAGTGTCACACCATCCGACTCAGCCTTGCACTTTGCAAGAATACTGGCGAGTGCGACATTATTCTTCCTGACTTGAGCGACATAGCCATTCCAGTCAAAGTTTACGAGTTTTTTTGGCGACATAGCCTTTGTACTGCCTGATGGCTTGTGGTCTTTCTCGACAATCTCTTCTTTAGGAGTTGCCGCAGTATCAGTTGTCTTTTCCGGCTTATTCGCTACTTCCGAGCGGGCTCTTTTTTCACTTGGACGAGGTTTCGTCGCTTCTTTTTCAAGGGGCTGCAGCCCTGGGATTGATGTTGCCGTTGCGGCAACCGTTTTATGCGCAGGTATGGCCGGCAAAAGTGCGACAAGAAGCTTAATGTCTGGGCGTGGAGATGTCGATACTGTTACGAGTCGATCAAGAAGTGTGACAAATTGCGGTTTCTCGGCTATCGCACGCCGTACAGCCCTCAGGAGCTGCTCGGTAACAACAGATGCTGCCACGCCCTGTCCTGCGAACTGCTCTAGCTGCACAATGATGGCCTGACGATCTTCTGCTTCATATGCTTTGATCAGAGTCTCTATTTGGTCGTTTGGCGCCATGCCAAGTACATTCTCGATCAGTGATCGACTAATTGGCTGATCCTTGCTTGCGAGACCAGACACCTGATCTAAAAGACTAATGCTATCGCGAAAACTTCCATCACCGTGCACAGCAATAAGCTCGAGCGCTTCATCATCTACCGTAATTTTTTCCTGCGAAGCAATAAATCTAAGGTGAGCTATGGCAGCTTCGGGCGCAATAGCTCGAAAACTAAATCGCTGCGTACGACTTGTGATAGTTACTGGAAGCTTGTGTGCATCTGTTGTAGCAAGGATAAAGACTACGTGCCTTGGCGGCTCCTCGAGTGTTTTAAGGAAAGCATTAAAGCTCTCGCCTGTCAGCATGTGTACCTCATCGATGATGTATACCTTATACTGTGCCGATGCAGGTGCGATCTGCACCTTGTCGCGCAGGTCGCGAATGTCATCAATGCGTCGGTTACTCGCTGCGTCGATCTCTATGATGTCTGGATGCTGTGTCTGTTCGTCGTAAGGTAACTTATTAATTTCATGTGCCAAAATGCGTGCGACGGATGTCTTGCCAACACCACGTGGACCAGTAAAAAGATAGGCATGTGCAACCTTCCCTTTTTTGATGGCACGCGACAGAATGGTAGTAATATGATCCTGTCCGACTACCTCATCAAGCGACCTACTGCGGTACTTTCTATATAACGCCTTACTCATTACTATCCATTATACGTCATTTCCTCGTGATGATTGTTGTGGTTCTGTCCAAGCTCCCATAAAAAATAAAACCGACTATATCTATGCGGTTTTATTTTTATACAAGTGACAGATTCTTATAGTGCCGCTTCTACAGCTGCCCAGATTGCTTCTGGGTTGTCAGCCGGTACGATGATGGTGACTTGGTCGCCAACATTGATACGGAAGTACGTTACGCTTGCCAGGAGGATGCGGTATTCGTGCCCATTTGCCTCAACATAATATGCACCGTCATGCTGAACAAGTGTTCCAATAATCTGCTTGCGCTCTGTTGGTCCAATCTGCTTATAAATAAAGCTTCCATCATCTGCAATCGTTAATTTAAGGATATCACCTTCAACCAGCTTAGACTTTGAAGCATAATTTGCTGGCACTGGATATTCTTTGCCATCTGGTCCTGCAAATTTCTGCCCATCGAATACGCCCTCGATAACCTTACCGCCGACATCTTCACGGGTGCTCACGCGTGGCGTCACAACAGTACCGTCATCACCAATAATGCTAATGAGTAGTTCTTTTGCAGCCGCTAAGTTAGTTTCAGCCTCCTGTATCAAGGCATGAAGTCGCTTGACTTGTTTTTCTGGTAATTCAGACATGGTTACTCGCAATTCCTTTGTCTATGTTTGTAGTAGTACTGCTATATTTATAGCAAGCAAGATGACTCCTGTCAATATTTTTTTCAAGTTTCCACAGCTCATTATGGGGTGGCGTCAATACTGTTGTATTTTTTGTTCTTGCAATCAAAAACACCGCCTGGTATAGGCGGTGTTTTTCCTTATCAATCCGATCAACTATATGTAAGATTAGCTTAGCTCGACAGAAGCACCAGCTTCTTCGAGACTCTTCTTTGCAGCTTCGGCGTCGTCCTTTGAAACCTTCTCGACAACTGGTGCTGGGGCACCGTCGACGATAGCCTTCGCCTCACCAAGACCAAGGCCAGTGATTTCCTTAACAGCCTTGATGACTGCAACTTTCTGAGCACCTGCATCCTTAAGGGTGACAGTGAACTCAGTTTTTTCGTCAGCAGCAGCGCCTGCGTCTGCACCAGCAGCGGGACCAGCAACTGCAACTGCTGCAGCGGCTGGCTCAATGCCGTACTCATCCTTGAGAACGGTCTTTAGTTCATTTACTTCAAGTACAGTAAGCTTCGTAAGCTCTTCTGCAAGTTTCTTTACATCAGCCATGATTGACTCCTTATAGTATGTAATTACGTTAATTTAAGCGTTTGCCTTAGCTTCAACTCCATCAAGGAGTGCGTGCAAATTGCCAGATAGTGCGTTTGTGATATCGTGAACCGGTGAAAGTAGCTGCGCGATTGTTTCAGCGATGAGCTGATCCTTGCTCGGAAGACCGGCAAGGGCCTTAATTTCATCAGTAGAAAGCGCGAGGCCCTCAGCTGAAAATCCACCAACCAACTGAAGAGCTGGATGTGTCTTTGCAAAGTCGTCGAGAACTTTCGCAGGAGCAACCTCATCACTGTCGCTAATCGCGTAAACAAGCTGACCAGCAAGTGTTGATGTGTCGGTATCTTTGTATGTATCGCTACCGCCGAGTGCAACTCGTACGAGGCGATTTTTGACGACCTTAATCACCACCCCTGCGTCACGTGCCGTACGTCGGAGTGTTTGAATCTCCGCTACAGTCAGACCCTGATAGCTCGCAAATGCGGTCAGCTTTGAGGTTGAAAGCAAATCTGTCAATTCTGCAACCAAAGCATTCTTTTTATCGCGTGAAATTGCCATAAAAGTTCCTTTTTTGGTTAAGATTGTTTAATACTGTTGATCGAATTTTTAAGGTGGTAATGTGAGAACTATTTTGCTTTTGTAAACAAAAAGTCTTTGATTCTCGCATTACCAAAGACTTACTTGAATGGAAACTGTTTGTTGCATCCTCGGTGGCGTATTAAGCTCAGGTATCCCCTTGCTGCCACTGTCTCTGGTAATGTCATTGGTAAGTATACTCCTCTATAGTAAAAGAGTCAACATCTCACTCTACCTATATGAAGCGGCTCACCAATGAGTATGGACATACAAATATAATTATGCTATAATAGTAATGATAATGAGCATTCCGATATTTCCTGGTGACTCTAGCGCCCAGTTTAATTTTTTTCCGCCCGAACTCTCAGATGGTGCAAAGGACGCAGTTCTCACATATGTCCATCAAGCAGAGCGATACGCTGATTCTGATATACTACCGAGAACGAGTCGTGTTATCGGCAGCCTTGCTCTCTTTGCATACGAGAATTTGCCACCCCATGCATTTGATGCCGCGGCGCTTATGCCTCTCTCCGAGCAGATTCAACACCCTAATCGTCCACGACGCTACCAAGCAGCAAGCAATGCCCTTCATGAATATTTTAATCGAGATAATATGCCACTTTCACGATCAAACGGATATGTCGGGACGCTCCTTGGCGACCTCCCTCACCTAGAGGTGTCTGCTGGTAGCTACAAGAATCGCCTCAATGAACGTGAACTAGGGCTACTTGAAGGACACGAGCCTATTCCTCAAGAGGAATGGATCAACTTTACTGTCGGCGCAAATATACCAGAGATCGCTCGCGTTCATGATGTCACTAATGTCGAATCACAGCTTATTAAAGCTGCCGATGCGGCTGATCGTATCATTCACGCACCAGACGATGACCAGGAGCTCCTCGACCGTATCATTCGAGCTGAATCATCACACTCGGTTCCATTGGAAGTATATGGCTTCCATGCGTTTGATATGATGCTACGAAGTACTGCTGGCAAGATGCGCGTCCTGAAGGCAGGACACGAGCAAATACTCGAGCAGGCCACAGATACACTTGGGCGTGCCAAAAATATCAGCACCGAGGATATACTCTATCAATTTTTTGGCACACGACCACAAGAGCATTTATTTCAGACGGCGAAAGAGTCATTATATGACGAAACAATCATATACAGCTCGACACCACTCAGTGAACTCATGAGCAGTGTTGATGATGGTGAGGTTCATGCCCGCTTCAAGACAGTCGGTAAATATGCACTCAAGCTTTTGCGTAACCCCCACTACAGTAGGGAGCAGTCACGTTGCCCGTCTGACCTTTTTGGTATGCTTGCTGTTCTTCCTGATGAACGTCAGCTTGCTGCATTTTTCACTGATACAATACGGCATGTCGTCAAGAATGACGCGGTTGACCTCAAGGTTGCTGCCTCAAAGAAAAAGCCTCTCTATATTCAAGGCTCGCCAGAGTACGTGCAGACGGTATGCAAACAACTACCAAATGATATCCTTCAGAACATTGAGATAGAAATTATCCAAAACAAGCCTGCTGATCACATTTATCAGGTCATTAAATTTACGAGTGTCGCACATATTGGAGGTGAAGACATTCCCGTTGAATTTCAGTTTCAAACAGCCACAGACCGAGATAACGCCCGTCTCGGTAAGCCATCGCACATGAACCATAACGCAAAAAGCAGTCACGGGGTCGCGGATGTTATCCTTGGAACACCAGATGATTTACGCACTATCTACAACCGAAAACACGACATAGATCCACGAGGACAGTTTGTTAATACACGATCTATCGTTCATGGTGAGGAAATGCGTCAACTCTACGAGCGCTCACGACGCATGCGTCCGTAGCAAGCCATATCTCTCACGCTTGCCTCTTGTGCTCGCCTGGCGCAACGACAGCCCATACCTGGTTACTGACAGCCTCTGGTGATTGAGCTGCTGAGATAATAGGAATATCTTTTTGTGCGGCAATATATCGATAGCCACTGAGGATACGTTGCTGAAAATCATCATCTCGTGACTCGAAGGTATCTGGATTTGCGAGGTCACCACGCTCTTTGATACGGCGCTCTCGCTCAGTTTCGTCAATAATATCAAGAATAATACGATGATCCGGTGTGATATATTGCTCATCGGTCGCTTCGAGAGTAAGTCGCTCAATTAGTGCTAGGTCTAAGCCTTCGGCGAGACCCTGGTAAACAAGAGATGACGTGTAGTCACGAGCCGACAACACCCAGGTGCCGTTACGCAGGGCTTCTTTGCCTATTTGTAGCCAGTTTTCCCGGCGGCATGCAGTAAATAGCAAAAGATTTGTCATTGCACTGCGATGAAGCTCCCCATTCTTGATGATTGTCCGAATCTCGCCTGCAATATCTACACCATCAGGCTCGTGAAAGGTCACTGATTCGATACCTTGCTGTCTGAGACGCTCCGCAAGCATATCCACCTGTGTCGATTTACCAGTGCCATCCTGCCCCTCGATAACAACATAGTGGCCACGGGGCGTTGGCATTACTTTACTCCTTCAGGCAGACCATTGATGACTGGAGCGGCTTGGCGGCTGTCTTTGTAGGCACGCGGAAGCATTTGCTCGGGACTCCAAGTGCGAATGAGCTCGTCAAGATCGTTCGTGTGTTGATATTTTCCACTCATGCCGTCTCTGCCTTCGCTATAATCACCCTCGACAGGACCTGTCTCATGGAAGATTAGCTGACCAATACGTTCACCAACCGGTAGGACGACCGACTCATGCATGTTAAGATTATAGATTTCAAGAGTAATGCGATTAATATATCCAGGATCCACCCAGCCTGCATCAAAACACACCGCAACGCCATTGCGTCCCCAGCTGCTACGACTCTTCACCTCACAGGCACCACCATGGGCGCGAATACCTACAAATTCATGCGTATGCGCCAGAATCCGCTCACCTGGACGCAGAACAATAATCGGGTGATCTTCAGGAATATTATCAAATAGCTGGAGACCATTCTTGTCGCACCATTCTTTGTGAGGCATCGCCTCAAGAGGTCCCTTGAAATACCGAGATACGTCATCTTCATCAAATGGATTATAGACACCACTCGACTCTGGCTGGTATTCTTGCTTGTAAAAATAGTGTCCCAACGTAAAGTCGAGGCTTGCTTCGCTAACGTGCCGCTTATTAAATGGCACGCAGACAATCGTGCCGTTATCAACAGCAGCGTTAATTTGTGTGTTGCTATATACTCCCATTCTCTACCTTTCGGCTACCTCGGCCGTACTGATTACCTTCTGTGTTGATGATACCACATTTTACACTGACGCAGACCGCACCGCAGCAATTTCAAGAGCTCTGAGTGCTGTGTTCTGTAGGCTTTCGTTTGTTTCGGTAAACTCACGCAGCTCGCTACTCGTAAACCAACGATACGTCATCGACTCGCCCGGCCCAGGAGTCACCTTGTCGGTGTCACTCATCAGTACGTATGCCAGGTTGATGTGACGATGCGTGGTATTGATGGGGTGTGTTTCGAAGTCGAATGGGAGCGGCAGTTCAACTGTTCCGCTACCACGCTTGGTCGATGATGGGTAGGGACAGGTTTCGATCAATGTCAAATGATCGCGCGTAATTCCCGCCTCTTCTTCAATTTCTGCATAGAGTGCATCAATCGGTGTTTGGTGCACCTCAATATGTCCAGCCGGCGGTGTCCATACTGGTAGTGTTTTATGCTTTATGAGTAATGTTTTGTTGTCGTGTACGACGTACCCAGACACAGTAAAATCATATTCACCATTTCCCGTGTGAATGTGTGGCATTTTTCACCCTCCCAAGATGTAAAACTGTTTATGTTAGTGACTCGTAGGGTTATTGTATGGCATAATTTTGTGAAATACAAATACTGTATAGTAAAGACATGAAAAGTATTATTGTTGCGATGGACAAAAACCGTGGCATAGGCGCCCATAACGACCTGCTATGGGGACGGAGTCTGCCGGCAGATTTAGCTCATTTCAAAAAGCTCACCACAGGAAAAAGCATTATCATGGGGCGAAAGACCTTTGCGTCGCTTGGTTCACGACCACTACCAAATCGACAAAACATCGTCATTAGTCGTCAAGGTCCAACTGGAGTGAAGGGGGTTCTCTCGGCTATGTCGCTCGAGACAGCATTTAATTTGGCTCAATTTGAGCCGATCGTGATTGGGGGCGGTGAGATTTACCGCCAGGCGATCAATGTAGTTGACACGCTCTATGTCACCGAAGTTGCTGCCGAGTTCCCTGAAGCAACAGTATTTTTTCCTGCAATTGACTCGGCGACATGGCATGAGACATCTCGCAGACACCACGAAGCTGACGACAGTAACGCCTATGCGTTTGATATTGTAACGTATAAAAGAGGCTAGACTGCAATCGGTGCTTTGATCGGCGGGTATGGATCGTAGTCTTCAAGTCGAATGTCATCGAAGGTGAAATCATCGATACTTTTGACATCCGGGTTAAGCCAGAGCTTCGGCAATTCACGCGGCTGACGAGATAGCTGCTCGTCGACCTGTTCCATGTGGTTGAGATAGAGGTGTGTGTCAGCTAGCGTATGCACAAATTCACCCGCTTGAAGCCCAGTCACTTGTGCAATCATTGCAAGGAGGAGGGAGTAGCTAGCGATATTAAATGGCACACCGAGAAACGTATCTGCACTACGCTGGTATAGATGAAGATCGAGCTTACCGTCTGCAACATTGAACTGAAACAGATTATGACATGGAGGCAGTCCACCAATCTCGACGATTTCTGGAATTTCAGCAACGTTCCATGCACTCACGATAATACGTCGACTGTCTGGTGTACTTTTGATCATATCAATCACATTCGAGATTTGATCAATATATCCCCCCTTGCCATCAGGCCACTGGCGCCACTGCACTCCATAGACTGGACCAAGATCGCCCCACCTTAGGGCAAAATCATGATCGGTCGCAACGTTGCGTATAAATTCTTTCATCTGCTTCTTCCATTCAGGAGAATTCACCTCAGGGATTGGTAGGTTGTTTTTTTGTAGATACGCCTTAAACGGCCACTCATCCCATATATGAACATTATGCTGTGCAAGATACTCAATATTACCACTTCCCTGCAAGAACCACAGCAGCTCATGAACAACACTGGTAAAATAAAGCTTCTTTGTCGTTACTGCCGGAAAGCCATCGGCAAGATTATATCGCACTTGACGTCCGAAAAGACTTTTTGTACCAGTTCCTGTTCGGTCGGTTTTTACGACACCATTACTCTTGATGTCCTGCAGTAATGCTAGATATTGCTTCATGTCCCCTCCTGTTTCCTTTAGTATATCAAATAACACAAGAATATACACATAAACACTTGCTTTTTTATATCATGTATGCTATATTCTATGTAAATACCATCATGAAATAACATAAATAGCAAGCAGTACCATCATTGCGAAAGGAGCCGAGCCATGTCAATCGTATACGAGCGCCTACAATCACTACCTGATAATGATGACAATAAAGAAAAGATTCTCAGACTGCGACGTATTCAAGACAAAATTAGTCAGACCGCCTTATTTAGACTTGTCCGCCCTGATATTCCGGCTCTCGGAGACGTCCCTCGCGCCGAGGCGGCAGTACAGCTGCTCGATAGCTTCACACCCGACGAACTCTTATCTTATGCACCAGATATTTTTGATACCGATATTGTTCAGGGTATTGGGGAGCTCGTTGACATGGAGGTTGCCGAGGCACTCCCTGATGCAGCCAGGAGAGCAGTTGAACGTGATATTCCTGTCAGAGTTCCCGTCAAAGGACCTGACAACACAGATACAGGTGAGATTGACGTTATTCCCCTTCCAGAATACGCCAAGATCGAACCGCTACCTCCTGAAGTGGTGTCTGCGATCGAGACTGCGTCGCGACCGGGTCCTAAGCCCCAGCCAGCAGAACCCAAAGGGGAGCAACCCCTTGACCCAGGCGCACTCAGCGCTCGCTAAGTACCGTATGCCATAGATAAACAATCGCTCTTACGAAAAGAGCGGTTGTTTTCTTGGCATGTATCGGTAGATTAACCGACGACGTTTTCGATCTTTATACCAGGGCCCATCGTAGTCGAGATTGATGTTGTCTTGACATAGACACCCTTGAGACCTGATGGCTTTTGAGCCTGCAGGCTTGCAAAAAATGCGTCAGCGTTCTGCCGCAGCTTCTCTGCACCAAATGAGACCTTACCAATCGAGAGGTGGACGATTGCCTGCTTGTCGACGCGGTACTCAACTTTTCCGGCTTTTGCTTCAGTCACAGCCTTGGCAATATCAGTTGCCACTGTTCCAGCCTTTGGATTTGGCATCAAACCACGTGGACCAAGAAGCCGAGCATACTTACCAAGCTTTGGCATTTGTTGTGGCGTTGCGACAAGCACATCAAAATCAAGCACTTCTTTATCGAGCTGCTTTAAGAATGTTTCGTCACCGATTACATCCGCTCCTGCTTTCTTTGCGGCAGCATGCTCCTCTTCTGGGGCGAATACAGCCACGCGAATCTTCTTTCCGGTACCATGAGGAAGACTCACAGTTGCACGAATATTCTGATCAGCTTGTCGCGGATCGACACCAAGGCGAACATGCACCTCAACGCTAGCATCAAACTTGGTTGGGTTAGTTTTGACAGCAAGCTCAAGGGCAGTCTCAAGTGAGTATACCTTGTTCTTTTCAAGCTGCTCAGCCACCTTCTGATAGCTTTTGCCACGGCGCTCGATGCGTGGGCGCGCCACTGGCTTTGGACCCTTCTTGACGGTCACTTCAGCATCTGGATCTTGTGGCGTCGTGTCGCCAGCCTCTTTGCGAGCCTCCTTCTCTGCCTTTGCGTCAGCCTCAGCAAGTGCTTTTGCGCTGCGCTTTCCAGCCTTAGCTATCGCTGGTGCTTCTTCTACTGCGGCAGCCTCTTCAGCTGGCGCCTCAGCAGGAGTTGCTTCAGCTTCGGCAATCGCTGCCTCGATCTGAGCGATGGTGTTCTTTTCGGTCACTTCAAGACCAAGTTCGTTTGCTTTTTCAAGCAAGTCGGCTTTTTTAGCCATAATAGGAAATATCCTTTCTGTGGTACAAGCGGCTTTCGCCTCCCAACATTGATTTGTTACCTCATAATTATACCGTAATTCACGCTGTATGTATAGACCTGCCTCCAGATGAATGACTGATATTTTCAGATGTCGGTAGTAAGAGCTTACAGGCTTTACCAATAACTGAATAGCCTGCTATACTAATTTAGTTATATGGGTAAAACACAAAATGCACATCCACTACGAATCTTTTGGCTATCGAGCCTTATTACGATTGCACTAGGGGTATGGATGCTGACTCACGGAGGCCTGATCGGCCTCTGGCTTTTTGCAATTCTTGTGATTCTAGAGGTGACATTCAGTTTCGACAATGCCGTGATTAATAGTCGTGTCCTTGTGCGCATGTCTCCCTTCTGGCAAAAGCTCTTTTTAACGGTCGGTATCTTTATCGCTGTATTTGTCGTACGATTTCTTCTACCTATTTTTATCGTGATGATAACATCTGGACACAATTTTATGGATGTCGTTCATCTTGCTCTCAACGAACCAAAAGAATACGGCGAGACACTCCACGCAGCAGCACCAACCATTGATGCCTTCGGAGGAACCTTTCTAGTTATGATCGGCATCAGCTACTTTATGAACCGCCAGAAGGATATCCACTGGCTCGGACGTATCGAGAAGCATCTCGCAAAAGCAGGAAATTATGAGAACTTCAAGGTTTTCGTCATGCTGAGCGTTGCTATGCTACTCTACTTCACGGTCGATGACATACACAAAACAACAGTACTTGTCGCATCAATTATCGGAACACTCCTTCATATGGGTCTCGAAACCTTTGGAGCATTCTTTGAAAAGCGTCAGAAGGACTCCGCAACGAAACTTGTCGGGCTGGCCGCATTCGGCTCATTTATGTATCTTGAGGTACTTGACGCATCGTTCTCTCTTGATGGTGTGATCGGTGCATTTGCTATCACAAACGACATCATGCTAATCATAGCTGGTCTCGGTGCTGGTGCAATATGGGTGCGATCCTTGACCGTCTATCTTATGAAATCTGGCACACTCGGCAAGTATCGCTATCTCGAACACGGAGCGCACTGGGCTATTCTCGCACTCGGACTTGTTATGCTCATCAAGCTTTATCATATTAGTCCGCCAGAGTGGTTCACTGGGTCGCTAGGTCTGATTGTAATATCGATCGCCGTGATTTCAAGTATTCTTGAATCGAGAAGACAGTCGCAACAGCATACGTCGTAGTGTAATCACGAGGACCTCCTGCCGCCGTGCAGTCGTATATACCTTCTATATCGAACTGCCTCGCGAGTATACCGAAGCATCAAAACAACTGTAGAAGTACAAAAAATCGTAACAAGCAACCAATGAGAAATAAGAAATTTCTCGACTGCGGTATACTCTTTATCGAACGCTGCTTTCTTTTTGAGAATCGAAAGCATTCCGTTAAATTCTTGCGTGCTTTCATTATCCTCTCCGGTAAATGTGCTCGAATCAATCACGTTAATGATGTCGTGTATCGACGCACCTTTTTCAGCCTGTCTTGCCTGAGGCGCAGCGTGGAGGGCCGTAAGAGTCATTGCTAGAAGCATCACAACGCTTGCAGTCCACGCAAAAGCTGGACCAATCCCACGCAAGACAGTTCCGAGCATAGAGAGACTGACGGGCGACTGGATGCTATCAGTGGGAGTCTGTAATGCAGCGGGTCGGACAGCGCGAATAAGCTGTCGCGGAAGGCCAGACTCTAGCTGGGTAAAATCATTCTGTGCTAACTGAGCAAGACGCTTATCTGCGCTCTGATTACCCTTCACGACAACAACCCTATCCGGTGCATGATATACAAATATGCGATCACCGATAAATTCATACGTAAACATCCTCCCCTCGTGCAGAAGGACATCTAGGATATTAGGAGCAAGATACAGAAATGCCGTCAGCTCCTGGTCTGGTGCTGCATGCACATTAATAAACTTCGAAAACTCGTGACGAATTTTTATACGCTTTGGCCGAGGATGATTGAACTGTATTCTCGACGGCTGAAATATCCGAGCAAAACCACGAAAGACCCTAGAAAATATCAGAACATGAGGAATGTGAAATGGTAGTGCAATCGTCATGACCGTTTGATACGAGGCACCCCCTACCGTATCATGAAGCGACTTGCCTTTTGTCGAAGATGACGACACGTACTGTCCAGTATAGACAACCGCACCGTCTATCATAAACGAATTTCCCCTCTCCGCTTCTTCCATTATCCTATCGTATCACGAATAGCAAATTAAAATAGTCACACCTAGTTGATGTGACTATTTTAAATGGGCTAAATATTACTCTGTTACTTCAATACCCATTGATCGAGCTGTGCCAGCAATGATCTTAATGCGACCATCTTCATCGTTCGCGTTTAGCGTATCCTTCTTCAGTTCGGCAATTTCAGCCAGTTGAGCACGCGTAATCGTACCGACCTTGTCAGTATGAGGCTTTGCGCTACCCTTTTTAACACCCGTTGCTTTGCGGATAAGGTCATCGACTGGTACGCCGAGACTTTTCCAGGCGAAGGTTCGATCTTCAAAAACCTGGATGTGAACAATCACATCGTTCCCCATGTCGCCCTTCGTCGCATCATTAAATGGATTAATAAAATCCATCATGTTGAGTCCCCACTGACCAAGGGTAGATCCGACAGGAGGACCTGCCGTCGCGCGGCCAGCTGGAATACGTAGTTTGAGGTTACCAATAACCTTTTTTGCCATAGTATTTCTTATTCCTTATAGATTAGTGCATTATTATTGAAGCAAATGCATGTGCGTAACAAAATCATTATAGCAGAATATCAGCTATTTGAGAAGAGGTGCGAGACCGAGCCATGCAGCCCCTACCTAGAGAATCCTGTGTTAAAAGAGAGTCTCCTAGACCTTGCTCACCTGGAGTGCATCAAGTTCGACAGGTGTATCACGGCCAAACATACTCACCATCACCTTGATCTTACCCTTTGCGGTATCGATTTCACTAATCGCACCGTCAAATCCCTTGAATGGCCCATCGACAATGTTGACAACTTCACCTTCCGAAAAGTCAATCTGGTGCTTAGGATCTTCCACGCCCATGCGCTTCTTGATCTTGCTGATCTCACTGTCAGATACAGGTGTTGGCTCTGTACCGCTACCAACAAATCCTGTAACACCTGGTGTATTTCGTACGATGTACCAAGTCTCATCAGTGAGCTTCATCTCAACAAGGACGTACCCCTGAAAAATCTTTGCCTCAACGACTTTTCGCTTTCCGTTTTTGATCTGAATTTGCTTCTCTTTTGGCACAATCACATCGAAGATCTTATCGGCCATATCAACTGCATTAATACGCTGACGAATACTGTCGGCGACTTTCTCTTCATATCCACTATACGTATGGATTGCATACCATTGACGCGTACTGTCATATCGCTTTGTTGTCATCCTCTTCTCCTCACTAACCTAATACTAACTTATCGAATATCCACTGAAAGACATAGTCTAGCAGCACAATGAGCACAACAAAGAAGACGGTAAAGATAATCACTGCAAGCGTTAGTCCCCAAGTCGTACGGCGATTTGGCCAACGAACTTGACGAAGTTCTTCCCATGCGCCTTTGAGGTAACCAGCAAATGCCTTCAACGGATTTCTTGTCGTAGGCGCCGTCTTAACCTGCTTCTGCTTCTCGTTTACTTTTGTATCGTTCTCGACAATTTTCTTCTTGTCAGATGTCTTTTTTGCTGATGATGCGCGTGCATCGGACGCCTTGATACGTGTCACGTTTGACGTCGCAGCATCCTCTTTCTTCCCACTGTTGGGTGTGTTCTTCTTCTGAGCCACGTAAGAGATCCTTCCCAATATTAAAAGTCTGCTTGCTGCAGACTGTCAAGTACTAGTGTAGCGCACTCCTCCTGGAATGACAAGTGCGCTCTAGTAACCTCTTACTGTTAATACCTCGGCGGCACCTCCCACAGTTCTGTTGTTCGGTAGACGGTGGTGCCGG
>CAYYWC010000004.1:0-84797 GCA_964475295.1 uncultured Candidatus Saccharibacteria bacterium
ATAGTTGTGGGATGGTATCTCGGTAGTCACGCAAGTTGTCTGTATACGCATCACGCGCTTTTTTATCGGGAGCTTTTAGCTCGATGTGAATGAGTGGTAGGCCATTTACGAAGCCGATCACATCTGGTCGGCGCTTGTGTAGTCGACCTAGGATCCAAAACTGGCTAATTGCAACATATGTATTGTTTGCGGGATTCATCATATCTACGATGTAAATCGTAATAGGTTCATCGTTGTCGTCTAGAATGTCAGTTTTGTAGCCGTCTTTTAGGAGCTTATAGACCTCTTGGTTTGCCGCAACTGGCGTCATAGTCGAGCGGTCGCGTTGAAGTTCGGTAATTGTGGCGTCTACGGCTTCGCGGGGTGCCGAAGGGTTGAGCCTTTTCAATGCGGGCCGCAAATATTTTACTAGCACGACTTCGTCTAGGCGCTCACGCCCTGATAGTTCAGGCAAAGCACCGTCTGTCTCAGCGAAGGCATCCATGATCTCCCAGCCCAGGTTTTGCAGTAACTCTAGTGCTGGTTTTTCCGTAGTTGCGTCTTCGCTATTTAGGTTCATAGCCTGCCCTTCTAAATATTATGCTTGCAGCAATAGACCGGGAAAGAGCGACTCTTTGATTAGTCTCGGCGAGTATGCGTATCTGTTCCAGTATTGGTGTGGTTATTCTGGTGAAGCGTTCAATATTCGTAGTATCTGGCATTTTGAATTTTAGATTAGGTATCGCGGCACTAGCGTGCTTTATGGTGGTGCCGCGCGCATATGACATAACTTGCTTCTGAATATACGACGACTTAAGTAAGGCATATATAAAGACTGGCGAAAGAGTCTTTTTCTTGACGACAACCTTCCTTATGCCTGTTGAATATGCCCCCACGAGCCCAGTCTTAACGACCCCTATAGATCCATCAAATGTCATAGCGATATCGCTAGCTTCAAGAACCTTTATGCCTCTAGTTTCACGATTAATAAATGTACTGCTAGATTGCTTACTGAGATCCCCTACACGCAAAAAAGGCATATTGGTTTCGCCAGGTACAGACATATAGTTCTTGGACCCTGGTTCTATGCCTCTCACGAGTTCAATGTAGTCGGTCAATTTGCACTCTTCTTTTGAATTTGGTAGTTGCAGTAACCAGTCCGAATATATACAAGAAAGAATGTTCTCATACTCCTCCATGCGCAACTTGTTGATACGGATCAAATCATCAAAAGATGCCATTACCTCAGCTATCTTCTTTTGGACTGGCATATCTGGAGCGAGAACCTCAAGATTACGAACAGCGTCTTTCGTTATGGTTTTTGTTGCCGTCCCATTAGCAAAACTTTTAATATAAGACTCATTGTTTTTTAGATAATAATAAGTGAACGTTTGATCTAAGTTCAGCCCGTCAGTACGGATTAGGAATAGGTTCATCGCCAAAGACACGGGGTGGTCCATTGCGGGCATACGGTATACCGAGCCAGCATTGGCAATTTTGTTCATAATGATATCGCCCGGAAGAACCTTAGATTTACGTAGAAAATGGTATGCGTCTTCGGATATCCACTTAAGGTCTGTCGTAAACTCTTCTCTCTCAAAGTTAGTGGTTCTGATCATTACTGCAAATTTCTTATCATCGAATAGCGTAACGTGTTCTTTTAGAACCTTATATGAACCGTTTGCATGATAATCTGTCAGTACGCTTAAATTATCACCCAACTTAAAAGCAGTTGATGACTCCAGTATGCTACTTAATTTCATCCATTAGCTCCTGAAGCGATCTAGAAATTGTATCTTCATGCTCACGTGCCTGACTCGTTAGACCCTTCATTTTACTGATGTGTTCGCCGAGCTTTTCTACAAGCTCTTCGGCAGATAACAAATCTGCTTCAATGTGGCCTACGTATCTTGAGGGGTTAAGTGACCATTCCTGCACTTCAATTTCTTCTACTGACGCAACCTTACACAAGCCTAGGCTATCTTCGTATATTTCAGTGCTTATGCCGTACTCGGTAAATAGCTCTTCGCTACCATGCTTGAACTCGGGCTCTTCACTACGGTACAAGTTGACAATATTAGCGATAAACTCTATTTGCCGCGAAGTAAATTCCCGATGAGCACGGTCTATTTGACGGAAGATATGGCGGGCGTCAATAAATAATACTTTGTCGGCACGGTCAGATTCTCCCTTACCTTTGTCGAAGAACCAAAGCTGGCACGGAAGCGTGACGTTGTAGAACATATTTGGCCCGACAGCCACCATAACATCGACAGCCTTATCTTGAATCAGCTTCTTGCGAATCTCTAACTCACTACTACGAGCATCGCTAGCACTGTTCGCCATAACAAACCCAGCACGACCAGTGTCGTTCAGTGCACTATAGAAATGTTGAATCCATAAGTAGTTGGCGTTATCGACACTTGGAATACCTAAGCGGTACCGTGGATCATTCTTTATGCGATCTTTGTCTACGCCGTTAACGTTAAACGGTGGATTTGCCATTACAAAATCGAACTTACCGACGGAATTATGGATATCTTCGTAGAAGGTGTTGCCTTGGCGGATGTCACCATATAGTCCGTGGACAGCCATGTTCATCTTGCCGAGTCGAGCAGTGGCAGCAGTTTTTTCTTGACCATATACTGATAGAGACGTGTTTGCAGACTTATGATGCGCCTGTACGAACTCAGCACTCTGCACGAACATACCACCACTACCGCAGGCGGGGTCAAATATTTTACCCTGATACGGTTCGACGATCTCCACAATGAGCTTAACAAGCGAGGTTGGCGTGAAGAATTCACCACCGCCTTGACCTTCAGAGAGGGCAAACTTGCCCAAGAAGTATTCATAGATCTTGCCGAACACATCACCTTCGGCGAAGTCGATCGAGTTGAAATTCTTCAACAGATCAACCAAAATCTGATTATCTATGCTTGTGTAATTTTTTGGCAAAACACCTCGAAGGTCTTCATTTTCAGCTTCTATCGCCTTCATGGCATCATTGATAGCTTTGCCAATATCCGCACCCTCTGGTAATGCCAGTAATGTCTTGAAGCGTGCCTCGTCCGGCAGATAAAGCACACCTTCTGCTTGAATATCGAGCTTATCGGGGTTGGTTGTTCCGAGCTGTTTAGCCAGTGTTTCTAGTTTGTAGTCTGCGTATTTAAGAAAGATTAGCCCGAGTACCGGTGTTGAGTATTCGTTTGAGCTAAGTTCAGAGTTCGCTCGTAATCCGTCAGCGGCATTCCATAATCGATCTTCGAGTGTTTGTAATTTTGATGGCATATTACACAACATTATACCTTAATTACCTCAAGAAATCACGGGGCAATGCCGAGAATGTACGAGAATTGTCAAGAATTGACGAGAATTGAAAATGGTTTTTTAATATTGACTCCCTGCACTGCTCGGTGTTATTCTAAATACAGCCATACGGCTAGCACCTTACCGGATCACAAGTCCCAATTCATTCAAAGCTATATACAGCATAGAAAGAGTTGATAGAAAGGAGGCGAACCTTTTATCTCAACTGAGGTAAATTGTTTGTGCTTCCACTTCTAACAACTTAATCTATGCTCTTTTTATTTGGAGAGCATGAGAAAGGAAGCGTCTTATGACCTCCCCAAGCTCACAGCTGCAAGTGCAGCACATCAATATCAACGAACTAAAGGCGAACGAGTTCAACCCGCGCACTTGGTCGGATCACCAACTAGTGAAACTACGTGAAAGTATCGAAAAGTTCGGCGTAGTCGACCCGCTGATCATCAACACTCACCCGTCACGCAAGAATATCGTGATCGGTGGCAATATGCGACTCCAAGTGCTTCAGGAGCTAAAATATACCGAGGTGCCAGTAGTCGAGCTTCACCTCACTGAACGCAAAGAGCGCGAGCTCAACCTTCGACTTAATAAAACTGGTGGCGGCTGGGATTATGCGCTGCTAAAAGAATTCGACGAAGACCTACTAGCCGACGTCGGCTTCGAATCCGAAGAGCTCGATGACGTATTTGCCATCGAAGATACCGAAGAAAAGGCCTCATTCGACCTCAAGAAGGAGCTGAAGAAGCTTGACATCAAGAAAATTACCGTCCAAAAAGGCGACATCTACCAACTCGGCGACTCGCGCCTAATGTGCGGCGACTCCACTATTGAAGCCGACTTCGACAAGCTCATGAACGGCGAAAAAGCCGATATGTGCATGACTGACGAACCATACATCCTCGATTACCTACATGCCAAACGTGGCGGTAAGCCGGTTAAAGGCTTCGGCGCCAAGCGCGATCGTATCTACCTAGAAACCGAGAGTTTGCCAGATAACTTCATCGAGCTCTGGATGGCGAATGTTGCCAAACACGCCAAGCCGGATTTCAGTATTATCTCGTACGAAAACTGGAAGAACCTGCGCGAAATGTGGAATGCCATGGAAAAGTATTGGAAGGTCAAGAATATGATCGTCTGGCATCTGCCAAACCGACACCAGGGCTTTTCGTCCAAGTACAAGTTCTTCTCGAAGCACGACATCGCAGTTGTTGGCGGTTCGGGCGATGTACCATATAACACCGATCCGGAAGAAGGCCCGCTTCAAGAAATGTACGAAACTGCCCTGTTCGCCATCTCGGGCAAACCTCAATGGGAAGGCTACGAAAAAGGCAAGAAATATATGCCGACTGACTTCATTGAGTTTAATGCAGATGACCTCAAGGGCTCCGGCCAGGGCGTCGTGTTCGGCACTAAGCCATTAGATATCCTTATTCCCTACATCAAGGTGCTGACGCGGCGTGGTGACCTCGTAGTGGAACCCTTTGGTGGGTCCGGGAGCACACTTATCGCATCTATCAAGCTGAACCGGCGCTGTTACATTATGGAAAAAGTACCAACCTACGCTGAAGTGATTATGCGGCGCTGGGAAAAAGAGACTGGCCTAAAGCGCCAGTTGATCGTACGAGGTAACGATGACGAAGTTCAGCCGAGCGAACAGGAATAAAGTCCTCGGGCTCCTTCGCGAGAACCCAAACCTTCAGCGTGCCTGCAAAAAAGCAGGCATCGCTCGGAGTACGCTTTACCGATGGATGGAGGATGACACCAGTTTTCGTGATGACGTCCGTGATGCCCAGGAAATCGGCCAAGACACCATGAACGACTACGTCGAAGCGAAGCTGATGGAAAACATCCAGAATAACATGCAGAAATCGATCGAATTTTACCTACGACATAACAGCCAAAAGTACGCCTCGACCAGGGTCGAAACTGAATACTTTGACAAGCGTGGCGTTGGGCGAATCACTCACCTGCCTGTTGGCATTGACCCAATGTACTATAGCGGCGAAATCGATATGCTCGACAAGCTAGCCGAACGAATGGAGCTACGTCGCATCGTAAACGAAGCCAAGGGATATGACCCGAACAGGCCAGTTAGACCGGAACAATTAGGTAGCATGTTTGCAGAGGAATTCTATCGGGCATTCCCTGATGCCAAAGATACAATCGACGAACAACTACGCGAATACGACATGAAGAATCAGCAAAAAGATCGCTAGACTTATGCCCTACTCGGCGGTATGTTGTGTTGCTGCCCCATGGCAATAGGACACATCCGAGTACTATACTGTAATCATGAGTCAGGCTTTGCAAGATATAAAAACCGAATACTTTGGTTCCGACCGAAGCAGTAACTACCTAAAGGATGATTTCATCAAGGTTCTTAGGGGCACCGTCATGCGTAGTGTTCTCATAGAGCTATTTGTTGAGCTAAACAAAGACCGTCGAAACAAGAGAGAACTGCCCGGAGGCGGTATAGCATTCGGTGACTTTGACCCAGACAACGCTGGTTTTTTTGCAAATATATTCGACACATACCAAAAAGGGTGGATGCTTGATGTTCGGATGTTTTTGGGCGGCAAGAAAAATAAAGATGGCAACAGAGAAAAAGGGTCTGGTGGTAAATTTATTGACGATATTGCAAAACTATCGCCTGATGATTTTATGAGTTACTACATTCAGCCAGGAAAAATAACCATTCCGCCTTTTCTACTCAGAAAGCTCATAGCTGAAAATCCCGACAATAAAACCAAATTTATGAACAAAAATCTCACTGATATCACCACGGTGAGCAACGAGCTCATCAAAAAGGCGAAGAACTTCCAGAGTAAGGCTTACTTCAATAAGATCATGAAAGAATATGAGAGTCTCGAGTTTCATAAGGATAATCGGCCCGATAAATACGAGCTGCGCAACGAACCGGGCGACTTTCCGTTCGGAAACGGTACCATAACAGTCCGAAGTCCGAAGTCGACTATTGCAATAAAAGAAATTGCAGCCTGTCTCAATGATTTTGCGGAAGTTATTACGTTTTTCCAGGCACTGGTTGGTGACAAAACAGACTTTATCGGTACTAGTTGGCCTTTAGACGTATACATAGATCGCACATTCGCGCTGTACGCAAAAGAGGTGCCCCAAGCCACTAAAGATAAGATTGGTAACGATGTTATTAAATACCTACACAAATCTATAGACCTGGTTCATTGGGATCATAAAAATCTTATTTAAAAAATAAGTCCAAAAAAGCATAGACTTTACATCTGTTACGCGGTATGTTGTTGCTTGCAATGGAAACACAAGCACCTCAACTAAAATATTGCCTCTACGCACGAAAATCGTCTGAATCCGACGAACGTCAGGCTATGAGCATTGATTCACAGCTGGCCGAGATGCGAGCCCTCGCAGTAAACGAAGGCTTAAATGTCGTCTGCGAACTACAAGAAAGTCACTCGGCAAAAGACTCAGGCAAGCGGCCAGTATACAACCAGATGCTCGCTGGAATAGCGAGCGATGAATATAACGCTGTGCTCACCTGGGCCCCTGATCGCCTTAGTCGTAACGCCGGCGACTTAGGGTCGGTCGTTGACTTGATGGATCAGCACAAGCTACTCCATATCCGCACCTACTCGCAAACATTCACAAATAGCCCGAATGAGAAGTTTCTACTCATGATCCTCTGCTCGCAAGCCAAGCTTGAGAACGACAACAAAAGCATCAATGTGAAACGTGGTATTCGAACGAAGTGCGAAATGGGTTGGCGCCCCGGCACTGCTCCGCTCGGTTATATAAACAGGTCGTTCGGTGGTGTCACCGACATTATCCCCGACCCTGACCGCTCAGATATCATCACTGAGATGTTTCACAAAGCAGCTCAGGGCTGGAGCGGGAGAAAACTTAAGGCTTGGCTCGACGAGCAAGAGATTACAACACGAAGCGGCAGATCCGTACCGGTAAGTAGTGTACTGGCAATGCTGATCAACCCCTTCTACTATGGCGAGTTTCAATATCCAGAAGGTCCGGGAAATCCATGGTATAAAGGCGCTCATAAGCCGCTCGTTTCAAAAGAGTTATGGGATGAGGTGCAGCAAACCCGTGGAGTGAACAAAGGCGTCTGGGGATCAAAGCAATTCGCCTTCCGCGGCCTCCTGAAATGCGGCCGATGCGGCGCTGAAGTAACAGCGCAGGAAAAGATAAAACTGCTCAAGAAAACTGGTGTTCATAAACGATTCGTCTACTATAACTGCACCAGAAAGGTAGACCCTAACTGTAAAGAGAAATATATAAACGAACACCTGCTATGCGAGCTTCTGGAGCCGTTAATCGAAAAGGAGGTTAAGAAAATCAGGGTCACACCAAAGCTTCAAGCAAAGATCGATCGCCACTATGCAGTTGCGCAAAACATCTTACGACAATACGGCGTCGAACGGCCGCCAGCTACTCCGCTCGTCGAATACTCCAGGTACGTACTGCGAAGCGGTAGCGAAACGGAAAAAACCGCCTTTGCAAATGGGATCATGAATAGGATAGCCGTAAAAAACGGTGAGTTGAAAATTTCAGCACAGTAAAATACTACTTTGAGCGGTTATGATGATTTGCTATTTCTATGTTGTTTATTCCAAATAACGGTACGGACTTTTCTAACCGGAAAGTAAATCATCCTCAGGAAGAAAGGGCTAACGTTTTTAACGTATGATTTACCAGTAAGATCTTCTGCCTCTATTCTCAGAACCCCATATTTGTTATTGATTTCATCGTACGCTGACTCCTCCATAAGACAATCCAAGCGCTTACCCTGAGTCAACTCCTTGCTTCCGCCTATCATACTGTCGGACATAATAAAGCCCCCAGTATCTTTGAGATGCTTTCCACCTACGCTGGCAATAGTAACCGGCCTAATACCGGAATTAATCACAGAAACCGAAACGTACGGTGTGTCTTTTTTATATCCCGGTTGAGGATTCACGAGCGTCCAACCTTTTTTAATCGTGATCTTTATCTTTGGCCTATCCCGAACGATAGACATTATACTTACAGCGAGAGAAGCTAACGCTATTAGAACAGCGGCTACAGCAATAGGGTCTAGGGATAAACTCACGGTCGTCTTCTCTATTTGAATAAAATCTAACACTACTTAGTCTTCGTGGGTTTAGGCGCTGATCTTATTGTATGCGACGGCTGGTTGGGGGCAGGTTTGCTTGGTGGTTTAGGGGCATTTATTGCGGTACCTGGCTTGTTAGGTTTCGGAAGGGGTGAGGGTTTTACTCCGTCTGTCATGTGTAACTCCTTAATTTAGTATCTGCTTCACTATGATCAATAAGAATGTTGCGAATCCAAAAAGCATCACACCAACGGTGAAAAGTTTAGCCTTCAGCCTCATGATTCCATCAATTTCGGGAAATATAGATTCAATATCAGATATAAGCTGCAGCAGTGCGTCGTCACCACTTTTAGATAAGTAGTCGGGTTGTTCGTCGACGGTATTACTTGGATATCGCCACTTTCTTGGCCATATAGCGAATATACCCAAAATAAATGCACCTATCAAAAGTAACGTACCTATTATTATTAATGAGAATAGAAAATAGCCGAACGGCGTGCAGTCACCAGTAGCTTTTGCAAATAGAGGATCTTGAAATATGAACACACCTACTGCAATGATTGCGCCGATAAGTAATCCATTTTTTGTATCAAGAGAGGTGTTTGACTCGGATATTGTTTGGTATTTAGCTAAATCCGCCTGATATAGAGCTTGCAGGGTAACAATATCGTATTTATTTTCACTTGCCATAAATATATTATATAACAAACTTAAGATACTAACCGGTCAAGGAACCCGGTCAGCTCTTCGGCTGTCCAGTCGCCCTAGGAGAAACCAGTCAATTTCAGGACTAAACATCAGGGGTGAACACGAAAAAACCGCCCTTTCGGACGGTTCTAACGGTTTTGTACCTTTTGGTGACAATTGGTACTCTTGTCTGGCTCAAGGGGTAAATCTGACTTTTGGTCAGGGAACCCGGTCTGGGTATTTACCTGCTGAGTCTGGCTCCCGCGACTGGGCTCGAACCAGTGACCTATTGGTTAACAGCCAACCGCTCTACCACTGAGCTACGCGGGAATACTTAGTGTATTATACCGATTACCAAAGGGGTCGTCAAGATGATAAATACGCAGCAGCCAGTTACTGCTTGCGAAGTTTTTCGATCTCTCGCGTCAAGTCGGCGATGTTACCCCACGAGCTTTTATCAGTCAAAATAGTCAAGACATATGTCCCGCCAGATCCAGTTACAATCGCCGTATCGTGCAGTAAGCCATCCAGAAATCCCACCTTATTTGCGACCGACCCCGATGCTCCTGCTGAGATACCCTGACGATAAACATTACCCTTTAGCGCTGTCATAAATCTATTCCGGTCTGCCTTCGTGATCGGTAGCTGACCCGTCTCGAGACTTGCCATGAATGTCGATAGGTCGTTGGCAGTCGTCTTGAAGCTCTCTTGGTCGATAAAGCTTGTGTTCGTCAATCCTAACGCCTGTATGTCAGCGTGCACCGTATTGTAGCCAATACGGTCATTACGACGAACAAGCTGCTCCGGACATGGATTGTCTGACAGTGCAATCATGTCATAAAAACATGCACCTAATGTGCGTCCACCCTGGATTTGCTGACCCCACTTTAACTTACCTCGTTCAACTTGCTTGATTGCACTATATGCCACATACACCTTATAGGTACTAGCAGTCGTAAACTTTCGGTCACCATTATAATGCGCTCGACGGCGATCACCAGACAACTCTATCAGAGACACTCCATACGTACCTGGGTGCGAGTCAGCGTAATGCTTCATCAAAGCTGATAGTCCGATGTCGGTCGAGCTATAGGAGCGTTCATAGTTTCGCTCAGCTGGCACAACTGATGTCACGACCGCTACCTCATCCGACGTATGTTGCAAATAATCTACGATTGCCTTGGTAGTTCCCGCTATATTCAGCGTGCGTCCATCCGAGCCACCCGAGCGAGATATCTCCACGAAGTCGCGGGTTTTAATCGTCATGATACCTGGTTTTTTTGTGGCGGCTGGTCCAACTTCTTTCTCGAGCACCCCTTTCGCCTTGTCTGTATCGATCGTCATTGCCAATGTATCGTCATCTGTCGAAAATACCAACCACGACCGCACTGTAGATGATTCAAGCGGTACCTTCGTATCCCCGATACGCACTACCACACCGTCATCTAGCCGTTGCTCGATGGAACGCACCAACCGCTCCGCCTCAGTATCCGTCACCGCTGGCGCTATGCGCTCAACCGGAATACGCACCGTCTCTCCACCAATTGCTGTTGGTTTGACCGCCTGCACACGCGCCACCACCTCATCAAGGTCGCAATGACCGCCATCTTCAGACGGTACTACTACCAAACGATCATCTTTGACAGTAATCGACGCATTCTTCGGTTCTACCTCACATGATTTGCCTAGCTCTTTTCCAGCATACTCACGTACCGCCTGCCCATTTAACACTGCCACTTCTGGGTCACCAGCAATTGTTCTATGACCCCACCAGAGTGATGTGGGCACTAATCGTAGCCACCACGGATACATTGCTCGTTCGACCATTGCCTCCTCGTTAGCCGCCGCGCCAAGTACTGCAAGCTCTGGCGACCGATACGGCTCAGCTGCTTCGCCGAAATAAATCGCCACTGTCTGCTGACTAAAAATTTCTTGTACATGGCGCACGGCGTCCTCTCGTGCCATACCACCAATTGCCACCCCATCGACACGAGCACCGAGCATTGTATGACTAGATGGATAGACAACCTGGACCGCCACCATCAACAGCAGCAGCGCAATCACTGCGCCGGCTATCAGCTTCTTCCGACTAAGTCGTCGTACTGTCTGCCGTACCCTCTTCATCTGTCTCTAGTATAGCACCGTGCCGCCCAACAAGCTGCGCCCGAAACGTTGCTGCCTGTGTCGACCCGAGTATCTCAGCTGCTCGAACTAGCACTTCGTGATCTTTAGGTGAATAGCTATCGCTAGCTAATCGCTCTCTTACTGCACGATCAAATCCCTGCAGGTAGTCCTCACTTTTAGCGATAACGGCCGCCGCCTGCTTGCCTTGTTGCATCGATACGATCTCGATCGACCGTGCCGAATGATCTTTTTTACGTATATATCCTTTCGCGAGCAATCCGTTGACATGTATCGCCACCGTTGAAACCGACTTATAGCCTAAGCCGTGCATAATCTCACGGTAGCTCGGGCCATATTTATGCTCCCTGATAAAGCTGTCAATAAATTGTAGGAGCTCTTGCTGCCTCTTACTTGATCTCATGACTACCCCTCCTCTCAGGCATCATTCTGCCGATTACCAAACCAGCCAACCCCCACCAGACCAGTGCGATCGTATCGTCTGCCCATACCGGCAAAAACAACCCCGCGACGGCTATCCCAATACCGCTTGCGAGTAAACTCAGCGCTAACCAATCCCCGCGTCGTTGCCATAATCGCCACAACACTCTACTGAATAGCACCCCAAAAAGTATTAATCCTAGCCAGCCCACTTCATGCGCGATATATAGGTAGTGATTTTCAATAATCAACCCCTGCTCACCCATAAGTGATGGCGACCCTGTACTGCCGATGCCAGCGCCAAATGGCTGTCTAAGCATGCGTTCGGTACCATCAATTAGCGATTCTATGTGTCCATCATTGGAATTGATACTATTCCCTTCGTCTGGATCTTCATGTAGAATCACATGCGATACAAATGATGTATCCTTAACAACATACAGTCCTCCTGCAAAAAGTAACCCTGAAGCAAAAAGTGCAATCCATACTTCTCGCGATACCGTTCGCCCGAATCGAACTATCGCGACAATTATTACTGCAAGCACCGCAGCAATCAATGCACTCCGTGAATATGAAAACCACAACGCCACCACTGCCGCCATACCCAGCAATGCTATCAGTCCCCGCACACTCTTGTACCACTGTGCCGGCTGTGACCACATCATTATAAGCGCCGCCCCACAGGCTGTCATGACCATCGCAGCGTAGAGACCTAGCGGGTTTGGTCCGCGGAGTGTACCGTTAATACGAATATAATTATAGTTTTGATCAACCGTCAGGTACGGTGCGATTGTCTGATTACTGTAGCCGATATGCACTAGAATATCGTTCGGCAACACAGCCACCTGCAATAAGGCGAATAGTATCGAGACAGCCGCCGCCACTATCGCCCCTACAAGCAACGGTCGACGCCACGATGGATACAGCACCGCCACTACATACATCACCAAAAACATCAGCACAAACCGTAGGTCAATCAGAAGACCTGCCAATGTCGGCACAACCCCCTGCCATGTGAATGGCAACAATAAAATATGTACCGCGCCATATAGAAACGTGATCTTTATCACCCAGTCGCCCCAGAGCTGCCGCCATACATGTCGCTGCGCTACCTGCACAATCACCAAAACGGCTACAATCGCTAGCAGTATCTCTTTCCAAGCCTTTATCTCAATCTGAGGTTCTGGCCAAACCATCCCCAACCACATACTGATGGGCGCATGAAATACCACACCACAAAGAATAATCATCAACAAAGATAATGTTGTACGAGCAAATAGGTGCGTCATGTCGCCATTATACCCTGAAAAACAAATAACCTCGGACTCTCCGAGGTTATTGATGGTGACTTCTCAACAATCTTGCTTCAGTAGAATAATTATATTTTATAACAAAATATCATAGTCTTGTCAATAATATTGCTTTCAACCCATCAAAAAGTGGTATACTATGCCTATCTATGTTGACAAAGAATAGCCGCGTCTACAGCCTTCTTCTCATTCTTATCGATGTGATTGTTCTCTTTACAGCGTTTATCGGTGCCTACGTTCTCCGTGTCCACCTTGACCAACGACCCCTCTTGAATGAGGTGGTCGCCGTTGATTACTTTGCATCCGCACTGTTTATCGTCCCAATATGGGTTGTTATTTTTGCTGTTCTCGGCCTTTACCGCGCCGAAACATACAATCGCAGGCTGATTGAATGGGCAAAGATTGGCGTTGGTGCCTTTATCGGCATCCTCCTCGTCATCGGCTGGGAGTATGTCACCCGAGCAAGTATTTTTCCAGCGCGCCTTGTCACCGTATATGCGCTCGTTGGTTCATTTACTATGCTAATTATTGGCCGCGAGATACTACGTGCTATTCGCTCGCTGATGTTTCGCTACGGCAAAGGCATCAAGCGCGTTCTTCTTATCGGTACCGACGATACAGCGATCGATATTGCCCGAAGTATTGCCGACACCAAGCGGAGCGGCTATAAAATCGTTGCTATTGCTGGGCCTAAAAAACTAATCCCCGACGGCATGAATGTCATTCACTACTCACGTGTCGAGCACGCCCTCAAAAATATCCCCGCCGACAACATCACTGCTATCGTTCAGACCAAACTATACGAGTCTGTCGAGCGCAATCAGCGTATTCTTGGCGCCAGCCAGTCACATCACATCTCCTACAGTTTCATACCAGGTGAGACTGAGTTCTATTCTGGTAAAAATACCGTTGATGTCTTCCTGGGCTATCCGATGATTAGCGTTTATCAAACACCTCTCGTTGGCTGGGGGGCAATCGTAAAGCGTGTTTTTGATCAGATTACCAGCAGCATCCTTATCCTCGTCCTACTCCCTGTCTTTATCCTTCTGATGATCTTACAGAAAATCTTCAATCCAGGACCGCTGTTCTATCTCTCGAAACGTCTCAGTCGCTTTTCGGAGCCGATCCAACTCATCAAGTTTCGTAGCATGCGAGACCGTCCGACCGCACACCTTGATGCCGCCGAAGAGTTCCGAATGATGGGGCGCATGGATCTTGTCGAAGAGTATGAAAAAAATCGAAAAGTTGAGAACGATCCACGGATTTCAAAATTCGGAAGTTTCTTGCGTAAAACGTCACTTGACGAGCTGCCACAGCTCTTCAATGTCTGGAAAGGTGACCTCAGCCTTGTTGGGCCACGACCCATCCTACCCCAGGAGATGAAACTTGCAAAAAATCGAACAGCCCTTCTTCATAGCGTGAAGTCTGGTGTCACTGGACTCTGGCAGGTATCAGGACGTAGCAACCTGAGTTTTGATGATCGTATTGAGCTCGAGCTCTACTACGCACAAAACTGGAGCTTCTGGCTCGACATAAAAATCCTCTTCAAGACCATTGCTGTTGTCGTATTTCGACGAGGCGCCCAGTAAGTGGCTGCGCCAAAAATCGCTATTGTCTGTGATTTCCTGACGACGATGGGTGGTGCCGAAAATGTTGTCCTCGCCATGCATGAAGCGTTCCCAGAAGCCCCCATCTATACAGCACTCTACCATCCAGATAAGATGCCCGCCTTTCGCCAGCTGGATGTTCGTCCATCGCGCCTCCAAAAATTACCAAAGACACTGCGTCGCTACCACAAGCTTTTCCCAACACTTGCCGTTAAAGCAATGCGACAGCTCGACCTCAATGAGTTCGACATCATTCTCACAAGCTCCTATCTTCATGGCCATCAGGTAACAAAAACAAGGCCCGACCAAACAATTATTACCTACTGCCATACACCGCCTCGCTACTACTGGAGTCACTACGACCTCTACCGTAAAGATCCTGGCTACGGCAAACTAAATCCTCTCGTGCGTAGCCTAATGCCAATTATGGTTCCTCGTCAGCGCAAGCATGATCTTGCTGCAGCGATTAATGTTGACGTCTATATCGCGAACTCCACCGAGACTCAAGAGCGTATCAAAACATACTATAACAAACCCAGTACGGTCGTACATCCCCCAGTTGAAACACGTCGCTTTAACCCCACTCGTGAACGTGGAGACTACTATGTTTCACTCGGGCGACAGCTCCCCAACAAGCGCGTTGACCTTGCCATTGCCGCTTGCACCCAGCTTGAACTGCCGCTCAAAGTATTTGGCAACGGTCCGCTTCACGACAAACTTGTTCAGATGGCTGGTCCGACGATTGAATTCTACACCGACAGATTCGGTGACGCTTCCGACGCAGCAGTCGAAACAGCACTCAATAGCGCCAAGGGGTTTCTTTTTCCATCCGACGAAGACTTTGGCATTGTTGCTGTTGAAGCATTAGCCGCTGGCACACCCGTTATTGCCTATAGCGCATCAGGTACCCGCGATATCATCCAAGATGGTGTCAATGGTGTCATGTTCGCTAACCAAACTGTCGAAGATGTCGTCGAAGCAATCAAGCGCGCTGAGACAATGACATTTTTTCCATCAAAACTTCAACGCCATGCCAAACGATTCGAAAAATCACTCTTTATCACCAAGCTACGAAAAATTGTCAGTGATCATACGCTCACTACTCGACAGTGACACTCTTTGCCAAATTTCTTGGCTGGTCGACATCATTGCCGCGCTCTACAGCCGTATGATAGGCAAAAAGCTGACTCACGATATTGAATAGGAGTGGCGTCAGGAGTGTTAATTTTGTTTTGATACGAATCACATGCTCAGCGTCAACCTTCTTGGTTGTGTCGGTAATGACAATTGTGTGTGCACCTCGTGTATTCATCTCGATAAGATTGCTTTGCGCTTTTTCGTAGAGCCAATTATCCTGTAGGTAGCAGACCTCAAAGAACCGGTCGTCGATTAAGGCAATTGGGCCGTGCTTGAGCTCACCCGCCGCATAACCCTCAGCATGGATGTAGCTTACCTCCTTGAGCTTGAGCGCACCCTCAAGTGCAACCGGATATGACGTATCACGACCTGTATACAGTGCGTGTTCATAAGGTGCATATTTTGTCGCAGCTGTTCGTAATTCGCCATCTGTCTGTGCAATCACTTCTTCTATCTCTCGTGGCAGTGCATCAAGCTCCTCAATAAACTCGCGAAGTTCTTTCTTGCCAGCCCCTTTTGCCTGTGCCAGCATCATACCGAACATTGTTATTGCTGCCACCTGAGACGTAAATGCCTTCGTGCTTGCTACACTAATCTCGGCGCCGACATGCACATAGACACCACCATCAACTTCTCGAGCGATCGTACTTCCTACGGCATTGACGATGCCAAGGCACCTGACGCCTCGTCGTTGTAGCTCTTGGAGGCAGGCTAGTGTGTCAGCTGTCTCGCCAGACTGTGAAACGATGAGTGCCACTGTCTGCTCTGGTACATTAAATGAGCGATACCGTAGCTCACTTGCAATCTCCGTCCGTACCGTAATATCATTTGTAAATTGCTCGATAAAATAACTTGCTGTCAGTCCCGCATAAAATGCCGTACCACACCCGACAATAATAACGTTTTTGATCGCCCGCAACTCATCGTCTGTCATGTTGAGCCCACCGAGCTGCACGCTACCGTCGCCTACATTGAGGCGACCCCTCAAGGTTGCACGCAAGCTTTCTGGCTGATCATGGATTTCCTTGAGAAGAAAATGATTAAAACCTTTTTTCTGAATTGACTCGAGATCAAGCTCAAGTGTCTCGATCATAACATCATGTTGCTTCGACTCTATATCATAGAGCTGCACGCCATCAACCGTACAAATACCCACTTCACCATCCTGTAGATAGACCACCTGATCTGTGTGCCCGACCAGCGCAGCTCCATCACTCGCGATAAATACCTCACCTGCTGCAAGTCCAAGAATGAGCGGACTACCCTTCCTCGCAACAACAATCTCTCCTGGCTTCTTAGTGCTTAGTACTGCGATACCATATGCGCCAACAACCATTTTGAGCGCAGCAGATACTGCAGCTAGAAGGTTGCCGCTGTCACGGTATACGTAGTCAATAAGCCCCGCAAGCACCTCACTATCCGTATCACTCTTGAAATCATAGTCATACTTTGAGAGCATCTCTCGTAGTTCTTTGTAATTCTCAATAATACCGTTGTGTACAAGATAGATGTCACCAACATGATGCGGATGTGCGTTGCGCTTACTCGGCTCGCCGTGCGTTGCCCACCTCGTATGGCCAATACCGATTGTGTCGGCACGCTCATGGGTTGCAACCTTCTCGTCGAGCTCGCTAACCTTGCCTTTTGCTCGGAGCAATGTCGCCTTTGACTTTGCGTCCATCGTAACAATCCCTGCACTATCATAGCCGCGGTACTCAAGGCGTTTGAGTCCACCCATCAAGATTGGCTGCGCCTCTTTCTGACCGATATATCCGACAATTCCGCACATATTTCTGTTGCCCTTTCTGTTTTTAGTGAGCCTATGTCTTCACTATACCTTGATAGGACAATAAAATAAACATATTTTTACAAAATGTAATAATTACAACTAATACATCTATTCAACAAGGAGGACATCATCGTCTGGAAGACGGAATAATCCTTCATCAAGTCGTTTCTGGTCAAGATAATGCGCTACAAATCCCATCGTACGCGGTACGACAAAGAGCGCGTTAAAGAAATCAGCCGTTATTAACTGCTCGAGCTCTCGAGCTGCATATCCCTCTTCTTGTGCTAACACATCAAGCATCAATGCTGCTATATGGCCGTCAACATTGAGGATGAGGTTGCCCTTCTTTTGAGTCGTTATCTCTTCGACAACCTTTGCAAAATCAAAGTATGGATGCACAGCAAGCTTGTCAGCATAACGCGCCAATATTTCCGTACGTGGATCGGGCAAGTCAAGCCGATACTTTTTATGTCCAATACCGCCAATCATCTGCTTGGCCTTTGCGCGCTTCTCGACAAGTTCACCTGGCGTACTACCACCTTCAACTCCATCAAACCACTCACGAGCCGCATCAGAAACCGCCCCACCAAATCGTGGACCAATCGTCATCAAGCCAGCCGCAAGACTATCAATAACGCCCTTGCCAGCGCGAGCTGTCACAATAGTATTTAATGCACCTGACACCTGCGGCCCGTGGTCGACTGACAAAAGGTAAATCGTCCGCATAAGCTCCGTTGTCACACGAGATTTCGGCAATCGCCCAAGGAGCCCTGCAGTAATCTGCGAGGCAATATCACCCTCCGCTGACCATTCCTGTAAAGACTTACCGACAAACGCGTATCCGTCAGCTGTTTCGGTGCTAATTGTCGAGGTAAAGAGACTTGCCTGTCGATATGAAAAATCATGATGAGACTCAGTGATATCATCCTGCGGAAGAACCCCGATCGCCTGGCTAAGATCACTCATCGAACCAGCAACCTGAACACCAGCCTTCGCAAGAGCCTGACGCTTTGCACTCGCCGTCTCATCCTTTGATCCTGCAAGTGCTTTCGCATGACCAAACTGCACCGGCGTATCAAAACTTTCGCCAATCACACCTGCTACGTACGCAATGATTGGTTTTGTGAGCTTGCCTTGCTCAATCAGCTCTACGATTTCATACTCATCGGTACCACCCAGCTCACCGTAGTATACGATATGCTTTGTTGCTGGATCGGCCTCAGCCGCAAGAAATGCATCAAGAGGGCGCGTTGTCGGGAATCTGTCGCCACCAAAACACAGGGCAAAGCTCAGTGCATGACCCGTATTGGCTACCATTGTAATAAGCTCATTGATCATACCACCACTCGCTGACAGTACTGCAACCGATCCCGACTGCTCAAGATGATTCGCCTTGATCTGCCGCCAGTCGACGCCGCCAACTACACCAAGCTTCAAAAATCCTGGAACAATCAGTCCGACGCCAGCAGGGCCGATAATCGTCTTACCCACCGATCCGTACGTATCAAATAGTTTGATCGCATCTACTTCTGGAATATCTTCTGCGAAGATATGAACGCCATGAGCCTGTGGATAAGCTGTGAAGAAATCCTCTGTCACCTGATATGCACGACGTGCACTTGTGATATTGAGTAGCCAGTCCGTATGCGGCACAACCTGACGCGCTTCGGACATAGTACGAAAACAAGGGATAAGAACCTCTTCATTACCCCAAAAATACTTCTCATAGCGCTTATTACTACCGACAATGCCAACGATTGACGGCGACGCACGGCCGGTCAGTACATCAAAGTCCAAGATTGCTTGATACCCAGGACGATATGAGCCAACTGCAAGAATCGTTCCAGGATTTTTACGAATATCCGCTATGCTATGCATCTATATACTCCAATGCTTCATCAATTACTGTCGTCAGTACATCGCTTGATCCATGAATGCTGCCACATATACCGTGCTGTGTTAGAAATCGTTCCATCAGCGCTAGGCCTTCCTTTTCATTTGGCCCACCACGACGTACATACACCATGACCTCCGCAGCCTTTAGTTCAGCCATCCGCTGACGTAATGCATCGATAATACCTGCAAATGTCTTGCGAACATCTGTAAAGTTTGCGACTCCACCGGCAATGATGATTGCCTTACGAGGTGCGTTTGCCATAAGGAGCTGTTCGATAACTGCTTCAGTATAGAGCTGCGTTTCCTCACGAGTTGGACCACCACTATATTCTCCATAATTACCAATTAGATCAGCTTTACCACGATTTGCTGCCTCGTCTGCGATTGTAATACTTGCACCGCCGCCACTTAGAAGAAGCCAAATCGCACCATCAGGATTAAGAACACGAAACGAAAATGATGCAGGCGATCCGTCATTCAAGCGAGCGACCGCCTCTTCGGATGCTGCCTTTGTGCCTACCTCGACAATATCATCATCGCCCCAGCTCGCCTGCCAGCTACCAGCACTGTCGACAAGCACCGCTGCATCGAGTAGTGAGCATGCCTCACCACGAACAATCAGTGGGTTAATTTCGACAAAGCTCATGTGCTCTTTATTCATCGTATCGACAAGCCGATTCAAGAATGACTGTGGCAACGGCACATCCTTGATCGAATCATACTGCACAATACTCTCAGGATGTTCTTCGATGTCGACGCCGCCCTTTGGCGAATATAAGAATCGCATACCCTCACGCATCCGCTCAACACTCAAATACCGCTCTTCATCATCGTCATGCAGCAGCATTGGCTCGGCGATAAACCGTTCGAAACCCTTCTCCGCAAGCTCTTCGATTGCCTTTTTGGCATCTTTTTTTGTGACATTGAGCCGAATAAGCCCCTGCTTGCCACGCTTCTTGATACCCTGGTCAACCTTCACGATATACTTTTGCCCATCAGAGAGGCGTGCGACTCCATCGTCAATTGAGCGAACTCGAATCGCCACACCACCATACTTGTCTACGAGTAGCGACTTGGCCGCGTACTCTGATAATTTTACCCTCGCCATTGCTTTTAGTGTACACTAGCACCATGGACAATCCAACGTCATCTATATCGATTGAGAGCCTTACCGCCTACTCGTCACTTGATGCTACGATGATCGGCGCACTACTGCCAGCTCTTAGTAGCTCATCAACAGGCGATCCTATCCCCGAACAGAGACTACGCGATATTATTGAATCTACCCACCATGATCAGATCGTTGCACGCCGGGATGACGGCAAAATCGTTGGTATCGCCACGGTCTCACTCACCTTCGGGTCGTCATCTGGTCGAAGTGTCTGGCTTAACGACTTCGCTGTCGATGCAAGTACACAAGGGTCTGGTATTGGCAGTAGCCTTTGGGATGAGGTTGTAGCTTGGTGTCAAGAGAAACAAGCAACAAAACTTTATTTTACCTCAAGACCATCCCGTGAAGCAGCACAACGATTCTACCTCCATAAAGGCGCTATTATTCGAGATACTAATTTTTTCAAAAAAGAAATCTCGTAAGAAAATCTACTGCTCGATTACGTCTGTGTTTTATTGACACACTTGAAGGTGATACAATAAACACTTGTGAAGAGGGTGAAGAAGTTTATACGAACTGATATCCAGGCATTGCGAGCAATTGCTGTTATAGCTGTTGTTGTCTACCATCTGTGGCCAGATAGGCTGACAGGTGGCTTCATGGGTGTTGATATATTTTTTGTTATCTCTGGCTATCTAATGACACTTACACTGCTACGCAATATTGACCCTGTCATCAGCGCCAAGAAGAAGCTACGTGCCACGTGGCAATTTCTGACAGAATTCTATGCACGACGTATTAAGCGGCTTATTCCTGCGGCTTCGGTCGCCCTTCTCGGTACACTCGGTCTCATTGCTGCAATCGGCAACCTTTCGATTATTGAGGCTACCGCAAAACAAATTACAACCTCAGCGCTATTCGTACAAAACCTATTCCTCGCGCACGAATCAGTCGACTATCTCGCAAGCTCCAACCCACCCACTGCAGTACAGCATTTTTGGAGCCTATCACTTGAAGAGCAATTCTATCTCATGTGGCCACTTGTCCTCCTTGTCATCGTGTTTCTCACGATACATATACACATTACCTATAAGCGGACAAAGATATCAGGAGCAATCCTGCCTGTAGCCCTCCTAATTATCGCCTTCTTTATCTATGGCTACCAAATGACTCAAGACGACAGTGCAGCTGCCTATTTTGTAACGTTTGCGCGCATTTGGGAGTTGCTATTTGGCGCGCTCATTGCTTTCTTGCCAAAACTACGTCATCACGATCTCAAGCTTCTGCTGCCGTGGGTTGGATTCAGCATGCTTGCTTATGCACTCGTCAAGCTCGATGGCAGCAACTTCCCTGGATGGCATGCTCTTCTACCTGTTGTAGGTACATTTCTCATTATCTGGGGAGGTACGGATAAAAGCGAGTCAAAGATATCATTCTCTAACACGCTCAAAGCAAAGCCTCTCCAGTGGATTGGCAATATATCCTACTCACTCTATCTATGGCACTGGCCACTCATCATTCTTCTGCCCATACTATTCACTGTCAATATCGAAGGTGATCACAGCCGACTCATTAAGCTGGGCATCCTGGCACTTTCTTTCATCGCTGCGTGGCTATCATATCGATTTGTCGAGCAGCCAACCCAAAAGCTCAAACTCAAAAAACGATGGGTGTATATATTATTCGTCGTTATTGTCGGAGGTATTGCGGGTGGCGGCTACCTGATGTCGCAAAACGCTCACAGACAAGCAGCTACCAACCTCAAAGAGCTTCGTCAAGTCGTCCTCTCAAAGAGTGATCCTTGTATCGGTGGCTATGCATTACAAAATGATACATGTGACAACCCATTCGGAAAGTCTGACGGTAAGTTTAGTGAACCAAACCCTAACGACTTCAGTCCTGACATTATACGAGACGGTACAAGATGTGACTCATACCGACATGAAACCCCAAATCGCTACCTAGAATACGTCTGTGTTATCGGCGACAAATCAAGCCAGCACAAAATAGCCGTCTGGGGTGATTCACACGCTCAACAATGGGCAAATGCTCTCGACGCAATAGGATCTCGAAAGAATATTCAGTTTATCGTTATAATCAGTGGTCAATGCGCCTCTATTAAAATCGATGATAGTGAATGTGAAGACAGACTTCAGTTCATTAAAGAAAGTAACATTCTACAGGAAAGTGACGCTATTATCGCATCACTCTGGCATAGGTACAGCGCAGAAAGCTCAAAGCAGCCGATCTACCGTTCACTCCAGTTCCTACAGCACGAGTCCGATAGCCCACTATATCTCCTCGAGGATATACCCTCAGCCAAGGGTCAGGGTGGACCAGAATGTGCTATCGATGGTCGAAGCTGTATCAACAATTACTCAAAGGTTGCAGATCCCATAAAAGGTATTTCTCAACAGATTATATCATCTGGTATTCTACCCGAAACTCACATTATCTCGATAGATGACATCTTCTGTAAGAATGAAAAGTGTTACTCGTTTATTGGAGGTATCCCAGTCTACCGAGACGCCAGTGCGACAGGTAATTCTCATATCACTGGCACGTTCTCTTTATCCCTCGCTGACATACTCCAAGAAAAGCTTGAACAGCACGGGGTCATTCCTACAGGTAAATAGCTGATATACTAGGTCTATGAAAGTTTTTGTCCAAATCCCCTGTCTTAACGAAGAAGCAACTCTTCCGCTCGTCCTCAAGTCTATACCTAAGAAAATGAAAAATGTCGATAGTGTCGAAGTACTCATTATTGACGACGGCTCGACCGACAAGACGATAGAAGTCGCCAAGAAGCATGGTGTCAAGCACTTTGTCTACCACACTCGAAATATGGGACTCGCCAGATCATTTCGAGATGGCGTTGACTATGCACTCATGCACGGAGCAGATATTGTCGTAAATACTGATGGAGATAATCAGTATCCTCAAGCTATGATCGCAGAGCTCGTACAGCCAATTATCACCGGAGAGGCCGATATCGTCATTGGCGACCGCCAAACACAAAAGATTGCACACTTTTCGCCGTTCAAGAAGCTCATGCAACGTTTTGGCAGCTGGGTCGTCAACAAAGTTGCCACCACCAACCTACCTGATGCAGCTAGTGGTTTCCGAGCATACTCACGCTCATCTCTTTATAAGCTCAATATCGTTACCCAGTTTAGTTACTGCATGGAAACTATCATCCAGGCAGGCAACAAGCGACTCAAGATTAAAAGTATCGCTATCGAGACAAATGAAAAAACTCGTGAATCTCGCCTTTTCAAGAATATATGGCAACATATGGCTCGATCAGGCCAGGCAATCATGCGTAGCTATCTCATGTTCAAGCCACACACAATATTCACCACAATCGGCGTTATTCTTCTGATTAGTGGATCAATACCATTTATTCGCTATGCGTACTTCTTCTTCATCGGCGAGGGTGGCGGGCATCTTCAGTCGCTCATCCTTGGCAGCACCATGCTTGTTGGATCACTCCTCTGCTTCGCACTAATTGTTATTGCAGACCTCCTGCAGACCAACAGAATCCTCCTTGAGGATCAAATTGAACGCTTAAAAGAAATTCAGTACGGCAAGCAAAAGCAGTAGATTACCTACCGTTTTACCACATCCTTGATTACATCAACCTGCCGGCGTGATTGCTTTTTTACTTTTGGCAGATATTTTGCTAATTTCTTCTTGACCTGCTCTTCATTCTCGACAAGTCGTACAAACTCACTTCTCAGATATTTCGTTGTTAGCTTGTCTTGACCAAATGCCCACTCCTCAAGATCAAACATCTCCAGTACTTCACGATACTTATGACTCCAGCCAATCACCAACGTTGGCACCTCCATCGCAAGTGATGATACCATCGCATGAAAGCGTGACGCCACAAAGAAATCACACCGACCAATCCAATAGCGTAACTCTTGTGATGTTAATTCTTTATCAAGAAATAGGCAGCTTTTTTTATCCTTGATCTCAGAAAAAATCTCTCGGCACAGTGGCAGATCATTATTGTGTGTCTTGTCGGTGCCAGTACGCACACTGTGCGGCACTAACATCACCTTATACCCCTCCGTTGTCGCAAAATTAATAAAATCAACTATCTCCTGGGTGTAATCACCCCCCGCTGCATCGACTTTCTTTTGCATCACGACACTCGGTGAAACGCCAACCACCTTGTCGCTCTTTAAGACAGCATCGTCAAATTTAGCTTTTGCCGACTCCTCCTCTACAGGAGTCAGATTGAGTGAAAAGGCATAGTCTGCACCCTCGGTAACATTATTGAGTTTCATTTCTTTAAGATAACTGTGAGTGATAGAGCCGCGAGATATAATTGCCGACATCTTGGGGAGGTACAGCTTAGCGGCCGCTCGGTTGATAGGGTTCTTGAACGGCCCCAATGCCTGAGCACACTTCACAACTGGTGTTTTTGTGTTTAAAGCAGGCAAAATACTCGCAACATTATAAATCAAAAACTTCTCACGTCCATCGACAAAGGTGATTCCACCCTGGTCAAGCAAGACGTCAGCATCAACAAGTGCCTTGACCGCTGGCGACTTGCGCTCAATCATGCTCCGAAATGGAGGTAGTATCCTATGTAATAACGCTGCTGAATTAATACCGACACCCAGCCTTAACGGTGAAGCATCGACGATCGTTAGGTTCTTGTAGTGATTTTGTTCTGCATCAGAACGTGGATACATACTCAATAACGTAAACTCCGTCTTCTCTCCGTCAATCGTATCAAGTGTCTGTAATGCACTCTCAAGCATCGCAGCTGCCCCCTTGTTGCCAGATAACGCTGAGCCAATGATTGCAATTTTCTTTGTCATAACTGCCTAATTCTTCCCTTATTCAATACCAAATATACAAGCGCAACCCCTATATCCGAAATAGTTGCATAGAACCGAGCCACGAGTGATACTATTATAGCCTGTTCGACAGGGAAATACACACTCAAAAACAAGACAATCACCGCCTCGCGAACACCAATACCTCCAGGCACAAATAATGCTAGTAGTCCAACGATACCAGCCAATATGTATGTTGCTGCCAATCCAACATACATATGCGGCTCAACTGGAAGCATCGCAGCAACGATTAATACAAAACCAACCCCATTAAAGAGGCGTGGTAGCAAATAGCCAATCTGAAATCGCACAACATTTCCTGGTGACAAAAAATCACTCTCGCGAAAAGGCTTTCTCTTAACTACCTTGGTAACTAGATTAAGTAGCCATCGAAACAGCTTGCTTGAAAACACAAAAAGCATCGGTAGAATCATGAGTAAAGGAATAAATACACCAATATCTGCGCCAAACTTATCGGTAAACAGTAACAGTACCGGAGTAGAAAGCACCGCACCTGCCACCACCATCAGTATATTTTCGTATAAGAATGAGGTTGAGATAGTACGCTTACTGAATCCGTTTTTTACCCCCCAGGCTAACTTATTAAGGTATGACCCAACCTGCCCAGGAACATACTTCAAAAGCCAAGATGCTGCATGAATACGCACCGCATCGATGGTCGAAACATTCTTACCCTCAAGAGATCCGAGCATCCTACCCCACAACCCACCGGACACCACCACTGCAAGCGTAAATGCAACCACACCAAGCACAACGCCGATATTGAGACTTAGAGAAATATCACCAATCTTATCCCAATTACTCGCAAGTGTTCTGTAAAAAAACCATCCGACCACACCAATAACAATCCATGGCACTATCGCCCTGATGAGTTTTGAGTTTTTTATAAAATTCTTAATACCCCCCAGCATCGCATCTACCTCGAACGACCCTTTGCAGCACCCAATACAAAAGCTGTAATTATATATAGAATAGCAACAGGTATCACTTGCATCCACATCCTATCGAGAGAATCGGCCTGCGCAACACGATACGGGCTATCTCTTGCATACGCAAGCAAGAGCACGAGTGGCACAAATGTTGTTATCGAAAATCTAAGATATGTACTATCTTTAAATTTTCTAAAGATTAAGCTATATGCGACCAATCCAGTAAGTATAATCCACGAAACTCCCCATGCGCTCATAATCGAAACGTTTACTGTAGTCGCTCCGACACTAGCGAGGAGTATGTGCGGATTCATAACGAAGAGCCCACCAAGCAGTACCCATAACCCAGCCTCCGCAACGACAGGAAGCTTATTTATGTATCGACCCACGATTTTTCGCCTAAGCATCAACGCAAAGATAATGAGCGTCGAACCCAGCAGGATCGGAATATACACTGAGGAAGATATAGAACTTAGGCCACCCCCACCTATGACATACATGCCAGCCAGTAGCCCGTGCCATGCTATCATAGCCACCCCCAATACAGACAGAAGCAACGCTTTATGTCCCGTCGCCACCCCTCTACCGGCAATCGCTGGAACTATAGCCAGCAGAGCCATCATAAATCCTTCCGGACGCGCAAACACCAACACTGAAAGTGCAATAAGAGCAACCGTTATGTAGCCATCCTTCTCTACGCGACGTTTCCTATCTCCTGATACATACAGCCATATCATACCAACGATAAGCATGAGCAAAATACCAGAAGCTAAATGACCATTCATGTACGTTGCATGCATGATAAATCGACTATTCGTCACAAGAAGTGCGACACCTATCACTATCAGGGCGATTAGAGCATGCTTGTTTTTGATCCTCCCTCGCAAACCCTTTACCCAAAGCCACACCATCAGTCCAACTCCCGAAAGAGCGACGAGAGGTGTGATCGCAGGCAGATACAGATTACCTATCAAGTTTGCAGGAGCATGCATGAACGGTACCAAAAGCATACGTTTTTGAAATTGATACATGGAGACATGCTCATAAATATCACCAGACTGCAGCAGTGAACCTATCGACAAGTACTCCACAACATCAACATGCCTGACGGTAATCATGGGTGTGACAAGGTAGCTAAAGATAAGGATGAATACAAAAACACCCACCGACACTCCGAACCAGCGTACAACGACCGTACGAGTAAGCTTGGAACGGCGATGATAGAAAAAAAGCAACCAGTAAATTAACACTCCTAACGACAAGAGCACAAGAGATAGCAGCGGTGTGGTTGGCACGCCGGTAAAAAGCTGCAGAGACCCAACAAGAACCACAGCACATACACCGAGAATAAAACCTATTGGCAGTACACCCCAGCCTCTCAAACCAATAGCAAATGCCAACGTCAATCCAAACCATGCAATCACTGTAATAATTAAAGCTTCCAATATCATCCGTGTAGCCCCTTCAGTAGGTCGTGATCGATTATTGATATGTCAATAAACATATCTGTTGTGCCATCACGAACATATATCCACTCATCAACACTATTATCGCTGACATACACCTTGAAGTTGTCTATTTTCCAGTTTCTCTTCACTTCATCATTATACCTCCCGCTCAAGCTCGTCTGCTTATCTTTCATATACTGAACTATCAGATCCTGGCTGTACTTACGCACCTTAACATCATCAAGGCGTGCTATACCGACGGCCCTCTGCATAAAAGCCCCACGTCGCTTAACATCCACCCTTTTGTCTCCTGAAATATCCGGAATATACAGTGTAGCTTGTGATGAATGATCTCTCATAAATACAAAGGGGCCGTACCGACCCATGAGATGATCTGTATCTATAATATCTGTGCCTTGATTGAATCTTAATGCCTTAAAGTTACCTTGTCCTCCGTGTGCAAACAATACAATGTTAAGAACCACTGCAGCCAGTAATACTATCAAAAGAATCTTGTAAGAACCCAAAGAACTCCAGTACTTAATTACCTTATCCATACCTGAGATTATACAGTAAAAATACAAATAGCCCCTACGATCTTAGATAGCATAGGCTCAATGTTTACACAGTATCATTTTTACGTTACAATATACATTATCATTACCAAGATTAAAAACAGTCAATCTAACATCACATAGAGCAATAGGCTATGAAAATCGCAAAAACAAAAAAATCACTAAAACGACCCACACTATTACTAGCCATCCTGATTACCATCCTACTGATCACTGGCGGTGTCTTTGCTTATATGAAGATATCTCAAAAGCCAAACGATACACCTGGTACGACTAATCAGCAGCAGCCCGACCAAAAGCCCATCGAAGAAGATTCGATCGAAACAGCAGATACTCCAGACAGTCAAAAACCAGCTGGTCCCGAAGGTAACCCAGACCATACACCAGATGATAAACCACAAGAGAACCTTAGCACACAGCTACATATACCGAGTCATCAAGCACAGGATGATACTATTACCGTACATGTGGCCCTAGATGAGGTATGGAGTGACGGCGAATGTGTTATGAGCCTCAAGGGTCCTACTGCAAAAACTGTGCGAACTGATGTCTTCCCACAAGCAAGAATATCTGGATGTGTCCTAAAGGCCAATAGCCTCCCCGCAGGCCACTACGAAGTACAAGTCTGGGCAGAACGAAATGGACAAAAAACAGACATAGAGGCCCTAAAGATAAATCTATAGCCTATGCATATACCTCGCCACCACCATAAACTCAATCCTCTCATAACGCTAGTGATCATAGCGGCTGCTATTGTATTAGGTCTAATAGGCTCCATACTATACAAGTATGATCAAACTGGTGCTCTGCACAGATTCAACCCAGGCAACATCATTGATGACCAAAAAATGTCTCAGGTTAATTCGATGAGCGAAACGCAAATTCGCAACTTTATCAAAGACAAGAATAAAAACTGCTCAAACGGCAATAGTTTATGCTTCAAAAACTACAAAGAAGGCAGCAAGGACGCTGCACGCTTAATCTATGAGGCTGCCCAAGAGCAGAAAATCAACCCGCAGGTTATCCTGGTAACGATTCAAAAAGAGCAAGGTCTCATTACAAGAATCGACCCAGCTCAATGGATGTACAATAGCGCCATGGGATACGCTTGCCCAGATAGTACACCAGGAAAATGTGGATCAGGACAAAAAGGATTCTTGCGTCAAATAGTCTGGGGTGCGACCATGTACCGCGCCATCCTTGATGGTGGCGGCAAGTGGAGTAATCGATACAAGAGTGGAACCCAATGGTATACACCATATAATCTCGGCATCAATAGCATCCTATGGAATCCAAAAGCAAGCTGCGGATCAAGTACTGTCAATATTCAGAATCGTGCCACTCAAGCGCTCTACAACTACACACCATACCGACCAAACCAAGCAGCCTTAAATGCCGGCTACGGAGAGGGAGATAGCTGTAGCGCATACGGCAACAGGAACTTCTATTCATACATGCGCGACTGGTTTAATTATACGGTTGACTCTGTTGAGTATTCAGGGCTGACATTTTCAGAACAACCTTTCTCTGAAAAGGAAATGACTATATCCTTCACAGTAAGAAATACGGGTAGTAGAACTGTTGACTTAGGTCGTATTAAAGTCGTCGCTAGAGATAGTTCTGGCAATCAATCTGACTTCGCAAGCATTAGCGATGTGAGTATTCGTGCAAATCAAACATTCACATACAAATCAAGCCGCACGATAGAGGGCGAGGGTCAGTTCGACTTCTACGTTGCCCGATACCATAATGAAGGATGGATACGGCCGCAGACCTTCATAGACCTTGGCAACAATGCGTCTACGAACGAAACCTACACACTCATCAAGGCACCTCAGCTCGTACAGCCTTTGGAGCTGTCCGAATCAAACATTCACCAGAATCAACCTCTTACAGCTACCTTTTCTATACGCAATAATAGCGATATCTACCCGGTAGAGCTGGGCAGGTTCAAAATCCGAGGAAAGCACAGCGATGGCACTCAGCGAGACTTTGACTCAACTGCTAATAATCTCACGATACCCAAAGGGACGACCTATAGGTATGAATCCACACAGACCCTACCGAAAATAGGTAACTATGAACTAGCGATTACAAACTTTCGAGACGAATTCAAGTGGCGAGATACCTTCCCATCCAGTGTGAACGCAGCCCTCACTCGAAGCATGTCTGTATCTGTTGGTCAACCAACAACCATCACAAAAGGCCTTGATTTATCTAGTAGCATACTGCGAACAGGCGAGAGCACATCAGCTACATTCGCCGTGACCAATTTTAGCAATAAAGCAGTAAATATCGGTCGCACAAAAGTAAAGTGTATGCACCCTTCTGCTGGTCAATATGATTTTGCATCGACAGCCAACGACCTAACACTCGCTGCTGGTGAAACATACGAGTATAGCGCCGTTGGGTCTCTTCCAGCAGTTGGAGCGTGGACGTGCGAATTAGCCAACTTTAGAGAGGCACACAAGTGGAGTGCTAACTACCCAGTAAGTGAGAGTGGTGGTGTGAAGCGAAAAGTAAATGCAAGTGTCAACCATGCCGTCACGCTAACTAAGAGCTTGTCACTATCGACAGGATCTGCTCATCAGAACCAAAACATCACCACTACCTTTGCAGTAAAGAATCACAGCAATAAAGCAGTAAATATCGGTCGCACAAAAGTAAAGTGTATGCACCCTTCTGCTGGTCAATATGATTTTGCATCGACAGCCAACGACCTAACACTCGCTGCTGGTGAAACATACGAGTATAGCGCCGTTGGGTCTCTTCCAGCAGTTGGAGCGTGGACGTGTCGTCTCGCAAATATCAGAACATCCACTGGGTGGAATGCCAATTACCCTACGAATGAAAATAGCAGCATCAAGCGCGACCTTTCCATATCCGTCAAACAGCCCGTCACTCTCACAGAAGGCTTAGCAACCTCCAAAAGTACCGCAAAGCGTGGAGAAAACATCACCACTACCTTTGCAGTAAAGAATCACAGCAATAAAGCAGTAAATATCGGTCGCACAAAAGTAAAGTGTATGCACCCTTCTGCTGGTCAATATGATTTTGCATCGACAGCCAACGACCTAACACTCGCTGCTGGTGAAACATACGAGTATAGCGCCGTTGGGTCTCTTCCAGCAGTTGGAGCGTGGACGTGCGAATTAGCCAACTTTAGAGAGGCACACAAGTGGAGTGCTAACTACCCAGTAAGTGAGAGTAGTAGTGTGAAACGGAAGATACCTATCAGCGTCACAAACTAGCCCTCCTTCCAAAAACCCCTATAATCTCGTATACTCTAAGGACATGGATAAGACAACAGGCAAACCCCTCGTATCTATTATCATCCCTGTATTTAATGATGAGAAATATATTAAGCAGGCTGTCGATTCTTGTCTCGATCAGACGCTTAAGAATATTGAGATTATCTGCGTAGACGATAAGTCGAGTGATCGTACGCCTGAAATCATCGAAGCCATCGCAAAAAATGACACACGAGTCAAGCTGATTCGACACAAAACAAACATGTCAGCCTTGCAGGCTCGTCGAACAGGAATCGAGGTGGCCCAAGCAAACTATATACTATTCCTTGATGGCGATGATGAGTTTCGTAGCGATGCTGCAGAGCTCACCTACAACAAAGCAGTCAGCACCGACTCAGATATCGTTGGGTTTGGGCTTAAGATCCTAACAAAAACAGGACGCATGCGCGGATTTGAAAACAGTATACAACCCACACAAAAAGAGCTAATCGGCGAAGATATCATCAAGAATATCTTCAAACCAGGTAAGCCGGCACAGGGTCAAGTGGTACGATTTATGTATCATAGATCACTCCTAGAAAGAGCGTATGACGCTATTCCTGTTGACGCATCATACCATAGGGCTGAAGATAATCTCGTTTCATTTCAGGCTGTTTCATATGCTCGCAGGTACACAGCTCTACAGGATAAACTCTATATATATCACATCTACAGAGGCGAGTCGTCCATATCGAATATAGACCTCGATAGATTTACATTTTATGCATCTGCCATTGATACAATCAATCATCTCGGAAAAATAGTGGCAGAAAAAATGACTGAATCGCCATCAGTGGCTGACTCCTATGAAAACACGAAGCTATTTACTATATCGACTGTTCTTGGACGTCTCGTGGCAAGTGTGCGTCCGAATGACTATCATAAAGCATTCGAGGTTGTACTCAGTAAAATCACCGAGCAGGATATAGTGCTTGCCATAGCAACTTTCAAGCCAGAGCTACTCAATATCATACGAGAGCGCCTTCCTGCTAGTAAAAATAGGCCCCATCGTAGTTCAAAAAACATTGCACTCTACACTACTGACCTATCAACAGGGGGTCTACAGGCTGTTGTTATGGCACAGGCTCGTTACCTAATTACGGCTGGGTTCAATGTTATCATTATCACCAGGAAAGACACCAGTGACACACCTACGACACCGGAGGGCGTCAAGCTCTTTCGACATCATGGGCGTACCCCACATCAGTCTCTCAACAGCCTTAAATCTATACTCAACGATAATGACATTGATACGCTCGTTGACCATGGTGTCATCTATAACAATTCGTGGCCATTCAGAAATCTCATAGCAAAAACCCTAGACATAAAAACTCTTGCCTGGTCACATAATTTCTCACTCAGATCAACCCATGACACAAATACACTAGGTGACTTTATGCGTCAAAACATTAACCTTATAGACAAACTAGTAGTCCTATCTCGCGCAGATGTCACCTTCTGGAAAGCACTCGGCTATCAAAACGTACATTACCTACCGAACCCACCATCTCAGATAATTACAGATAGCACTGCGCCTACAGAGCGTAAGCAAGCACCAAGCAAATCAATTAACCTAATATGGTACGGCAGAATCCATCAAGCAACAAAAAAGATTCTTAGCTTGCTTGATATTGCACAAGAATTATCGAAGCTAAATCAAAACTTTACATTCAAGATAGTAGGGCCCGATGGCCCAGATATGACCGTCGAAAAATTACGAAAAGAAATAACAAAAAGACGCCTCGATAATTTTGTGGAAGCGACCGGAGCGATGCACGGTAAGCAGCTTGTTGATGAGATATTAAAGGCAGATATCCTTGTCAACACTAGTGATATCGAAGGGTACCTACTAACACTCATGGAGGCTCAGTATTTTGCCCTACCTGTAGTGATGTACGAACTTCCTTGGCTAGAGACCGCCAAGGATAATAAGGGAATCATCCAGGCACCACAAGACAGGCCAGACATTGCCGCTCAAGAAATCGTACGGCTTGCAAACGACCGAAAGCTATACGAAAGCACCTCTCAAGCGTCTTTAGATGCAGCAAAGGACTACCTGTCATACGATTTCGCACAGCTCTACAAACAGCTCCTCACCAACACCCTGCCGAAGCAGTTTTCACCAGCTCAAGATAATACGCTACTGGGGCTATTCCTCGATCAAACCTTGAAATTCACAAAGAATGCAGCCATTGAGAAAGAAAAAGTTACTGCACAACATCAAAAAGAAGTAGAAAAACTCACAAAAATAATTGAACAATCAACTCTTCGTTCTACAGAGTTAGAGCGAGAACTTTGTGCTATCAAAAACTCTAAAAAATATAAATTATTGACAAAAATTGCTAATGCATTAAAACGATAGCAGGCTACTTTAATGCCTTGCCGGCAAGCTTATTGAGCTTACGGGCAGCACGAACTGGCTTTCGCAGCAGCTTATAGGCAACTTTGTTGTTGCGAATCTTCTTAGTAAACCGCTTGCGGCTCATCTCAGCATTACCTAAGGCACGCCTGACAGGCATTACCTTGGCTATGTACGTATCAAGTGTATCTTCACTCGTAAGTGACTCAATAAATCGCCTGTCATGCCCCAGAAGAGCTTTTACTTTATCTTTATACTGGACATCTCTCCAGGCTGGCACCAACACAGCGACAAGTTGCCTTCTCGTGCGACGATCAATCTTAGTTTTGACGAGTCTTGAATGAAAAAAGTCAAAAACACCCTTAACGCGTGCAACATACACATCTTCGTCATAGTCATCTACCGAGTTCAAGAACCGTACTGTCTCTCGTATGACTGCTGCACGTGACAGTACCCCCTCTGCTGTAAAGTTAAAACCTGTCATGAGCGAGCCATCACGACGATTCATGTGGTAATACGTAGGGTTATCACTATCAACCAACACTACCTTATTAGCTGGGTACGAAACATGGAGATTAAAGATATTATCCTGACCCGTCCGAATATCTGCGGCAAACCGTATATTACTATCTTCAACGAGAGATCGTCGATATATCGCAAGCCAATTTGAGCTCATAAGGCTGAGTTTACTCTTTTTGACAGCATCTACAAGGTCGACATTGTAGTAATTATCGTAATCTCTCGTAGAATGAGCTAGCTGATAATGCTCACCTATTTCAATCTCCGATTTTACATACGCACGAGCAATGTCGGCATCCTTTTTGACAGCAACCTGATAAAGCTTTTCGAAGTAATCGTCATCAATATAATCATCACTATCTACAAAGCCGATATACTCACCCTTTGCTACTTCGAGTCCTCGATTGCGTGCTACGGCAGCACCAGCATTCTCTTGTTGGATAGCTATGATGCGAGTGTCTTTTTTGGCATACTTTTGGATGATGTTCCAGGAATTATCAGACGAGCCGTCGTCTATCAGAATAATTTCTATATTCTTTAGAGTCTGTCCCGTCATACTCTTGATACACCTATCAAGGTATTCTCCAGAATTATACACAGGGGTAATAATCGATACTTTAATACTACTGTCTTTGGCCATATATACTTAGTATACCACTGAGCAGTCCCACTACGACAGCAGCTTGTCTATGAGTTTATTCACTTTTCGAGCAGCATGTACTGGCGGTCGCAACGCTCTATAGAGAAACTTATTACCACGTATGTCACTAGCTATCACCTGCCTTCGCGAGCTAATGTACCCCACAGTGCGCTTTGCAGGCATGACAAAGCGCACATATTCGATAAACCCATTCACCGAAGAAAGAGACTTTTCGAAGCGCTTACTATTGCCGAAAGACGCTAGTATTTCATCCTTGTACTGAGCCTTGCTCCACGTCCCAATCAGTGCTTCCCCTATTTTTACATAGTCACTCCTAGTGAGCTTGGGCGTCTTGACGATGCGTGAATAGATAAAATTAAGGACTCGATATATACGCTTTTTGTACATCTCTTTATTATAATCCTCAACGCTATTCATGAACCGCACTGTCTCTTCAAACACAAGTGCTCTCGACAAGATCCCGTCAATCGTGTAGTTATACCCCGTCATCAACGACCCGTCACGTCGGTTGATATGGTAGTATACTGGCTTCTCGACGGTAATCACTTTATTTGCATAATACGAAGTATGTGTATTGAAGACACTATCTTGCCCTGTACGAAGCTCTGGTACAAACGTAATATTATTCCTATCAAGCATCGACTTTCTGTAGATATTAAGCCAAATGACAAAATCTAGACTAAACTTATTCTCGCGTATTGCATCTTTCATTCTCACATTGTAGCTCTTGTTATACTGGTCAACAGATACCGAGAACCTGCTACCTCGAGCTAGGTTTGACACCTCAGTCTCAACATATGCGCACACAATGTCCGCATCCTGCTTTAACCCTGTATTGTAGAGGTTTTCAAAATAATCAGCATCCACCCAGTCATCACTATCTACAAAGCCGATATACTCACCCTTTGCTACTTCGAGTCCTCGATTGCGTGCTACGGCAGCACCAGCATTCTCTTGTTGGATAGCGATAACTCGATTATCTTTTTTGGCGTATTCCTGAATAACGCTCCACGAACCGTCAGATGAACCGTCGTCAATTAAGATAATCTCAATATCTTTGAGGGTTTGTGCAAGTATACTATCAATACACTTACCTAAAAACTTCTCCACATTATAAACAGGAGTGATTATAGAGACTTTTACATTACTTTTCTTTGTTGACATACTTATTTATTATAACACTTCTCACTATTGCTTAACGGCGTCAAGTAGCCAATCTCCACTCTCTTTGCGCCTTTCGACTAGGCGCTTGTTCACCTTTTCCCAGTCGATTGGTTTTAGTTTTGATAAATCAACACTTGCCAATTCAGACTCTTCTATAAACCTATTCTTGATACCGAAATCATCCAAAAAGTCAGAAATCCTCGATAGTCCGCCAGTCTCTTTACCGATAATAATAAAATCCGTGTTGTTTATTACCGAGAACATCATGCCATGAAATGAATTTGTGACTACCAGCTCGGCATCACGGAACCCCTTAAGCCACGACTCAACGTGCGGTAACTTATCACTCTCAGCACCCGCATGCACACGAATACGCGAAACAGCCATCTTTCTATCGTCCTGCACTCGACGAATAAACATATTCAGCCCATCAGTTTCACCAATGATATACGCAAAAATAGGCGCTACCTGATCGTATCTTGCCTCACTCTTGTCTATCAAATCTGAATATACTGAAGCGTCCAGCAAGAGCGTTGGATCAATGACATTTTTCACACCACTAATCCCCCAAGTGTCTTTGATCATCTTAATACCAGACTTTTCTCGTACAGAAATAGCGTCAAACTTTGAGATATATGGACGCACATACTCAACATCATCGGCTGACATCACCTCTGTCATATCGTCTTTGCCAAAGCTTGCTGCATAGGCAATTCGCTTTGCTTTGCGCCCTTTTAGGAAATCAAAAAAGAACAACCCAAACCGCCTATCTTTACTCCACCAGTTTCGCCACACCTGATCAGACCCGGTGATATACGCTCCATAATTATCTCTAGGGTCAAAATCTTTTACCCAAATATTTTCGTTCACAAAGTTAACAATGTTTTCTTTTTGTGCGACCTCCTTATAAAGCTCACCAATGGTTGGCGTATACCAATACGGCTTTTGGTAGTTCATAAATCGCTTAAAGGCGCGCAGAGGGGTCTTTAGTGCCACCTTAAATTCTGATCTATAGACCCTTGCCCGTGAGGTATTGTCGATATACGAAACAAAATTATAGCCGTTATCTTTTAGAAATTTCTGCAGGGCGTAACGCTGAATAACATTGCCGTAATTATGATAGCCGCTAAGTGTCGTGATGGCACCGTCGGCAACCACTTCTTGATGAGGCTTATCAATCTGCTGACCATATAACTGTCTATACTCATTGACATATGGTGTCATTTTATCTTTAAAGTAGTTGAAATCATTCAATTCGACTGCTTTTTTATAGTGAATATGACTCTCTTCGGCAATCTTTTGTCGAACATCTTGCACCTGTTTTCGGTGACTATCAAGCCTATTGCTTGGTTTAACTCGCTTTTTTGGTGCCCAGCCGTACTCATCTAGCTCTTTATAGAGCCTGTACGGCAGCTCGTCTCGTGTGTGGTGCAGCAACCCCTTTTGCGAACGAATAATCGTATCTGCATCAACAGTATCAAGCACCAACTCCTTGTCCTTAATGCCCCTCTCTATTAATTTACGGATTTCGTGATTACGAACGATTACTATGTTATCACCCTGCGGATCATTCAAATATTCCTTCAGCCATGCATCACCAAAGGTAATGTCAGCAAGCTCATTAAATGAATCATCGGTAAAGTCAGAGAATCTCGCTTTAAAGAATCCGTGTGCCCAGCTGTGCACAAATGGATCAGTATTTCCTACTGTAAATGTCACCTCTCTCCCATCTACAGATCCCGTGAACTTCATGTCATACTGGCTAGATTTTCCCGTGACTCTCTTAACCCGAAAATCTATATCCTTAAGGTCACCTGGCTTTATGCCATACTCCCACGCGATCGCTTCTGCATACTTGGTTGTCTTTTGATGACCACACACAAGACCAAAGTAATACACAATTCTCTCTTTAATGGTTGAATCTTGTTCTGCAAGTAGGCGAACTTCGGTAATAATCTCAGGGATACCAACTACTGCATATCTACCTGGTTTCTTCTTCACCTCTTTTAATGCATTTGAAAGTTCATTTGGATAATAGCGAGACTTTGCACCATCATGTATCTCCTCGACTGAGCGAGAAATCGCATATTCAAACAACAACCCCTCTTTAGAAGACTTCTTTACATGAATAAATCCATCAATTTTTCCGCTCTCGAGTAGCTTCGCTGCAACCCACGACACCATACCACCGGAACTAGCTCTTTCGCGATAGCCACCCTTCGATACGTGCCCTGCGTAATTCTGTAAGTAATGACCAATTTTATCGTTAAAAGAAATATCTTTAATGTCTGAAAAAATATTGCCAGCTAAAACATCTTGCCCTTCACTAAAGTCACCATTTAGCATGACTTTTGATGCGTCATCTACCCTACTTGGCTCGTATTGCCCATACTCATTTAAGTTTGTGGTGACTTCGTTCAAAGCTATATCATCAACACCGCTACCCACATATAGCCTTCGTTTTTTTACTCTATCAGTCTTACTCATCTCTTTCGCCTCTTATGAAACATAACGACACCGTAAGGAAGTATGAGCTTAACACCTCGCTTTACTCTAAAGCGAGCCTTATTTCTACTTTTTAAGGTGTACTTATTGATTATAGTTTGTATGCGATATTTGGTCTTACTAAGTAAATACCTTCTATACCTAGATGGCATGTCAATCCTATTCAGCGTCTGCTGAATAGTGCGGTAGTAGGATTTTTCCCTTGCTACACGATTGACGCCTCTGCGGCTATGACTGTTTCTTCTTGCGACAATTGTATATAGCTTTTCCCCGACAGTTAGGCACTTATATTCATACAAAACCGGTAGGCAGAGCTGCCAATTCTGGCCAATAGATCTTTCAGTATAAATGTCTCTTCGTGGAGATACTTTGTCAAAATGAGACATCTTAATCATGTATCCACCTGCTGCTCCCCAAAAAGTCGATCCATACTCAAAAAGGCAACTCTCAAAAAGATTCGTCTTATACCTATCATCAGCCTGTGTGACATGCTCACTAATCTCTTTACCGCTCTCGTCAACAACACTCAATTCTACACGAGACATGCCAACACTATCATCGCTCGTATCAAGTGAGTGTACAAGCTTTTCTATTGTCTCATTACTTGAATAATAGTCATCTGCATCCGGCCAGACCAAATAGTCGCCCTTTACCATCTTTAGTGCGGCATTAATCGCACCGGATTGACCCTGGTTTTTTTGATACACGTACTCTAGATTAAATCCGCGCTTTTTGAATTTTGCACTATATGACTTGATTATTTCGGCAGATGAGTCAGTCGACCCATCATCAACAATAATCATCTCGATTCTGTCATACGTCTGACCTAGTACGCTATCGAGAAGTTTTGCTATGTATTTATCTGCGTTATAGCACGGAGTGATGACGCTGACGAGCTTTTGTGTCACCTGACTAGCTCCATCTTGGCCTTATTTTTCAGAGCGCCACCAGCAGCTATGTCTGGATTGACAATCTTAAAGATTAGCTCACCCTTGATTCCGTACGTTGCTACATTCTCGTTTGTGGTAATATCTTCTAGATGCACAATGAGCCTATAGTCGCCCCTGTTAAACTGATCGAGGTCTAGCTCATATGTTGCAATGTGCTCATTCGTGTCGCTTGTAACCATACCGCTCATCTCTAGTACTCTTGGATTCGTAGCCATAATTGGCTGGCCGCGCATATCGATGTATGCTTTTGCGATAATCTCTGCATTTGACGGATATCGATACTTGATTTCGGCCCTGAGTGTGTCTGCTGGACGAAGCACAATATCGCTCGTAATTTCTGCTTCAAGCCAAGGCTCACCTTCTACCTTTTCGACAGAGAGATCTTTATCACCCACCCTCTTCTTGATTCTCGAGGTAAGGTTTAACTTGGAATACGCATCGGCCACTTCGTCAGGTCCTGCTATCATGTCAATACTCCCGTCATTTAGCAGAAGTGCGCGGTCGCAGTACCTCTTCACGTTACCCATACCGTGTGTTACTAGAATGATTGTTTTAGTTTCATCTTGTTTAATCTGATCGAAAAAGTCATTACATTTACGCTGAAACGCCTCGTCACCAACTGCCAGCACCTCATCCAGAATAAGAATGTCGGAGTGAGACTGGATCGCGATAGAAAAAGCGAGGCGTACTTGCATACCTGAGCTGTAGTTTTTTAGCTTCTGATCCATAAATTCTTCTATCTCTGCGAAGTTAACAATTGTGTCATATTTCGCGTCCATCTCTTTACGAGAAAAGCCCATCAACGCACCGTTTAAATACACATTCTCACGGCCAGTCAGCTCTGGATTAAAACCAACGCCAAGCTCAATAAACGGAGTTAGGCTTCCATTTATCTTGATCTTGCCGCTATCTGGCTCGTAAATGTTTGAGATTAACTTCAGAAGAGTACTCTTACCGCTTCCGTTTCGCCCTACAATACCGAAGAACTCACCCTTCTTAACCTCAAAAGATATATCCTTAAGGACATGCTGTTCCTCATAACCTTTTCGATGCTTGCCGCCAAGCTTACTAATAAGCGACTGTTTGAGCCCTGAATGTCGCTCGTGTGGTAGCTTAAATGTTTTTGAAACATTCTTTACGCTCAATGCGATTTCGTCACTTGTCATACCTTTATGCCTCCTCCGCAAACTTACCCTGCCGTGCCCTGAAGAACCAGATAGCCAGCAAGCCGACCACCACAATCACCACGTAGGGCAGGGCAATCCAGATTGGATTTGCAAACAAATGCTGCGGCAAGATAACATCGTCACCACCCACCAGCTGATAGCGGGCATGCTGGATAATTACCGCCACAGGGTTGAGCAGCAACACTTGAGCGGCTGTCTCGCTGAATTCTACGACTCTCTGTAGTGGATAGAGGATAGGTGTTCCATAGAACATCGCTCGTATTATGACATCCCAGATATACCCTATGTCACGATATTTAACGCTGATTGCCGCAAAGAGAAATGTTAGGCCAAGTGTAAACGCATACAGAACGATAAGTGTAACTGGTAGAAGTAGCGCCGTCCAGCCAAAATCGACACCGTCTATCAGCATAAATATAAATACTACAACAAGATTTAGTAAGAGATTAATAAACGCCGATACTGTTGCCGATACCACCACTATATATTTAGGAAAGTTAATCTTTCTCATGAGATTAGCCTTGGAGGTAATCGATTTCATCCCTTGCTTGGTAGCCTCTGTAAAGAACTCCCACAAGACCAATCCGAGCAGTAACATCGGTGCAAAATGATTAATACCGTCGCCAAACCGAAGGAAGTGCACGAATACGACATACATAATTGCAAACAAGAATAATGGCTTCAGTAACGACCATAGATACCCTAGTGCCGAATTCTGATACCGTAACTTGAAGTCAGTAACCACCAACTCTCGCAGCAATACTTTATTGCGCTTGCTAAATATATTTGAAAGATTCATGTACTATCATTATAACATTGATGAGCCGAGAGAAACGAAAGCTCGTGTTCACATGTGAGGCGATTTAATGTTTTAATGGTAATTATTATGCAATAAAACGCGACAGCACCAACTGCAGTGCATCATACCCTCTTCGCAACACCGAACGTATTCTTCTTTTTAGTGCCCGTCTATGCCGCAGATACGTATTATATTCACCCGCTCGTATGAAATCGAATATATCAGATTGAGAGAATATATATCTTTCATCCCGCATATCCAAACCGATAGCGGAGAGAGCCTTATTATAGCAAAACTCAAACACTTCCTTTTGCTTCTCAGGTTCACTGGCATACTTATCTAACGTCCCCGCCATCATGTCGACAACATAGTTATCAAATGATCGCTTCAGTGATAAGTTACTCGATAATACAACATCGTCCAATGCGATGAGTATCTTGAGTACATTAGTTGGATCGCTACGCTTTGTCGCGGTGATACCCGTGTCATTCGATCGATAATAGTAGCCTACCCTGCTCAGCCAAGAGTAGCTCTCGGCCGCAAGCATGAGTCGTATCGAGAAGTCTACATCGTGATTGTGAGACAGACTGACGTCAAACTTCACCCCACTCTGCGTAAGTACATCGCGCTTAATAAATTTATTCCACGTGATTATAGCAAAATCGTTAAAGAGACGATCCGCGTAACTATCCTGTGTCAGCTTCTCTATGTCGACCTTTAGTCTTGTACTCCCTTTTATTGCCAATTTACTCGGACGACCAACAAATCGGGCAAAATTATACAGCACTACATCTACACCTGTCTGTATGGCACGACTATATGCATCCTCGATGATACTCTTGGCGTATATGTCATCTGCATCAAGAAACATGACATACTCACCGTTTGCAGCCTCTAGGCCCGTATTTCGAGCTGCAGAACCACCACCGTTATCTTGATCAATCAATCTTATTCGATCATCATTACTAGCGTATTGCTCAAGTATTTGCATTGATGTATCGGTCGATCCATCATTGACACATATCACCTCAATGTCAGTAAAAGATTGCTCTAGTACGCTATCGAGCGTAGATGATAGATACTTTTCGGCATTATATACCGGAACAATCACAGAGACCTTTGGCATTATGCTTTATTATACAACACTCTCGCTCATAGTAATTTCATGGTATAGCTTATTATTTGCTATAATTAATAGTACTAAGTATATATTCTAAAATTAAGGAGTTTGTTTTGAATATTGTTGTCATTGGAAGCGGATATGTCGGCACGACTGCAGCAGCTATCTTTTCTGTGTCTGGCCATCATGTCACTGCAATCGATATTGACCCCGCAAAGGTTGAAATATTAAATAAAGGAAAAGCACCTTTTTTTGAAGAAGGGCTCGACAACCTACTGTCTCATGGTATAAAAAGCGGTTCACTCGTTGCAACTGATTCATACGAAGAAGCGGTAAAAAATGCAGATATTATATTCTCTTGTGTAGGTACACCAGATAATCCAGATGGCAGCTCCAACCTAACATATATCTTTGCTGCTGCCGAAGAGGCTGCAAAATACATGAAGTCTGATGCGATTTTTGTACAAAAGAGTACTGTTCCTGTCGGCACTGGCCGTGAGGTTACTGCACGACTTCCAGAGTCGGTTTCGTATGTCTCTAATCCTGAGTTCCTACGCGAAAGTACATCTGTTTATGACACAATCTTCTTCGACCGAGTAGTGGCGGGTGGCGATATTGAAGGTGCCAACCAAGCGGTGCTAGATTTACATAAAACTGTTGAAGAGCACTCGGCTGATATTGCAAAAATATCGGGCATTGAAGTTGATTTTGACAAACTTAGTCAGCACACTGGCGAATATGTCAGCACCCACCTCGAGAGTGCCGAGCTTATCAAGGTGACATCAAATGCCTTCCTTGCACTCAAGATATCTTTCGCTAACTCAATTGCTCAGCTTGCCGATGTCACTAATGCAGATATCAAGGAGGTCATGAGCGTCGTGGGAAGCGACAATCGTATCGGTAAAGCATTCTTTAATGCTGGTCGTGGCTACGGCGGCGGTTGTTTCCCTAAAGATGTAAGTGGACTCATTACAAGTGCCGCGAGCTTTGGTGTTGACCTGCCGATTATGACGGCTGCGAGTAGTGTCAATTCAGGTATGCCCGCCTATGTTGTCGATCGCATGAAGAAGCGACTCACTGGCGACCTTAAAGGAACAACAGTTGCAGTATTGGGACTTGCTTTTAAAGCTGGCACGAGTGATGCGCGCAAGTCACCTGCTGTCAACCTGGCGAATATCCTTGCCCAGGAAGGTGCTGAGGTTACTGCTTATGACCCACAAGCAAGTGAAGAAGCAAAACCAGACCTCAATGAGGCAGTTGTGGTCGTAAACTCTATTAAAGCTGCTGTCGCAAACGCGAAAGTCGTCCTGATTGCCACTGACTGGAAGGAATTTAAAAATATCAAGAGCTGGATCAATCAAGCTCCCCAAATAGAGCTTCTCGTTGACTCAATGAACTGCGTGTCACCCGATGATGTCACCGCAATCAACGTTCCATATATGGGTATCGGGAAGGCTGTATAGTTTTCATTAACATATATACTATACTTTGATGAATATCTTAGAATACGAAGCAAAAGATATCCTTCACTCACACGGTATCCCAATTCCAAAAAGTGAGACGATACAGCGCGGAGAAATAAAAGGTATTCAGCTACCAGCGGTACTTAAATCACAGGTTCCAGTTGGTAGTCGAGGAAAACTAGGCGGCATAAGAATCACTAACACTCAAGCTGATGCACTGAGTAGTATTCAGGAGCTTTTTACCCGGCCAATAAAAAACCATCTCCCGAACACCCTGCTCGCTGAGGAAGTCCTGGATATTGATAAAGAGTTTTACTTCTCAATCCTCATTGACCGCAGCACATCGTCAATCCGAATTATTGCGCACCCCCAAGGTGGTATCGAGGTCGAAGAGAATAACGCTGATGATTTCTTCAACACAACAGTAACCTCAAGTAACTCATCTACTGTCGGCGAACAGCTTGTTGAGCTCTACAATGCCCCAGATCAAACATTCGCACTACAAGATATGGTTGAGAATATCTACAAATGTTTCGTCGCGAACGATGCGACTCTTATTGAAATTAACCCGCTCGTACTCACTCATGACAAGCGAATCATTGCCGGCGACTGCAAGATGGTGCTCGATGACGCCGCTGCCTTTCGTCATCCCAGCTGGAGCTTTGAACAACAAATGGTGGAGTCGGACTTTGTTACTCTTGACCCGAATGGGCAAGTGGCGACGATCGCCAACGGGGCAGGTCTTGCGATGGCAACGGTCGATGCAGTTGCAGATTATGGCCTGCGGCCTGCGAATTTTCTTGATGTCGGTGGCGGTGCAAGTTCAGAAAGCGTCCTTGTGGCATTCAAGCGTATCATGGAGTATCCAGATGTTAGGGTGATTGTCATCAATATATTTGCCGGAATCACTCGGTGTGATGAAATTGCTCGAGCAATCATTACCGCAAAGCAGCAGCTCCCAGATCTCGCGCCGCTCTGTATACGCCTTGCAGGTAATAACTATCAGCAGGCTGCAGAACTGCTTGAACAAGAAGATATCCCACTCCTACCGACACTTGAAGCCTGCCTCGATGCAGCAAAGGAGTATATACCATGACACATCTGCTCAATCCTCAATCGGTTATTGTTCAAGGTATTACGGGTGGTCAAGGATCATTCCACACAAAAGCAATGCTCCAAGCTGGTACAAACATCATCGGTGGAACATCACCATCAAAAGCTGGTCAATCCGTTCATGGAGTACCCGTCTTCGCATCAATCCGCGACATCGCCCTTCACTCAACCATCGATGCGAGTGTTATATTCGTACCAGCACCATTTGCAAAAGCAGCAATTATCGAAGCGGTTGATGCTGAGATTCCGCTCGTTATCTGCATCACAGAAGGAATACCTATTCATGATATGTTGTATATAAAACAATATATGACGGGAAAGAATTCCATCCTTATCGGACCAAACTGCCCTGGTATCCTCCTGCCGGGCATCCTACGACTCGGTATTACACCAGATCACATGGGCCTTCCCGGATCGGTTGGTATCGTGAGTCGTAGCGGTACACTCACATATGAAGCGATGGCTGGTCTTTCCGCAAAAAATATCGGACAAAAATATGTTATCGGTATCGGTGGAGACCCCCTCAAAGGAACCGGCTTTATCGACTGTCTTATGTGGTTTCAAGATGACCCAGACGTCACGCACATTGTTATGATCGGAGAAATCGGCGGCACCGAAGAGAATGATGCAGCAAGGTATATTGAATCATCTATTACAAAACCTGTGTTTACATATATTGCAGGCTGGCATGCCCCTGCCGGTGTTCAGCTCGGCCATGCTGGTGCTATCCTCGGGAGTAACGATGAATCAGCGGTGGTTAAGACAACTACCCTTTCTCGAGCAGGAAGTATCCCGAGTAGAAGTATCGTTGAGCTTGTCAATCAGGTAAATGATACAATGAAGAAGTGAAAACAATTACTATACTTATCCCAGCCTACAATGAACAAGCGGTTCTCCCGATTCTCTTCAAGCGGCTTCAAGGCCTTGCAGGTAAGCAACCTGATTATAATTTTGAGTTCTTGTTCATTAACGACGGCAGCAAAGATGACACACTTCGTATTATCCAACAAGCAGCGGCTGTCGATACTCGCATTAGTTATGTCAATCTATCACGGAACTTTGGTAAGGAAATTGCTATGATAGCTGGACTTGACCATGTCAAAGGTGATGCAACTGTCATTATCGATGCCGACCTCCAAGACCCACCAGAGCTTATCCCAAAGATGATTACATACTGGGAAAAGGGGTACGATGATGTCTACGCCAAGCGACGCTCACGTGAAGGTGAAACTTGGCTCAAGAAAAGCACCTCACGGGCCTACTATAAAACACTTCAGCGCGTCACAAACGTTCCTATTCAAGAGGATACAGGTGACTTTCGCCTCCTCGACAGACGCGTTGTCGAAGCGATACGGCAATTCCGTGACACACAGCGCAATGCAAAGGCAATCTTTAGTTGGGTTGGCTTCAAAAAGAAAGAAATCCTTTATGATCGTGATGAACGCGCCGCTGGCACAACAAAGTGGAGTTATCCGAAACTAATCAATCTTGCGATCGACGGCATCACTTCTTTCACGACAGCACCCCTTCGCCTCGCATCAGTCCTCGGTATTATCATCTCACTCTTTTCGTTTACTTTTATTATCTACCTCCTCATCCGCCCACTCTTTGGTGTCCCGACAGGAGATGGCTATTCATCAATCATGGCGGTAGTTCTTTTCCTTGGCGGTGTCCAATTACTGTCACTTGGTGTAATTGGTGAATATGTCGGTAGGATTTTTAACGAAACAAAACAACGACCACTCTATCTGGTCGAGGAATATCATGAAGCAGATTCTAAAAAAACACGAAAGTAAAGTACGATTCGCACTCATTGGTGGTATCAACACAGCGATTGATTTCGGTATTCTGTTTCTACTGCACAGCCTCGGTATCAATAAATACATTGCGAACATAGTCTCAACATCTATCGCCTTCGTGTTTAGTTTTTTTGCGAATCGCACCTTTACATTCAAGTCGAAAGGAAGTGCTAAAAAACAGTTTATCCCGTTTCTTATCGCTACTCTATCAGGATTATGGATATTGCAGCCTGTCATTATATGGGCCGCCCAGAAGCCACTCGACAACCTTGACGAGGCGCTCGGGCTCTTTATCGCAAAACTTCTCGCAACTATTGCATCTCTCGTGTGGAATTACATCCTCTATAGTCGATTCGTGTTCAAAGACAAAGAATAGAACTTTACGAAGATGCTTGAGAGATGACCAACTTACGATCACGTCCCTCACCCTCAGATATAGACTTCATATCTGAATATTGCGCAACAACACTGTGAATGATTCGGCGATCCGCCGCATTGAGCCGTACAACCCTGCTATCACCAGTCGCACGGATCTCCTCAATCCATTCATGAGCCTGTTTCTCAAGCTTTTCAGCACGCTGCTTTTTATAGTCAGCAATATCAATATTTACACGAGTAAGCGCTGCATCACTATTTCGAAGCATCGTCGCAACAAGGTACTGAAGGCTCCGGAGTGTCTCTGCGTTTCGACCAATCAAGATACTATTCTCCTCTGTTGATGGGATATTTAGTTCAATATACCCATCCTGTACCTCAACACCAACCGAAACATTAAGACCAAAAAAGGTTAGGATATCCTCAAGATACTGCTTTGCGCGCTGAATTGACTCTTGCTGATCCATATGACTCTCCTCTACTTTTTACGCGGCTTGTTGTCTTTTGCAACAATCCTCGTCACTGTCGTATCTGTGGATATTTTAGCACGTGCTGGCTTCTTGGTCTGCTTTGTGGCTGGTTTTGCTGTAGATTTTACGATTGAATCTTTCGTTTTCTTATTCGATTCAGCTGCAATTGCTCCCAGTTCAGTTTTATCTTTCTTGAGAATATACTGCTGTTGGAGTGCTGCAACAATATTTGATACCGCGTAATAGAGTGCAAGTGCGGCAGGTAGATTGATCATGATAAAGAACATCATTACTGGTAGAAACTTCATCATCTTACGCATCATGACAGCATTCATCTCTGACTGATCCGGCTGCTTACCATCGCCCGCCTCTGCGAGAATATCTCTGAGTCGTTTGCCAGAATTTTCGGTTGGCATCGTCTGCTTACTAAGGATAAATTGTGTCACAGCAGCGACAAGCGCGAGGAGTATCAGAACGATATTTATTCCATTTGAACTGACCGCATGTTCGGTAAGATTAATAAAGCCAAGAAGCTTCTCATTAAAGGTACCTGGATTCGCAATAAGCTCATTGATGATAGGAATTTTTTCGAGAAAATCATATGTATATTTACCAATTTCATCTCGGTGCAATGTAAATATCTGAATCACCCGAAAGAGCGCAATAAATATTGGGAGCTGGATTAATAAGATACCAATCGAGCGAAATGGATTAATACCATGCTTTTTATACAGCTCCATCATCTGCATGCCTTCAAGCTGCTTGTTGCCTTTTGCTTTTACTTTTATTTTCTTTAATTCAGGCTGAAGCTCTCGCATCGCCTTTGTCTGATGAAGCTGTTTCTTAACGAGCGGCCACATCAAGAACCTGATAATAATCGTCAAAATAATGAGTGCAATACCAAAATCAGCACCAGGGATAATCGAATAGATTAAGACAAGAAGGTTAAATATCGGCTGAACGACAATCGTATCAAATAAATTCACTAAAAAACTCCGCTAGAACAATTACTATCTATAGTATACCACCTTAGTCGTTCGCTTTGTAGAGGTCAGCATCCTGAAATAGCGTCCGTACCTGTGCCTGAAGATCATCATGAGAAGCCGTCATCACCTCTGATGATGAAACAATCAGGACAACATCATGAACACGAATAATAGCAGGAATTTCTCGACGAATAATCTCATATAGTCGGCGGCGTATGCGATTGCGGCCAACCGCTGACTTATGGACTTTCTTACTAACAACTACCGAGAATCGAGAGACGGACCGCTTTTTATTGCGTGTTGTTTTGACGGTCATTGTTCGAGATCGAACAGCGATACCTTTTTTGTATACATATCGCAAACTACCATGTCCATGAAATCTATATTGAAATGCTAACATATTGTATCTCTTATCATACAGTATAAAAACACCACCGTCACAGGTGGTGTTTTCTTGTGTAAGGCAATTCTAGACAGTCAGTCGAGCGCGTCCTTTAATCCGTCGGCGCTTCAAGACAGCTCGGCCAGCCTTCGTCGAAACACGTGCACGAAATCCATGGGTACGTGCGCGGTGACGTGTATGTGGTTGGTGTGTTCTCTTTGGCATATCTGTTCGATTGTACTATAGTTTACACCTTTCCTCAAGTCTGTCGTTCGCACTATCGTTGAAAATATGAGCTGATGGTATTTTTTATCCACAAAAAATATTCATTATCCACACCTTGTAAGGTGTTATTTTGGATTGTGGAAAACTAGTACCCCTATTCGTCCTCATTTCTATCACTCCTCTTGTGGTTGTGGAAAACTCAATCCTTCGCTATAGTGATATATAGTTTCAATACAAGATAACAGGTTCGAGAGGGTACAAAAGTTCCATGCATAGTTCATTATGGAAAAGTGTTCTTGGGGAGATAGAGCTTTCGGTTTCGACCGGTAATTTCCAGACGTGGTTCAAAGATACAGAGCTTCTTGATGTCTCAAACGATAGTACCGTAACGATTGCTGTAAAAAATATCTTCATTAAACAGCAGCTCGAAGCCCGCTTTAATAAACAGATCACTGAAGTGCTTGAAAAAAATGGTATCTCACCACAAAAAATATCATACAAAATAAAGACGATTGGAAAAACAACTCGTACAAACCGTGAAACAACTCGTCAACCTTCAGTTGACGAGCTTCTCGGAACGACATCGTCACCGCGTGATACTCACGCAGTACAATCACGCCAGACAACCCAGTCAACATCAGGAGACCTCAACCCTCGCTATACACTTGATAACTTTATTGTAGGCTCCAGTAATGACCTTGCCTATGCCGCGAGTCACGCAGTAGCCGCCAACCCAGGGATGAAGTACAACCCAATCTATTTTTATGGTGGTGTTGGCCTCGGTAAAACACACCTTATGCAAGCAATCGGTAATGAAATTATCAAAAACCAGCCAACTGCTCGTGTCCTTTATGTTAGTACCGAAACATTTGTTAATGAGTTTCTCGACTATATTCGCTTCAAGAAGAAAGGGTTTAGTACGAAATACCGAAATGTTGATGTGTTAATTATTGATGATATGCAATTTATTGCCGGGAAAGAAAAAACCCAGGAAGAATTCTTCCACACGTTCAATCACCTCCATCAAAACAATAAGCAAATTATTATCAGTAGCGATAAGCCCCCTCGCAGTATTCCAACCCTGACTGAACGACTACGAAGTCGATTCGAGATGGGTATGGCAATCGATATCCAAATGCCAGACTTTGAGACTCGTTGTGCGATTATTACAGCAAAGGCATCATATTCAGGTGTTGAACTAGGCCGGGAAGTTGTAGAATTTCTTGCAAATAATGTCAAAACAAATGTTCGAGAGCTCGAAGGCACTCTCAATCAGCTCCTCGCAACAGCCGAGATGCGTAATGTTGAACCGGATATTCATATGGCGGAGGGTATGATCAGTAATGTTCGCAGCACCCGACCACAACACATCTCCCCTCGTCATGTTATTGACCGAACAGCTAAGTATTTTCAGTTGAAAGTTGAAGAGATTTGTAGCGCAAAACGCGATAAGCATATTGTTGTGCCACGACAAATTGCTATGTACCTTCTTCGGAGTGAACTCCACTTGAGCTTCCCTAAGATCGCCGTAGAACTCGGACGAAAAGACCATACCACAGCCATACACTCTGTCGAAAAAATAGAAAAGGCGATAAAACTTGATATTATTATACGAGAACAGGTAGCAACAATCCAGGAGAGTCTTTATGCTTAAAGGAGTCTTTTCTTTATGGGGATACCCTGTGCAAAACATGTTAGCTCATTGTAGAATAACCTGTGGCGAGCCATCCACAATAGGTGATCACCTCACGAAACGGTATACGATTCATCCACACGTTACTCACTTATCCCCCGTTCAACCCGCACTCTATCCACGCCACTTGTTCACACCATTTTACCTCCTATCACCCCTGATGAATACATTTTTTACCCAGTTTCCACAGACCCTACTATTACGAAGACGAAATGAAATTTAAGAAAGGTACATAATAATGGAACTATCAGTTACCCAAGAAAACCTTACGAAAGCACTCAGTGCTGTGAGCCGCCTTGCTAGTGGTCGAGTGCAGCTCCCGATATTAAATAATATCCTTCTTCGTACAGACGGAACACGCCTCTTAGTTGCTGCAACGAATCTTGAGATTGCAGCAAGCCACTACATAGGAGCAAAGATAGTATCGCACGGATCGATTACTATTCCAGCAAAGCTTATATCAGAATTTGTCGCAAGCCTACCAAAAGGCACTGTCGATCTCAAAGTGAAGGGCGAGCAACTCACTATAACAAGCGGTAGATATACGTCAGTCATTAACGGTGTTGTTGCTGATGAGTTCCCTGAGCTTCCAACGATCGATGAATCATCTTCGATCCAGTACAGCCTAACGGGTGAGGATTTTAAGCAGGCTGTAGCACAAACAATCATCACAGCAGGTAGTGACTCGACGCGTCCGATCCTAACAGGTGTTTATTGGCATTCGCATGAAGGTTACCTCTATCTTGTTGCAACGGATGGATATCGGCTAGCAGAGCGCCGTCTTGTTGAAACGAAAAGTGAGGTCGCGGCTATTATACCAGTGCAAACACTCCAAGAGGTGCTTCGTACGATGGCTGATTCTCATGATGAGATTGATGTACTTTTCGATGAGACGCAGGTTCGATTTCGACTTGGTGATGTGGAGATCGTAAGTCGACTTATTGACGGTAATTTTCCAAATTATAGAAGCCTTATCCCTACCGAGACCACAACAACAGGTGTTATTAATAAAGATAATTTTATTCGTATCACACGTATTGCAGGATTATTTGCTCGTGAATCGGGGGGTGGTATCACCTTATCGCTTGATGCTGATGCAGATATACTCTCGATTCACTCGATTGCATCGGAACTCGGAGAGAATACCTCAGAGGCAGAGGCGAGTATTAACGAGAGTGGTGTGATTACGCTTAATTCTCGATACCTGAGTGATGCGTTGTCGGTTATTGATGGCGATATTGTTGAGTTTAGTTTTAATGGTAAGCTATCAGCTTCTGTATTAAGAGCTAAGAGTAAAAATGTGAATTATCTTCATATCATTATGCCGCTAAAGAGTTAGCCGTATGAAATTGACACGACTTTCTGTGCGAAATGTTCGTTCCCATGAGGAGGTGTCGGTCGGCCTGTCTGATCAGACGACAGTTATCACAGGAAAGAATGGCACAGGAAAAACAACTCTACTTGAAGCGATACATATTGCCCTGCAGGGTGTGTCATTTAAGGGTGTCGATAGTGATGTACTAAGACGAGAAGCGCCGTGGTATCGGATTGATCTTCATCTTGATGATAATACAGTACGGTCTGTAACATTCGACCCGTTACGATCGAGTGGTAAGAAGCGGTTTATTGTGGATGATAAGACGTCATATCGACTTTCACCTCGTGATAAGTATCCTATTGTCTTGTTTGAACCAGAGGATTTACGTCTTTTACATGGATCTCCTTCCCGGAGAAGGCAGTTTATTGACCGGTTTATTGCACAAATAGACCCGCTTTATAGTGCGACTATACGTAGATATGAGCGTGCACTCAAGCAGCGAAACACACTACTGAAGAGGGATGATATTACGAGTGATGATTTATTTTCTTGGAATATTGCTTTGAGTGAGTATGGTGCTGATATTATTGAGCGGCGAATTTATGCTATCGAATTAATAAACAAAGAACTTACAAATTACTATATAAGTATTGCACATACAAATGATACCGTGACAGTACACTATTCACACACTACTATCGATCATTCGTCACAAAAACTTCTTCGAGAGCTTGAGAGTAAGACTGCATACGACAGGGCGGTTAAGCACACGAGTGTTGGTCCTCACCGGCATGATATTATATTTCACTTCAATACGGCACCAGCGCTAACTGTGGCGTCGCGTGGTGAGGTTCGGACGATACTCCTCGCTCTCAAACAGATCGAAGTCGATATTATCAGGCGGATAACTGACAAGCAACCAATCATTCTCCTTGACGATGTCTTTTCTGAATTAGATGCTGATCGCCAGATGTCTATCGAGGATCTCTTTTCAGGAAGTCAGATTATTATCAGTTCGGCAACAAGCCAGGCTGCCAACACTTTTCTTCATATTAATCTTGATGATTAACAAAGGCTACTTTGCGGCGCGAATAAAGCCAGAAAATAGTGGATGTGCACGAAATGGGCGACTTTTAAATTCAGGGTGGGCTTGTGTTGCGATAAAGTATGGATGGTTAGGGGCTTCAATGAATTCAACAAACTTATCATCTGGCGATACCCCTGAGAATATAAGACCACCCTTCTCTATTTCGTTTTTAAAAGCCTGATTAACCTCATAACGGTGACGGTGTCGCTCGATGACAGTGTCTGCCTCGTAGAGTGATGATACTTTTGTTTTAGGTGCTAATTTCGCAGGGTAATCACCAAGGCGAAGCGTACCGCCAGTCGATTCTTTACCCTGCTGTCCGTCGATGATATAGACGACATTATGTGGGGTGTTGGCGTCAAACTCTGTTGAGTGTGCTTGTTTGAGCCCACCTTTCCGTGCAGCAGCTATTACAGCAGTTTGCATACCGAGGCAGATACCGAGATATGGTATATTTTTTTCGAGGGCATAGGTTGCGGCGGCAATTTTACCTTCAACACCACGTGCACCAAAGCCTCCTGGAACAAGAAGCGCGTCAACACCCGAGAAGTCTTTAGAGTTGGCCGTCTCAGCATTAATCCATGTGATCTTAAGCCCAACCTCCTCTTTCCATGCGGCTGCCTTTAGTGATTCAATAATCGAGAGGTAGGTATCTTCGTTATCCATATACTTTGCAACAAGTCCAATAGTTACAGTATGGTCTGGTGTAGTATTTTGTCGTTTTATAATATCCTGCCATATTGAGAGATTTGGTTTTTTCTTCACACCAGTGAATATAGATAGGAGCTCATGAAGGCCATTACTGGCTATAACCTCAGGAATACGGAAAACAGTATCAACATTAGGTAGGAGTTGTACTTGTTTTTCTGGTATACCACCAAAAAGTGCAATTTTTTCGGCGACAACATCGGGCGCTGGGTCGTCGGTTCGCACGATCACTGCATCTGGTACGATACCAAATCCGCGAAGATCATTTAAGGCGTTCTGCGCAGGCTTTGTTTTAAATTCTTTACTTGTATTGATAAAAGGTACGTAGACGACATGAATGAAGAGACAGTTTTCACGTCCGACACGCCACGAGAACTCACGAATTGCTTCGATGAAACTTAGAGCTTCGTAGTCACCTACTGTCCCGCCGATTTCGACAATATGAACATCACTCCCTGCGCCTGCTTCGGCAATTTTATCTTGAATTGCTCCAGTTAAATGCGGTACGAGTTGGACAGTTTTCCCCTCAAAACCTCCGGCTCGTTCCTTTTTAATAAGATCAAGGAGAAGCTTGCCGCTCAGTGTGGTATTCTTTTTTGTAAGTTCGATATCGAGAAAACGCTCATAGTGCCCAAGATCCAGGTCTGTTTCAGCCCCATCTTTTGTTACGAAGCATTCACCATGTTCTGCAGGATTAAGCAAACCCGCATCTACATTGAGATACGGGTCGCATTTTTGAATTGAAACAGCAAGACCTTTGGCCTGCAAGACGGCACCCACGCTGGCCGCGGTAATGCCTTTTCCTACCCCCGAGAGTACACCCCCAGTTACAAATATGTATTTTTTTGCTCCCATGTTTGATTGCTCTTCCATGGGGTTCCATTATAGCACTTTTTAACACCCATACGCTATATGTGATGTGTTGTAGTAGTTACACTACACTATATGTGGATAACTTTATTTTACAAAAATAGTCTTAATATTAATAAATTCATACATTCCATGAGATGAAAGCTCACGTCCGTATCCTGAATTTTTAACACCACCAAAGGGTAGACGAGGGTCTGATTTGACCTGCTGATTAATAAAGACTTGCCCTGCCTCAATATTCTCGGCTATATTCTCAGCGCGACTGATATCTGCAGTGAAGATAGTAGAACCAAGTCCATACGAAGTATCGTTTGCGATATGTATCGCCTCATCTTCGTTGTCGAACGAGATAATCGGTAATACTGGGCCGAAGAGCTCCTCGTGATATGCGGGCATATCTTTTGATATATTTGTAATAACGGCCGGAGTGTAATAGTAGCCAGATCCCTCAACCCGTTCGCCGCCAGTGAGCAGTTTTGCTCCTTTTTCGACAGATTCTTTTAGTTGTCTATCGATTTCATCAACACCTTGCTTATTGACGATCGGACCTACGTCGGTGGCTGGGTTGGTCGGATCGCCAACTACGAGCCTCTCTACGGCCGCAACAAGCTTACTCGTGAATTCAGCTTCAATCTTTTTGTCGACGATAAAACGTTTTGCAGCAACACAGCTCTGCCCCGCGTTTGCTTGAAGCCGCGCTGCTACTGCAACGTTTGCAGCTTCGTCAATATCAGCATCCTCCAGTACAATAAAAGGATCACTACCGCCAAGCTCAAGGAGTGTCTTCTTGAGCTTACGGCCGGCTTGCATCGCCACCTGGCTACCTGCGTATTCGCTACCGGTCAATGTGACAGCTCGGATACGAGGGTCATTAATGACAGATTCAACTCTCGATGAACTGATTGCAAGGTTCTGAAAGGCACCTGATGGTACACCGGCTTTGTGAAGTATATCATCGATTGCAAAGGCGCTCATTTGGACATTTGAGGCGTGCTTCAGTACGCCGACATTCCCAGCAGCGAGTGCTGGTGCGAGAAACCGGAACACCTGCCAGAACGGAAAGTTCCAAGGCATCACTGCTAGTACGACACCTATCGGATCATAACGGATATAACTCTTTGATGCATCACTTTCGATTGGCGTCGGTGCCAGAAACTTTTCTGCCTGATCGGCATAAAAATCGACAGCTGTTGCGCTTTTTTCTATTTCAGCCTCTGCTGCTGCGAGTGTTTTTCCGACTTCACTCGTGATGACTTGCGCGTAGGTTACCTTCTCTTCGCGGAGTACACGAGCAATATTGCGGAGATGAGTTGTGCGCTCTGGGATTGACATAGATCGCCATGATTCAAACGTTTCTTGGGCAAGTGTTAGCTTTTGATCGAGCTCATCGTCTGTCAGTTCGTTAAAAGTTTTTAATATTTCGCCAGTTGCTGGGTTGATAGATTGTAGTGACATTTGTTCTATACCTCCTTTTCGGTGCGTGTACGTAGGTGTTCGGCATCGAGTGTTATATTTTCAGAATAATCAACTGGTACGTCGATAATATGCACACCGCCAGCGTCGAGTGCTTGGCGGACGAGGGGTGCGAATTCACTGGCTGATGAAATACGATGTCCATGTGCGCCGAAGCTATCGGCTAGCTTAACAAAATCAGGGTTTCCAAAATCAAGTCCAAATGAATCAAGGCCCATACCATCCTGCTTCCATTTGATCATGCCATATCCATTGTCATTAATAATAACGATAACGAGGTCAATCTTGAGGCGAACCGCTGTCTCGAGGTCAGACATACCCATAACAAAGCCGCCGTCGCCCGTAACGACCACCACAGGCGTATCTGGTTCGATCATCTTAGAGGCAATACCAACAGGTAAGCCTGCACCCATCGTTGCAAGTGCATTATCAAGTAGAACTGTGTTCTGCTCGAGTGCAGGATAATTGCGTGCTATCCAAAGTTTATACATGCCATTATCAAGGCTCAGGATGCCATTTGAAGGCATGATATGTCGCAAATCCTTGACGATACGTTGAGGTTTCATCGGAAATGCCTCACTTGTGGATTCGACAAGTGTATCATTCTTTTGGAGTTCTTTATAGGTTGCGAATGTATCAATTTCCCATGATTCCTGCGGAGAAACACGCTCACTTATCTCCCAGAGTGTATGTGCGATATCACCGATCACCTCAAGGTCAGGTTGATAGACGGTGTCTATTTCGGCGGGATAGAAATTAATATGTACAACTTTTTGCGTAGTATGACGAAGCGTTGGTGGTTTCTCAATTGTATCGTGACCAAGCATGATAATAAGGTCAGCTTGCTGAATCGCCTTATGGATGAAGTCATCACTACTCAGGGCGGTTGTTCCGAGATATGCACCTGATGACTCGTCGTAAACACCTTTACCCATCTGTGTTGTGACGAATGGAATTCCAGTTTTTTCGATGACATTACCGAGTTGTTTGCCGATGCGTTTTCGATTTGCACCATTTGCAACAACCATGAGTGGGCGCCTTGCCTGTTTGATTGCGTCGACAAGATGAGCGAGGCTCTTCTCATCTGCGACAGGACGTCGAACCTTCCGCCATAAGATAGGTGATTCTGAGGTTTCATCTTCTGCGATATCTTCTGGTAATTCAAGGTGGACTGCACCTGGACGCTCACCTTCTGCAGCTCGAACAGCCTGGTCGACCATTGTTGGGATTCGATCTGCGCTAACGATAGTCTCGGCAGACTTTGTAACTGGCTTCATCATACCGACAACATCAATAATCTGGAACTTTCCTTGTTTACTGCGTCTGATCGGCTTTTGACCTGTAATAACCATGAGCGGCATGCCGCCCAGTTGCGCGTAGGCAACACCAGTTACGAGATTAGTTGCACCTGGCCCTAGTGTTGATAATGCAACGCCAACTCGTCCCGTTAGACGTCCGAAGGTTGCTGCCATGAACACAGCTGATTGCTCGTGTCGTGTTGTCACGAGTGTGATTGACGAGTCCTTTATTGCATCAACAAATGCTAAGTTTTCTTCACCTGGTACGCCGAAGATATAGCGTACACCAGCAGCCTCCAATGACTGAACAAACACCTTAGCAGCTTTCATTTTTCCTCCCTGTTCCCCTTTGGTCGAGTATATATTTACTCTTCTCAGTATAACACGTGAGGTCTGATCATATTTCGATAAGATGCTACACTAAGACTATATGATAGCAACACAGGCACGGGTAATTGTTTTTGTGGGAATGCTTGGTAGTGGAAGAACTGCTGCAAGTAAGTATCTCACTGAACATGGGTACCCAAGAGTTGATTTTGGACAGAAGCCGACTGAAGCGACACTTGCAGAGGCGGTTAATCGCTCGTTGCTCGAAGTGCCAACACAGACTGCCGAAGCGATTATTGAGCAAATTAGAAATCTTCACAGTGCTGGGCAGTATATTGTATGTGTTGATGGGCTGCAGGCTTGGGATGATTATGTTGCACTTCGTAAAGCATTTTCGGGTACACTTACGACGGTTGGTTTGGTTGCATCGCGTCGGACTCGTATTAAGCGGATTACAGAATATTACGGTAATACACCAAGCCGACAGCAAATTATCGAACACGATTGGCACGCAATCGAGCAGCTAAATGCTGGTGGGCCGCTTGCAGTTGCTGATAGCTATATTTCAAGTGAAATAAATGACGGTTTAATCGACGAGCTTAATGTTTTGATTCGGCGGATTGAAGAACGAGCCTAGTTCAATCCAAATAATTCACGAAGGTGTGCTTCGAATGCCTCTTTTGACGGGAAGTCATTACGGATAGTGATATCTGCAAGGTCTCTCGCGCCGCTCATATTGAGGTTACCACCTTGCTTAGTTGGTGTCATTTCTGCTGCTTCTTGATGTTGAAATTCCTCAAACGTCACCTCATCATCGACTCGTCCGCGCTGAGCTGCTTTAATGCGTTCATATCTTGTACGTTGATCAGCATCAACCCATGCTACGATACCGCCATACGTCTGGATAACAGTAACCTCACCAGGTGTACGTATGCTTGTAATAACAAGCTTTTCATCTTGGGGTGACTCCTCGATAATCCTCTTTGGAAGAATGTCGTCACCATGAGCCGTACGTAGTTCATTGCTGATTGCACTGAGATTTTCTCGAGTGTGCGGGAGGCGACGCTTGGTCGCTTCGGCGCGTAGGATATCGCTGAGGCTGACAGTTCGGTAGTTAACCTGCGCGAGTATCGCACCAAGCGTATCTTTGCCAGATCCATTCGTACCTGTGATGCCGATAATTCTTGCTAACTGCATGACTAGCCAAGGTACTCGTGAAGTTTTTTAGCATCCTTGTGTTTGCGAAGTTTTGCGAGCGCCTTTGCTTCAATCTGGCGGATGCGCTCACGGGTAACGGCGAATTCTTGCCCAACCTCCTCAAGGGTGTGGCTTTTGCCATTTTCAAGACCAAAACGCATCTTAATGATTTTCTGTTCACGCTCTGAGAGACTTGAGAGCACTGACTGTACCTGCTCTTTGAGGAGTTGATTGGCAGCAGATTCCTCTGGGGTGGCGGAATCTTCATCTTCGATAAAGTCACCAAGGACACTGTCGTCTTCCCCTTCGTCACGGCCAACACCTGCATCGAGCGAGGTAATATCCTGCTTGATCTTGATGACATATTCTACTTTCTCTGGTTCCATCTCGAGCTCTTTTGCAAGTTCGTCAATCGTTGGTTCACGGTTTAGGTCTTGCGTCATCCGACGTTGCGTCCGAAGGAGCTTATTGATCGTCTCGACCATATGAACGGGAATCCGGATGGTGCGAGCCTGATCGGCGATGGCACGAGTGATTGCCTGGCGGATCCACCATGTTGCGTAAGTCGAGAATTTAAACCCCTTATCTGGGTCAAACTTTTCGACGGCACGTAAGAGCCCAGTATTCCCTTCTTGGATAAGATCAAGTAGGTCAAGGCCGCGACCACTGTAGCGCTTGGCGATCGAGACAACGAGGCGCATATTTGCTTCTGCCATTTTATCTTTTGGTCGGCTTAGCTTACGAGCTTGGGCTTGAAGCTTTTCGATTGTTGCTGGTTGCTGATCTGATGAGTCGGCTGACTTTAGCTCTTCAATCTGGTGCGTAACTTCTTGGAGTTGATCGCGATTTGCAACAACCTTTTGTGCAAGTTCAAACTCTTCTTCACCATTCAGAAGTGGTATTTTACCGATTTCTCGGAGATAAAGACGTACAGAGTCATCACTTGCATCATCGAGATACTGCCCTTGGTTGAGAAGATCAATATCTTCTTCCTCTTCCTCCTCCTCGAGTTCATCGACTGCTGGTCCGTCTACGTCATTGATACTCGATAGGAATCCCCCGCTTGCATCAATAACTTCCGATTCTTCTTGTTCTACTTCATCACTCTTGTCTTTTTTATGAGCCATGCTTCATCTCCTTTATTAGTGCATTTATTTCAGCGCGCAGAGCAGTTGCTTGTGTATCATCCTGCTGATCTTCGGCTTCTCGCAACTGTGCAATGAGTTTATCTCGTTTGTATCTATTGTGTTCGGTTGTTATTTGGCGGAGCAGTCGGGCGGCTTCGAGGGATCGATCTTTTGATTCCCATGACCCGTAGCGTGTCTCGGCACGTAATAGTAATATTTTGACATACGTATCGAATTTTTGCAACATCTCTGGCGTGTCAGTGATGGTCGAGGTGTCTGTTCGTAGATGGTCAGCAATAGCTTTTCGATGGCCTCCGTTGAATAGTGAAGTGTCGAACTGATGCAACTGCCCTCTTGCCTCTGTATCTATAAGAAATACGGCAAGTAAGTCATCTTGGTATGGTGTATCGTCTGGGTGGTTTTCTGAGGATTTCGCAGATGTTGCTATGGTGCGGAGTGGCCGCCCCTCTTCGGATGTACGGGTTGTTGTGAGTTTTTGTTTTAATGCCTCGAGTGATGAGCCGGTCTGTTGAGCCATCATCTGGATATAGTGATCTTGATCGACAGGGTCGATCAGGTGGCGAATGAGGCTGACTCCAGCTGTTGAATAGGATCGCTTGCCGGCGGCGGTTGTCATATCTACCTGTGCTTCGTAGTGCTTCAAGAGCCAATCAACTGCAGGTTCGGCGGTTTCTATAGCCTGTTGCCAGAGAGATACATCCTGCTGAATAAGCTCGTCTGGGTCCTTCACTCCTTCTGGGAGTGATACGATTGTCAATTCTGCTCCAACAGCTTGCGCGATAGGAATACTTCGTTCAGTCGCGGCGACACCAGCCTTATCTCCATCGAATGCAAGGCGAATATTAGGACTTAACCGCACAAGCGCCTTGAGGTGGTGCTCGGTGAGTGCTGTTCCGGCTGTAGCGACAACATGACGTACTCCAGCTTGATGACTGCTGACAACATCAAGGTTCCCCTCTACAATAACAGTGTAGTTTTGTGTGCGTATTGCTTCTTTTGCTTGACTGAGACCAAAGACGTGACGTCCCTTGTCGTAAAGGAGCGTCTGAGGTGTATTGAGATATTTTGGAGCATTTGGCTCATCCTCAAGAATACGTGCCGTAAAGCCGATAACTTGTCCAGAGCTGTCCATGAGAGGTACGGTCATACGACCTCGAAAAAGATCGCCACCATACTGATTCATAAGACCTGCTGCGTGCAGCTCCTGATCTGAAAACCCTTTTTTGTGGAGAAATTGTATCAAGGCATTTCGTGCTGTTGGGGCGTAGCCAATCTGAAAGGCGTGAACGACATCTTTACTGAGACGACGTTTCTTGAAGACGTATTCAAGAGCATGTTGATTTTGGACGAGACTTTGTTGGAAGTATTGAGCTGCGAGCCTGTGAGCTTCGAGGAGACGCTTCTTTTTCTTAGCAATCTCACCACTCTTTGCTGACTGATATAGGCTCATATCAACACCCGCACGACGAGCGAGGTGTTCAAGAGCTTGGCGGAAATCCATACCTTCGACCTCCATGACGAAGCTAAAGACATCACCTCCTTTGCCGCTCGAAAAGTCGTGCCAGATATGTTTTTCAGGACTAACAACAAAGCTCGGTGTCTTTTCACCACTAAACGGGCTCAGTCCCTTAAAATTGCGACCTGCACGTTTGAGCTGTACGTATTCGCCAATCACATCTTCGATATTGAGCCTAGCTCGCACTTCTTCCTTGGCATCCTGCATAGTTTTATTGTATCATTGTTTACCTCTGTTAATGTTTGTGTTTAAATAAGATGTAGTTATGAATCCAAATCAACCTCAGCAACCACAGGGATATCCGCCTCAGCAGCCGCAGAATGCACCGCCTCAGTATTCACCTCATCAGGCAGGATCATGGCAACAACCCCCTGTGCAGCAGCCAGTGCAGCAGCATCAGCAAATGCCACCACAGATAGATCCCTGGGCTCAGCCACCACAGACTTCGCAACAACCTATTGTGTACGAAGAGCAGCCATCGCTTGTTCCTGAGGGTATGGCATCAATTGATTATCTCAACCAGATATCAACACACAAGACGAGTGCTGGTTTCACGCGTAAGCAGGTTGCGATTTTCGGCGGGTTGCTATTGCTTGCATTTGGTGTACTAGCTGCATTTATGATTTCAAACGGTGGCAGTACACAGAACATCACAACGATGAGTCAGACGCTCACTGTTCGCATAGGATCACTTGCGGAGGTCACTAAGGAATCTCAGAAGAATATAAAAAACCAGAGTCTCGGTAATGTAAATAGTGCCCTTGCTGTACAACTCGCAGGTGCAGGTAGTGCATTAGCGACGGCATTTGGTGAGGCTGGTGTATCGGTTGAGAGTCCAAGTGAGAATATTATCGCTGCTGAGAGTAGTGAGCAACTCATGGTGGATCTCGAAGATGCGTATTTGAATGGTATATTTGATCGGGTATATGCACGTAAGATATCATACGAACTTGAGAAGACGATGATTGGCATCAATGACATTCATACGAGAACAAATAATCCAGAACTACAATCTCAACTCGAAGAGATATACAGCAATCTCGAGCCGCTCCAGAAGCAATTTGCTGAATACACCGACACAACCGGTTAGTTAGTGTTAGTATCAGCTACAAGATTGTAGCTGAGTCGTGCGAGGTCAAAAAGTTCATCATTAGTGAGTTGCCCAGAGCAAATAATGGTATTCCAGTGTTTTTTATTCAGATGATATCCTGGTAGGATACTTTCATATTTCTCACGGAGCATACTTGCGAGTTTTGGATCACATTTTAGACTGATACGCAGTGGATTTGATGTATCTTGAATGATTGCAAACAATTTTCCCTCACCCATTTCTTTATTCCCAACCTTGTAGACACTCGTACCTTCGCCAAATGGATAGTCAAGCCAGGTATTTGGAAAGCTGAGGAGATAGGTTTCGAATTCTTTATGCGTCATACTACTACTATAGCAAACATAATCTACGGAAGTTTGCTGTGCGGCTGCTTGAGTTGACTCATTGTTTGATCCCAGCGAAGACGCTGGAGAATTTCTTGCTGCTCCTGGTTGTCTGCGGGGTGCGCGAGTCTGTTTTGATTACTACTACCAATTGCCTGATATTGATACGAAATGTCGAGTTTAGATAATGACTGTCTTTCAGCTTCTTCGAGACACGAATCATGATAGCTGAGACATGATTCGGCAAGTTTCGTCCATGCTGAAAGAGCTTCTCTGTCGCCAGTTGCTGTGAGTACGGTTCGGATTGCCGCAGAGCGAGTAACCTCACGATTGAATTGCTGGTCGAATATAAAATTCCCCATCGAATACACAATCAGCCTCCCCTTGTAGCTCTCGGTTGTCTGAATCCAGTGAGGATGGTCACCAATGACAATATCAGCACCATGATCAATCATTGAGCGGTATAGCTGTGTCTTTAACGTATCTGGTTCAGCTTTATATTCAGCTCCAGCGTGTGGCATAGCAACCACTGGCATTATTTTGCTGTAGCGCTCTATAATAGCAAGTGATTCCTCGGTGGGGATGCGGAATACACCATGGTAGCCACAGAGCGCGATGGGCAGCTTGGAGATACTTGTCGTGGCATCGCTGTTTGTTGCAACGACATCGATACCAATAACTTCGCAAATATCCTCCAAGGAACGAGGATCATAATGTCCAAAATATTGAATCCCAGCTTTCTCAAGGTGTTGTTGGGTTTCGGTAAATCCGTCAATACCTTGATTATCGGTGTGGTTATTTGCGAGACTAAATACGTCGAACCACTTCGCCGCCTCAGGTAGATAGTCTGGTGAACAGTTGAAACTCAGCGTTGCCTCCTCTTGGGCAGACGTCAGATTGACGCCCTCTACGAGCGGGCACTCAAGCCCACCGATCCAAGTTTGATACGAGTCTCGATTGAATTCTTTGAGGCGTGAGAATGGATAGGCTGTTTTGAGGTCACTTGCTTGTGACCAGTCATTGATATAACGCCCCCAATAGACGTTACCAGTAAAAAGGAGGTTGCTCGATAGTTTCGTGATATATGGTGTTGATTGCTGTTCGGTAGATTGTTGCTTTACTATTTGCGGTCGGTTGTCTTTGTGTGTCCACCAGAAGAATATCACTACTGTTACTGTAGCAAGTAGTAGTCCAATGGCAACCCATCGTGGCCATCGCTTTCTGGGTCGAAAGGTTATCTCTAGCGCCATGCTTTCATCATAGTCCTATGGACGTATTTTGCCAAGATAATACTGAAGCTCTTGGATACTGCCGCGAATGTCTTCCATTGCACGGTGTGCTTCGGGTTTAACAAAACGTTTTTTGTATTTACCATCCATAACTACCTTCCAAGCACTGACGTCGAGCATGCGGTAGTGTAGTCGTACATCCAGTTGTGGCCATTCATTTTCGATAAATCGTCGGTCCTGATGAATGGAGTTACCAGCGAGCAGAATTCGCTCCTCTGCTGGGAAGTTTTCGTTGATGAAGGAAAGTAGCTCCTGCTCGATAACAGCACTTGCTCTTCCCTGTTCATTTTGTGCCTGTAGGGCATCTCGTACATCTGGGTATGTTTCCCAGAACTCTCCGGTCATTCGTTTCTTCATGAGGTCTGGGTTGACTCGTTGAACTGCTTCATACGTTGCAAATTCACGAAAGTCCCAGTCTGTTGCAATGACACCAACCTCCATAATACGATCATCGATTGGGCTTAGGCCTGTCATTTCAAGGTCGATCCAGAGAAGTTTTGCGCGTTTTGTCATACTAGATAGTATACCAGGTGCTTGACCTCTTTTGTTGGTGATGCTATAAAGAGGCTAGTGACGGATCGTCTGTCACATCGAGAGAAGGAGAGGCCTATGTCTCATCGCTCAAGACCCCGCACCTTTCACAAGCCAAAGCGCCCCGCCCCTGATTTGCCACTCGAGGAGCTCTTCTACGACGACGATCGCCTATCGTTGAAGCTGATGACTGCAGAGTACCGGATTTGCCACGTGTTTGCGCACGCAACAGACTGGATCAACGGCAAGCAACGAGGCACGGATAACTTCATTGTTGGTGTTGATCGGCGCCAGAAGGATTTGGTCAATCACATTTTCGACCAAGTCGCCGGTACAATCGTGTACGTCAGTGAGCTTCCTAGGCTCGAGAACGAGACGGCAACATCGCTCCGCTTTGTTGCACGCAACGCTGAGCGTCGACTTCTCGCTGTGCAGCTGTCGATCATGGTGCGCCGTTGCGCGATCTGGTTTGATGAGCAGCCTCCTGGTACATGGAATATTGTTCCAAGTGTCATGGATATGTACTATCACAACAAGGATCGAGCCGCAGAAGCATATCACGTCGAACAGCAGCAACGTCGTGAGGCGTTGCATGGAGGTGGACGCATCAGGCAGGTGCATGGCAGTCGTGCCATGGCGCTACGCTAAGGTGTGAAGTCGTACAATCAAAGTAGGAGCGGAAAACACCCGAGATAAGGGTTGACCCACCGAAATGACACGTATGCCCCTCCCTGTTTATAGGGAGGGTATCCTCCGAAAACAACAAGACGCCCCAAATATCTGGGGCGTCTTTGCTATTAATCATCCACTCTAATCTTTTTTCTTGTCGAGCCTATCGAGCTTCATAATGCTAATAATCCAGTAGATAACAAGAGCTGTCGCTAGGAGCGTAATTGCCGATGAGACAAATGCTCCCCATGCAAAGTCTGCATTTCGACCAAATAACTCAACATGCCACACAGCTGCCTGAAGACCTGCTTGTGAGCCAACAATAAACTGTACGATTGGGTTGATGAACCCTTCGACCATTTTTGCGACCGTGTCGCCTGCTGCCGTACCAATTGCGAGACCGACAGCGAGACCGATGACACCTTGTGTGCGAATAAATGTCATAAATCCGTCGGCATGTTTACTGCCTTTACTCTTGACGGTAGCGACACGTTTTTTTGCTGCTTCGACTGCTTTCTTTGCTCCCATTGTATAAACCCTCTTTTTGTCAGTTTAAAGAAATTATATCACAAGATGAAAAACAAGGGAGAAGATGCGGTGCCCTGCTGCGGAGCTGGTCGTCTTGCAACCAGCTCCGCACAGCAGTGCTACTCTTGGTTGCTGGTGGCAATCTGGATGCGATGAATTCTCTCATCAGTCAGAGGGTGGCGGTGCCACACTGTGAGTACCTTGTCTGATGAGAGTTTTCGGACTGCGCGAGCGACATCATAGACATCGATATCGCAGGGTTTTTCCTCTTGCCACTTGTCCTGAATATAACTCAGGATTTCATCATACAGGTCGGATTCATCCGGAAATTCAATCTTTCGGACTTCCTGCATGAACCGAAGTATTGCAGCCCGGGTTTCGGGCTGTTTCTCTCGGCGTGTCCTCGTCATACTTCTCCCTTGGTGTTTGCACGAGAACGATTCTCGCGACTTCCCTACTGCGTAGGGGCTCTCAAACGCATAATACGAAAGTGAGGCTGAGCTTTTTATACACTAATGTATAGATAAAATCAAGCTACATTCGATCTGGTGCGTGGATGCCGAGTAGCTCAAGGCCTACTTTTACTGTATCAGCGTAGGCAGTAACGAGTCCTGCGCGATGTGCTTCGTGTTCGTCGCCTGCGACGCGATTCTTTTCATAGTAGCGATTGAATTCCTGCGCTAGCTCAAACAAATAGGTGCAAATATGATGAGGTTCCAGGGTTCGAACAGCCAGTTCGATCGTATCGTTATATTCACTGAGTTTTCGGACAAGAGCGCGATCTTCTGGATGGAGTTCATTGGGGATTGGATGTGTGCCGGTCTTTTCGAGGATACGTCGAGCGCGGGCATGTGCGTACTGAAGGTATGGTCCAGAGTTGCCCTGTAGACTGACTGTCTCTTCGACGTCAAATGCGATATCACCACCCAGCTTGTAGCGAGCAAACGCATATTTGATTGCACCGAGTGTAACAGGTTCGATGAGCGATTCATCGTCGACGAGTGTTCGAACTTTTTCACGGACAATATCGATGACATCAAGTGCGCGAGTTACGTTGCCGAGGCGCGAGCTCATTTTTTTGCCATCAGCAAATTTGACCGTTCCGTTCGTGAGGTGTGTCATCGTACCTATGAGCTCTGGTCGGAACGTCTCGGCAGCTGCAAACACGACACGCATGTACTCTTTCTGATCGTTGCCCGTGAGGAGGTACCGGTGCTCGAAGTTGTAGTCTGCTTTTTCCATCCAAATAACACCAATGTCTTTTGTCTCGTATGTTGGAAGGCCCTTACTTGTAACAAAGACACGGGTGTGAAGATTCTCTGACTCATCACCCTCGAATACGATAGCGCCGTCAGACTTCGTAAGGGATCCTTTTTCTAGTTGCTCTTCGACAACCTGCATGCCGACACCTGCTGTTTCACTCTCTGGATAGTACCGGAGAGTTTCCACGTCGATGAGTTGATAGAATGCATCAAAATAATCGAAACTCCATTGGCGTGTTGTCCAATAAATTCTTGCGAGACCTGAGTCGTGATCATTTGAGCTGTGGAATCCATAGATTGTTTTGTTCAGCTCGTCGATTTCAGCTTTTACTGTGGTATCGTCTTCGTACGCTTTTGCCCCGCGCACATAGCAGCTGCTGATCCAGCGTGATCGTGTGAATGGGTCATCTGCGACAACCGTTTCGAGTTTTTCTGGATAGTCACCACCGAGCTCGGCTCGCATACCCCAGAGGCACTTGGCAACATGAAGCCCAACATCACCGCCAAAACTAGTGCGCTGGAGGTCTGCGCCACCTAGTAGCATAAGACGAGAGGTAATATCACCAAAGACTGTCTGATACAGATGACCAGTATGGAGTTCTTTAAAAGCATTCGGGCAGCTATATTCGAAAACAATCCTATGATTGTCGTAGGGTTTGACTGGCTGATATGGAACAGCTGCGAGGAGTGCTGTATCTGAGAGACGTATATTAATAAAGCCAGGTCCAGCAACAGTTACTTCTGCGAAGTCGCTCTCGGCACGTAGTTGGGTTGCAAGCGTTTCGGCGATATCACGTGGTTTAAGACCGAGAGGACGAGCAAGTTGCATCGCGACATTTGTTGTCCAGTCGCCAAACGCTGGGTCGGGTCGTGTCAAAATGACATCGGTGTCAATCTCATAGAGTTGTGCTATTGTTCGAGCGATCGTATCTTTCATTACTACTAGTGTAGCACGCCTATTCTAGCTCGGTACTATCGTCAAATGCGTACTCTGGTGTGAGTGATGAGGGGCTGATGCCACGCACATGCTCGAGGAGGTAGTTGAGCACACTGAAGTCATCAGTACCTTCTTCGAGAAATTGTTTATTTTGAGTGTTCATATTACTGATTATAGCATAGATATATATAAAATGCAAGCATGACAGTCATGCTATACTAAAACATATGAAAACTCGGACGACTATACTTATATCAATTCTTGCGATGATTGTTGCAGCGGGTGCTACCTATGGTGTATTCTCATTTCTCGATATTGGTACGGTATCCTCCTCGAATCTCGATACTGAACGAACTGTAGTATCATCTCAGGAGGCTTCTCCTTCACCTCAAACACAGCAGCCAACAGTAGGTATAGATGATTCGAGCGTAGCTAGTATCGAAGATAGCCAGGATGTCCGTGTGAAACAAGTGCTTGTTATGATTGCAGCAGACCTCGTGTCGTATGCTACGAATAATCGAGGTTCGTTACCTGCTACTGAAGCGCAACTAGCGGCATTTTCCACGAGCTATTTGCGTCTTGACGATGTTCATCCTGTAACCAAGGTACCGTATCAGCTTGTTATGGTGTCAGGGGTAGATACCGATATTCTCTACCAGCCTGGTTTTACGTGTGATGAGTCCGAGGCCGTCGCTGGTGAGCCGCGACAGTTCGCGCTAATAACAACACTACCATCGGGTACGGCACACTGTGTCAGTATGTAGCACGATTGACTTTTTATACTTTTAGTGCTATAGTTTGCTTAGTTTCTCCGTCGACTCTCTAGTGTGGCGTTGAGGAACGCACATTGAGAGAAGACGGTTCACTGATTACCTACTTCTAGAAAGGGGGTGGTCGTTATGACCACCGCACACACGCCCGTACCAGTTCCGACCACCGAAGCCAGTGAAGTGACGGAAACATCAGGCTACTGGCCAACAGTCTATGCCGTTATCGGTGGCAGCCTTGCGCTGCTGATCGGTGCAACGGTCGGTGTCGCTAAGCTGCATAACCCATGGATATTCAGCCTTACCTTTATGGTGGTGCTCGTGTCTCTGTGGGGGTTTCAGCACCTCAAGGTACTCAATAGTCAGCCCGCTCGCGGGTTGGCGTTGATTGTCGTCGGCGGATTGTCGGCGGTAGCTCCCTTGTCAGGGTATGTGCTATACGCCTTCAGGCAAGAGCCGTTCCCACTGATTCTTGTATTGATCGTCAGCGTCATTGGATCAGTAGGGCTGCTCCTTGCGTTGGCCTATCAGGCGCCGATTCGGATGCTTGTGTGTCTACTAATGTTCATAGTGACACTGGCCTTCATGGGTCAACACAGCCTGATCTATCAGCACGACCACGACCAACAGCGGGTTATCGAGGAGAATTGTGATATTTTCCCCGGTGATCCAGCCTGCCAATAGAGGTCGCTGGGTCACCTCGTAGTGTATACGAGGTGACCCAGCAGGGTTGACCGTCTTCTCTCTCAACCACCACATATGGTGGTGTTTTTTATACAAAACGCACGACGAGTAATATATCTACAAGAGATATGTAAACAAGTATTGACTTTTGTGCAATAAAATGCTACTATTAAAGTGATATGTGGGAGTTACAAGTATCTACTTCGCACAAGGGGGTTCTCTCTGTGCGAAGTATCCTTACCTATGTCTTTGCGACGATTATCGCGGCGCTTCTCTTTATCATAGCTATGCCGCAGCTGGCTCATGCTGCAGATGCATCGTGGAATGGTGCGGCAATTGTCTACGACAACAACCAATATACCGGTCCTGCGGCCGAACAGACAGTGACAGCGCTTGGATTGCCTCAAGGTACCATCGTGTATACTTTCGTCGAGCCATCTACGGCATCAAATCGTAAGATGCATATTATCTACTTTGCACCAGGCTCTGATCCAGGTACCGCATCGACAGCAAGCTATCGAACACATAGCTATGGTGGGCCGAACACACTGACGAATCCATCGACAGCTGTTGCGGTCTCACTTGATCCTCAAACAGCAAACGTCGGTACGACTTCATGTGCTGTTGATGGGGGACTTGGATGGCTTATTTGTCCTATAACGAACACGCTTGCAACCTGGATGGACTGGGTGTTTGATGTGCTTGCGAGCTTTTTGGAGGTTCGACCAATTCAGACGGGACAGGATAACGCCCTCTACCGAGCATGGTCGTACATGCGGACATTCGCAAATATTGCTTTTGTAATCGCCTTTCTTGTTATCATCTACTCGCAGCTTACAAGTTACGGTGTAAGTAATTATGGTATCAAAAAGTTACTCCCTCGTATTATCATCGCGGCAGTACTTGTGAATGTATCATATATTATTTGTTCACTTGCAATTGATTTATCAAATTTACTCGGATTCAGTATCCAGAATATGTTTATTGGAATGCGCAATACCCTTGTTGGAGTAGAGGGTAATTCATGGGATGTTCTGTCGTGGGAGAGCGTTTCGACATTTATTCTGTCGGGTGGTGCGATGGCGGCTGGAGCAAGTATCGGCCTTTTGAGCGCAGTGGCGACGTATGGGTCGATGACGGCAGCGGCACTGGCGATTCTACTACCTGCACTCGTCATCCTCATTGTAGCGGTCCTTGTTGCACTACTCGTCATGGCGTCTCGTCAAGCGCTCATTACGATCCTGACAATACTAGCGCCACTTGCTTTTGTGGCATTCCTTCTCCCGAACACAGAAAAGTGGTTTGATAAATGGCGCAGTATCTTCATGACGATGCTAATTCTCTTCCCCGCCTTCTCGGTTATTTTTGGTGGCTCACAGCTAGCCGGTACAGTGATTATCCAGAATGCCGACTCTATCAATCTTATTCTTCTTGGTATGATTGTACAGGTTGCACCACTCTTCGTGACACCACTATTGATTAAATTCAGTGGGTCACTTCTTGGTCGTATTGCGGGTATTGTCAATAATCCAAACAAGGGAATTATTGACCGGACACGTAATTTTGCGAAGGATCGTGCTGAGAACATGAAGGCAAAAACCCTTTCAACACCCGCAAAACGATGGGAGCTTGATAAAAAAGCTGCACAACGTTTTGATCATAATCGTCGTCGTCGTGAGGGATGGCGCAATGCACGTAATGCGATGGCAGATGGCAATTGGGCAAACAGTCAGAGCTTTCGTGATGTCGATCAGATGAGCCGTGAGGCCGATGATCGAAAGGCGCTCGGCGAGACTGTTTCTAATCAGGTGTATAATGAGGCAAAATTAAAGAATGTAACAATTCAGCGACTTGATGTTGAGGTACGCAATGCCAAGGCGGTATTGGATAATCTCGATAAGGGCGCAGAGCTTCAGTATAAGAATCTACAGTCGAAAGCAGATGCTATGAATGTCATTCCGAGTCATCTTGCAGCAAGCGCTTTGACGGCACGTCTTGCAAATCGAGATTCTCGTATTACAGCAAGTGCTATTAATGCGGCTGAGGATGTTCGGAATCTTGAGTACGCGAAAGACATGGAGACAAGTGCTGCACTGCGACAGCTGGCTGGTGGTATTGATCCACACGGTGCCTCGCATGCACTCGCCGCTGCGACACAAACAATTCATAAAGCCTTTGATACGACAGTTGCTGCTGAGCGTACGACAATGACAGGACTTGATGGTACACGTCTTGCTAGTATCTATACCGATACTTCCCTTTCGACTGAACGACGTGCCGCTGCCGTCTCGCAGCTTATCAATGTTGGTGGTGATGACATGCTACATGACGCGCTCGATTACCTTGGTACAGCTAAGCATCGTCCAGGCACATCACTTCAGGAGAAGGAAGCACTGTCTGATCTGATGAAGCAATTTGGTGCAGATCTTGGGCCACGCAAGCCGATATCACTTGGTAACGCAGACCTGGCCGCCCTTAAGGTCGGTGAGTATGATGGTACATTTGACAGTAAGGTGGTTGGGCGTCTCACGAGTGCTGGTGGTAAACTTTCCGTTGACAGCTTGCGCAATGCATCAGCCGACGAACTCAAGCGTATCTTGACGCAGCGATCAAGTGTCTCTGCGGAACTCAAGCAGGCCATTAGGGACTTTAAAGACCCGAGCAAGAACCCGAATATCGCCAATCAGATGCCTGCAAAGGAAATCAGCGATTTGATGGATCAGATCGCAAGGTAGTGCGCGATTGTCGTCGCGTTGGTGATGTCATAATCTCCAATTCTCGTTCGTCGGAGCTGGCTACAGAACGCCCCTGTACGCAGGGATTTGCCAATATCTTCACCAAGAGTTCGGATATATGTACCGCTACCGACATGGGTACGAATCTTGACCTCTGGGTAGGAGTAATCAAGTAATTCGATCGAGTAGATCGTTACGATGCGCTCGGGTACGTCGACATCCTTTCCTTCGCGGGCAAGTTTGTAGGCGCGTTGACCATTTATCTTGATAGCGCTATAGGCTGGTGGTGTCTGGGTGATCTCGCCGATAAATTGCTGGATAGCTTGCTCTACTTCTTCTCTAGTAGGAATACGGTCTGAGGTATTGGTTATACTTCCTTCGGGGTCACCTGTCGTGCTTGTTTGTCCGAGACGGAAGGTTGCTTCATATACCTTATCAAGCTTGAGAAATTCACCAGCCTGCTTGGTTGCATCACCCAAGAGGATAATGAGGAGCCCTGTTGCAAAGGGATCAAGCGTGCCTGCGTGTCCTACTTTTAGTTGTCGCTTGGTTGGTTTTTCGCCTTGTGCGCGGTATGCGGCCTTGATTTGCCCACGGATTTTTGCGACGACGTCAAAACTAGTCCATTCGGATGGCTTGTCGATGAGCAGGATATTTTGTTGGCTATTATTCATGATATATTCAGTTGAAAATTTTATGGACGAAGGAGGATGCCAGAATCAGAGTAGTTGTATGAGATAGTGTAACGATTTGGATCAAGCCCGTGGCTCTGTATCCAGCTATGTACTTCATTTTTGTAAAGCGTAACTGTTTGCTGCCTCGACGCTTTGTTGCCGCTGAGGTCTATCTCAGGTATCTTGAGGTCAACAATCAGAATAAGCTCCCCGCTTGTTGAGTCTGGTTTTATTTCGTAGGTTAGTGCAGTGTGTGGTAGGAATTTTATGATAGGATCCGTATCACCTACTTCTTGTTGGAGTGTGTCTATGCATGAAAAGTTTTCGTAGATTAGTTTATCTTCTGGAAGACAGGTTATAGTAACCGAATAACCTGCATTGCTAGCACTGTTTCGGGAGTACGAGTAGGTGACAAGATATGATTGACGGATATTCTCTAAATCAACAATGAAGGTCCCCTGGTAGGTTTCACCTTTTTCTTTGTATTCTTGTGTTGATGATTCGGCGCGAATTGAGGCACTGCCGATAGCCGCTTTATCAACGTCACTATTGAGTCGAACGGTATTATATAAGGCAGCTGTGATGGCTTGCTCTCTGTCATCTGGTAAGTTTTTAATTTCATCTTTATAATTAACTATGCTTATTTGATCCCCATATGGATTGGTGTTTTTTGGTAGAAATGTCGCAACAACTATGCCGAGGAGTGTCAAGATCACGGTAGCGCTGGCGGCAATGAGTATTTTTTTTGATGCAAGGGGGCTGTTCTGATTCATTATTATCACTCCTATTCTATTTATCTACACCAGAGCCTGTGTCTATTCCACCCTTCAAGAAGCCATCAGTATACACATATTTGTAGGCGCCGCTCGTGTACTCATCTAAAGGATATTCCCGTGCAGTAATCCAGTCCATCGACTGTCCGCATCCAGCTTCTCCGACGATTACAACATTTTTCACCGTATCAACACCTAGTATAATGCCAGTATGTCCCTCTACTCCTGATCCTGGCCCACTAAATATCGCATATGGTTGAGGTGCAACACCAGTCTTTGCTGTCGGGTTTCTTGATGCAACATTCCCTGCAACGTCAATACCATTGCCCGGAGCGCCACTCATAAAGCCTTCAAATGTCGTATATTTGTTAATGAAGTAGACAGAGAAGCTGACGCAGTTTGCGAGTGGACCGCCGGAACAACCACGGCCAGCTCCGCCGAGAAGATTTGTTGCTTCAGGGTCTGATTTATAGGATTCCATGAAAGCAACAGCTTGGTCGAGGGTCATACCCCCCTCTATGAGTCCGCCTGTGTCACACGCCATGGCCGATGCATCGTTTCCTGCCATTGCAGTGAGGATTTCATCGGCACTTATCGCTCGATTGGCGGCTGTATTTTTTATGTCGCCAGGGTATTCATAGAGGTATGTCCAGGCTTTTGCTGCATCACCAGCAGAATCAAGCCCCCTGAGGTACTCATAAAGAGTTGTATCTGTAGGGGTGACACTATAGTCTCGCTGGTAGGCGCTCCAGCGTATATTATTTGGCTTTAGTTCCTGAATGTGCTCATAGAGATAATTGAGCTCACTCAGGAGGAACTTATTATTAACATCTTCAGGGACTCCTGTAGGTATAAAACCATTTGATTCTAGGACAGCACCACCGTATTCGTTCTTGTAATACTGATTAAAAAGATCTATTCCGATGTCTGCTTTTACGTATGCTGTGGCGTAGCCGCGTTGACCAGGATCGAATGTGAATTGAGCAATTCCCCAACCGCCGTCGGGCCAAGACTTTGTCGTCTCTTGCCGAAACGGACTAAAGCCGCTTTCATGCTTGATACTTCCAGTGATACCTGCCGCTTGTTTTGGGCTAAGGCCTGTGTCAATCCAGAAGTTGTAGATACGCGTGGCATTATCCTCTCCGCGAAGGGTTGCTATTTTTCCTCCAGCGCCACCAATCTCCCCTCCCGCAGAGCACCGATCTGAACATGGGTCATAGAAGCTTGGAATATCATTTCGTGCATAAAACTCTTCACGAGCTGCCTTATCCTCGCCTTCGCATCCCCATGCATTAGTTTGTGGCACGATTAATATTTGCGTTACGAACGATACCGCAAGTAGTGCAATCATAAAAATAATTATAGGCAGCGATTGGAGAGAGCTTCTTTTCGCTTTATGTCGGTGCATTATCATGACTCTACCTTATTATAGCAAGGAAGTATTTTTAGTTGATGGACGCTGGGGTTGAGCAGCTATACGGTCGCGTATGACGTAGGCAGACGTGCTGATGGGTGTCCACCAGTCGGTGGTATGTATCGAGTAGTCGTTCTCTAGGTGCGCATGATATGTATCATTGAGCGACTGTTCGGATTCGTTCGACAGCGTATCATTCTGGGTGACTTCCATCCCACTCTCGCCGATGATTGCATTGTCTGCCTGTACGTCAACGAGGAAGGTGTAGGCTGCAAGAAGTGCGCGTGAATCCTTGACGTCAGTTGAATCAGTTGGGCCAAAGTCGCTGTCTTCTATTTCACCTCTGTCATTCGCTTTGCAGTGACCACCATCTTCACCGACAAGACCACATTTGCTGCTGCCACCGCCACCGGCAATAGGTGTGCCGTCAGCCTTGCCTGATGGTCTGACGACACAGCCGGATGCCTCGACTATGTAATCGCCCGAGCTTGCGTCATTGCAGCCTGTCTCTCCACTGGCAAGCATGTATAGGGGTTTATCCTTCACAATAACCTCTTTCAATAAGAGCTCATTGATATCCGCATTATCTGATACTTCTATACTTGTATCGAGCCACCCCTCTGCACGTAGTATATCGATTGCAGTGTCTGGATCGAGTACATCTTCTAGATCGCTACACGGTAAACCGAGCGGGTTGAGTAGTGGCGTCTGCTCTGGGTCTTCTGCCTCGAGGTCATAAAAGGATGCATTGGTAGGATCGCAGACTGCTGATAATCCGCTCGTATCGGCTAATGCACCTGGAGCTAGGGAGAGCTGTGGAATACGTAATACACTAGCGATTCTTGAACTTATGCCACCACTATAGCCACTATTTGCAATAGCGCTGATACGGAGTGAATGGACAATACTGCCCATGAATGTATATTTACTTGTAGTATCAAGTGGACTGAGTGATGCGATATCCATTTCTTTCATGCCTGCTTCATATTGTTTGATACTTGCATTGGTTGCCTCAGCGCCACCTACTGTAACACCGGGGATGAATCGTGCCATTGCACCTGCTGGGAAAAAGGCTAGCGCAGATGCACCAAGTGTATGGCCTAGTTCGATACCGTGGAGATCGTCGCTTAGGAAGCCTGCTGCCAGTAGCTCTTGAACAGCTTCATGGTCGATAATAGTTGCGACTCCTGCCAGAGCAAGTGGTATAAGCGCCATTCCTGCCACCCATTGAGCCGCAGCCCCCAGGCCGAGAGTGATAGGATTAGTGCCTCTTAGTGCTGCCTCGACTACCATCCATGTAATCATTGTAATCGGGCTCATAATAACACTACACATTCCAGCCGCTTCTTTTTGAACTGCCTTGGCGGCACTGCCGATCGGATTGTTATTAAAGAAGTCCACAAGGGAGTAGCCTGGAATATATTGAGCGTATGTGGCTGGTGATATTTTACTGCTATTAACCCCCATTGCAGCCAAGAGGAGTGGTGAGTCCACTGCGACGGTCATATTGCCATCTTTATCAAGGGTCTTTTGGGTTAAGATTGATGAGGCGAAATCGATATCTTCTGGTGTTGCCGCGTTCTCCTCATCGACACCAGAACCCTGAAGCTTTGCTGCTGGTGATAGAACAATCTCATTGATATAAGGCAGGAGTCGTAGTATTTGTGCGCCGGCTACAGCTCCAGTTATGAGGGACGGAGTCTTTGTTAGTAGGCACGAACCGAATGCGGTAATATAGGCGACACCACCTGCCTTAGCGGTTGCCACTCTGCTGCCCAGCTTTTTTTCAATAGTTCCTGATATATTGCCGAGTGTTTTATATCCTGGTATTCTTTGTGCTAGTTTATCTGAGAGATTAGCAAGGGAAAATGCACCCTTCTCATTCTTTCCATCCATCACACCGCCATCGCTTTTGACACCAAAGACGTTGCGGAATGCACCTTTGATATGTTTGCCGGTCCATGCAGAGATGCGGCCATTAAAGATACCGCTACTACCATGCAGCTTACCCCTAAGGGCTGCATCAGCATCTATAGTTGCCCCATACTGAGCTGCTGTAATAGTTTGTCCAGTGGTGAGGCGGTAGTGGGTCGGCTTATTGGCCGGGTATCCAGCTCGGTCAATATCCATCGGACTGTTGCCGATGAGCGGTGTAAGCCCTGCTCTTTTGAGTTTTCGGAGTGAGCTATTTGAGAGCTTTGTTTTTTTACAGGCATATGTGTTTTCGTGACAGTCCGGAGCCTCTACTTTCAGCTTGAGGACGCGCTGCTGTCGATTATTCATCGCACGAGATGCAGAGTCAAGTCCTGCTGTGAGATTCTGCATAATCGCAATCATAACGGTTGCTGGTGCAAGGATCGCAAGGACGATGAGTCCAATACCAAGTCCACCTCCAATACCGATAATAGGTCCTTTTTTCTTCAGGAAGCTTCCTGCTTTCCTTTGATTTTTATTGTTGGTCGCTGTTGATTTCGTACGATTTTTGACGTAGTTCATTGGGTTTGCGTTATGTCGTGCAGACTTCTCGGAACTCGAAACATTATCGTGATTATTTGAATCATTCGCATATGCCTCAACCTCATCGAAGTCAAGGCTTGCTGGATTGTATGCACCAGAGCCTCTCTCGTGATTCTTGTCTATCTGATTCTTTGTATCATCGTCTGTCAGTGTCGGCATAATTAGTTACTATTATAGCCTAAAAGTTCCCCTGTTGCTGATAGGTGAGACCATCGCTTTGATTTGACGTTTGCAATGCCTCGGACGCGTGTGGTTTTGTTGTAATAAGTTCTTGCTCGGTCTGGCTTGCGATAATCTGGATATGGACGTGATTTTGGCCAGCAAAGAAGAGTCCTTGTCCAACCGGGAAGTTAGAGAGTCGTTTCTTTTCCTCTTCTGTTAGTTTGAAGACATCCGCAAGGACATCGACAGCACTGGCCGATTGCTTGAGGAGGATCTGCATTGATGAGTTAGCGACGATGGCACGTCCCATTTTACTTCCCATAAAGTCTTCAACATCCTGGGTGATAGTAGTGAGGCCGAGGTGGTATTTACGAGCTCGCTTAGCAAGTGAGAAGAGGAAGTTTGCGGAGTCGTCATATTTCATGAGTTGCCACGCCTCATCGACGATGAGCATACGCTTCTTTTGGTCGGTACGGGTGATATTCCAGATATGACTTAGAACGATATACATAGCGACTGGGCGTAGTTCGTCTTCGAGATCACGGATATTGAAGACGACCATTGGGTTGTTGATGTCGATATTGCTCTGCTGCGAGAAAATACCTGCGAATGTTCCCGTCGTGTATTTACGGAGACGCTGTGCGAGCTGAGGCCCGGTGCCGCCCATATGCAGGAGCGTATCATAGAGATTAGCGATTGTTGGTGGTGTTGAGCCGTGTGTGAGCGGATCGCTCGTGATACCAACGCGAGCGTATGTGTCGATGAGTGCCTGGTCAAGATCGGCTTCTTCTGCTGGAGTGAGTGCTGACATTGCTTGTCCATTGGCTGCTACTTGCGTGCCGCCAAGCATGAGACGAAATAGTCCGTGGAGTGTTACGAGATTAGCTCGGAGTGCATCGTCTGCTTCATCATTGTCGATAACACGTGGCAGGTCAAAGGGATTGATACGTGTGTCAGAGCTGAGACTGAGGCGAATATAGCTACCTCCGACGGCATCAGCGAGCTTTTGATATTCATTTTCTGGGTCGATGATGAGCACTTCGGAGCCAAGCATCATACTGCGAAGGGCCTCGAGCTTGACGGTAAATGACTTACCTGCACCAGACTTTGCAAAGACGACGGCATTGGCGTTTTCGAGATTGAAACGATCAAAGATGACGAGACCGTTGTTGTGCATGTTGATACCGTAGAGGATGCCTGAATTGTCGGTCAGATCGGCGCTCGTGAATGGGAAGCTCGTGCTGATGGCACCTGTGTTCATGTTGCGGCGGATCTGGAGCTGGTCAGATAGTTGCGGTACGGTGCTATTCAATCCTTGTTCTTGCTGACTACTGGCAACCTTACTAAAGACCATCTGCTGCCCAAAGATTGTCTCAATCTTGTTTTGTACAAACGTTAACTCATCGAGGCTATCGGCGTAAATTGTTACATAGAGTCCAAAGCGAAAGAAGCGTTCTGCGCCAATTTGCAACTGATCACGGAGTTCTTCAGCGTCTTGGATCGCAGCCTCGAGTGCTGGGTCACGGGTTCGACCCTTTTCGTTATTGATCGACATTGTCGCCTCGAGCTGAGTCACCTTCTTTTTAAGGTTATTGAGAACGGTTGCGCTGTCGACAGGATAGATAAACATGCTAAGATCGAGCACTTCATCGATATTAATGAGACTGCTGAGCCAGCCAGTATAGATTTCACGAGGGTAGCCGTAGACATAGAGGGTGCGTCCATATTTTGTACCGAGACGAAAATGACTGCTGTGTATTTCGAGACTACTCGGTGCGATAAAGTCGCGCATGGTCGAAATACCTTTCAGGAAGGCCTGTTCGACTTCTGCTTGCTCGCGTGCTGCTTGTTGAGCGGCGATATCAACTGCATCTTGTTTCTTAGCCACTGAAGCCTCCTTGTGGTGGTGCCTGCATCATTTGAGGTTCTCCGCCCTGCCCTTTACGTGTATAGATTGCTGTCATATTTTCATAATTACGGATTGGTTCACGGATGGCTGTGTCGGGGTTATAGAAGTTGTAGAAGAGTTCACTGATCTCAGTCGTGTTAAGGCGGATACTATGGACACCCATAGCAAAGAGGCCTGAGATGACACCTTCAGTACGGTTATTGATCTCAGTTTGAGCTTTTTCGTAGCTCTGTGCATCAATCTTTGTGACGGCTGCCGGTTTTGTAAAAAGCTTGCCAAAGAAGCCCTTTGCTTGGCCCTTGAGATTTGCGAGATCACCTTCAGGGAAATACGGTATGACGATATAAAATGACTTATCCATAATATTTGCTTCTTGTGCGAGGATGTCGATGAAATTAATATAGTCGTCCATCAGTACCGAAAGGAGCATGTTGTCCTCATCTCTTCTTAGGGCTGTGAGCTTATCGATATATGGTGCAATATCGACACGCTGAGAGCGCACAAGTATCTGGACGGGATGCTTGAGGGAGTTGAGAAAGTTTTGGTATGCATATTCGACGCCTTCCCGTTCGCGCGAGCTCATGAGGTCAAAGTTGATTGATTGACAAGCGACGACCGAGCGGAATGACCCGTCAGTCATGATAGCCATACCGTCACGGATCTCGGCGAACTGAAGGCTGTTCTGAGACGAATTTGGGTTAGATACTTGCTGTTGAGGGGTTTGTTGCTGGTTGGCTGCCGGGCCGCTGCCGACCGGAGTTGGCTGCTGAGGGGGTGTTTGTGGGATGGCTTGAGGAAACTGACTATTTGGGTCAACGGCCATCTGTGGTTGATTTTGCGCTTGATTGTTTGGTGGCATTATCTACCCTACCCACTCCTTTGTTGATAGTCACTACCTATCGGAGCGATATAATCACCTCGTTGCTTTGTTCCGCTTCTTTTTCAGAGATTCGGTTAGCTTCGCGCGCGATAGTCTCGATCGATAAGTCAGTATTGTTTGCAAGGTTTATTATATCAGGAGAGAGGGGCTTTGTGCTAGTGCTTGTCGGCTCGGGTTGCGCTACTGGTGGTGCCGGCTGTTGTGTTGCCTGTTGGTCTGAAAGAGGCTGAATAACCGTTTGGTTCATATTTGTAGGATATGGATTGAACTGCGGAATACCTTCTGTATCGGCAGGAGTTTGCACCGCTGCTGGTTGGGTTATTTGTGTTGGTGTGAAAGGATTGGGGCTGGGTGTTGCGAATGCTGCCTGTTGCGGTGGTGCTGGAGCGATCGTTTGCTGCCCGAGATTCGCATACGGGTCTTGGAATTGCGGGACGATAGGCTGCTGGGCCACCATAGCAGGTGCAGGTGCAGCGGCTGCGGCTTGAAATTGGCTGAGTACTTGCTGGTGTCGACGCTGGTCATTTTGTGTAATCATTTGATTGAAATTTTGTGCCACAGACCCACTTGTGTCTAGAATATCTTGCGTTTGTTGTGCTTCGTTGAAGACATCGGCGTTCATAGACGTACTGACAGGAGCATGTGTATTACGCACTGACCAGCCACGACTGTCGGAAAGATCAGAGAGATAACGAAGGCGCTGCTCTGCCTCACTGGCACTGACATTTTTTGTGCGTTGTGGCTCTTTGTTGCGAGGTGCTGCGATGTGAACAAGAGTTTCAATACCATCCGGCTCCCACATACGCTGACGGGGCTTGAGATAGAATGATAAGATTGCTGCAAGGTAGATCTCCATTGGTTGATCCTTGCGGAGTGGCAAGGCGAGCGCACCAAAAAACAACACAACAGGGAGAGGAATAATGACCAACGGAGGTAGTATCCTGAAGAGTACAAACGCAACTCCTATCGCTGCTACAACGATAAGGAGATATATAAATTGCCGAAAACTAAACGGTCCGAGGAGTTTATCCTCGGCTTCGACATCTTGCGGTACTTTATAGTTAGCCATAAGTACTTATAGTATATCATCGTCAGCGTTTTAGTAGCAGGCCTGCGGGGGTTTTGGTATAATACGTCTATGCTTACTAAGAAAAAAGGTAAAGCAGGCTTTATCATTCGGGTGGTCGCCTATACTTTTCTTGCGTCACTTGTGATGTTCTCGGGGTCGTTTCAGCAGGTTCTGGCGGTTGAGACCGATGATACAAAAGACAAGGAGATACTGTACTATAACCCTACCTGTGGTGGTGGCGGCGGTGCAGTTTCTGCTGAGCTTTCCAAAAATATTCCTAAAGAATGGGGTGAGATATTCTCCGCGGCCGGCGAAGAGTTTAGTATCAATCCTAATTTTCTTGCTGTCATCTTTCTTGCAGAGAACGGTAACTGGAAGCCTATAGATTATGCGTGGGCGACGTCGTCTGCATCAGCAAAGGGCCCGATGCAGTTTATTCCAGGCACTTGGAATGCCTATAAGCATGATGGCAACAAAGATGGAGTTATGGATATCAACAACCCATGGGATGCCGTCTTTGCATCAGCAAAATATGCTGCAAGTATGGGTCTAAAAAAGGACTCAGTCATAGGAGATATCGACAGACCTTTTGCAGACAGAACCTCAATGATCTATATCGCTGGTGCATACAATCAAGGTGGAGGTGCAGCTGCTAGTATGGGCGACAACGATCCATTGAGCGCCTTTCGGTATCATGGAACTGACGAGGGTATCAGATATATCAAGAACGCCCATGCATACCTAACAAGTGACTTTACGAAATCAAGCCCTGAGTATGGCTACCCAGACCCTAACCCTGCGGGTGGTGAGGGGTCTACGTCTATTGTTTCTAATCCAGTAAATTGTGACGCTAGTAGTGGCGGAACGACAGATGTTGTAGAGCTTGCGCTGAAAGTAGAGGAAGGTACCTTTGGTGTCGTACCGATGAGCGGACTCAAGGGTGATCTGACAGGTATTGACTGTCGTGACTGTGTTCGGTTTGTAGAGTCGGTGTACGTTGCTGCCGGATATCCACGGCCGTTTCACGGTTGTCATGGCGGATGTCAAGAGACAGGTAAGACCGGGATTGAAAAGCATAGCAGGGCTGGTAGCGGTAGTGGTCATGGTCCAGCAACATTTGACGATGTAAATTATGAGCTTATACCTAATTCCGAGATGCAGCCAGGAGATATACTAGGATGGCCTGGTCACGTTGCTATTTATATGGGAGACGGCAAGACTGCCGATGGCGGCGTGAATAGGCCTGGTGGTATTACAGCCAATGATGGGACGTGCAGGATAAATAAAGTTCCTTTTGAGCCACTCAGTAGTGCAAAGGTGCTTCGGTATAAAGGACCACCAGTGGGGTAAGATATGCAGCAATTTGGAATACACGCAAAAAAAATTAAGATCGCAATAGGAGTCGTCCTCATAGCTACGATTGCTTTTGTTGTAATAGTAGTCATCAGTTCTCGAGGTGATCCACTTGAGGTACAGACAGTTCACAGTGTGCAAAGGGATACCCCTTTCTTAAAGATTTGCTTCAATCAGCCAATAAAAAGTGAAACGGTTGCTGTCGAGGGTGATAGTTTTACATTCGAGAAACGACATGCACAGGAGGATACCTGCGCAGCTTTTTGGATTACTGCAAAGCAAGGCTCTCTTGAAGATGGTCAATACGTCGCAAAGATGACAGCCGAAAGCCAGTCTGGCAAAAAGATATCCAACCAAGAGATTTTTATTACGATACCTACTCAGTCGAGCGAGACTTCATTGACACAGGATGAGATGAACGAGCTTTCCACGTCTAATACTAGTGTCGAGGTGAATAATACAATAGCTTGGTGGAAACAGCAGCCGATTTACGAGCACGTCGACGCCAATACCCTTACCTATATCGGTGGTAATTGGCAGATAGCACTCGTCGCAGATGGCAAGCAGCAGCCGCTCATCGTTATTCTTATAGATATGCCATCCCCACCAAAGACGAGTCCAGCATTGATACATATAGCAGATCAATATGAAAAGGAGGCGCTAGCCAAGATAAAGGAGTGGGGCTTTAGTGCGAAAGACTATCCTATTGAAATACGGTATGCCGACCAGTAGTACAGTATTGACTTATTTGCAATAGTAAGGTATAATGTAGATATGGGTGAATAGTTGCTCATTAACATCTGAAAACCAGCGCTGGCAACCAGTCGGCACCACGAGAAGAGGAGTTCATCATGAACATCTTGAAAAAAGCTCTGACGGTGG
>CAYYWC010000005.1:0-82702 GCA_964475295.1 uncultured Candidatus Saccharibacteria bacterium
CGAAGATGGAGTACTCGGCGTAGGAGCCGAAGGTGCGGGAGGTGTAGAGGGGAGGACGAGTGTCTGCACGTAGCACAGCCGCCATCTGTGGTAATCCAAAACTACTTCTCTTCTGATTTACGCCGCTACCTGGCAGGCTGCGTCCGCTCATATTCCATCCAATTGCTGCGGTCGTCTTTGTGTTCGCATTTGGATTGCCAATAACTCCGATATATGGACAATTAATGCGCGCTACATACATCCTGCCATCAGGGCCTCGTTTTACCTGTCCACCACCACCGCTACTTCCACACGCAGGCATCCCTGTTGAGCCGTGGGCAACGCCCCACTCTGAAGATTTTACGGCTGCACTCGAGGCGGCTCCTGCTAGCGTATATCTGTATAGATGCCCATTACCGCCATTTGCACCAGGGGGATTATATAGTGTTGTTACGTAGACGTGATGACTATTTGGCGAGAAGTCTGCTGAATACATATAGTAGTCGCCGTTTGTCCATTCAAACCCCTGCGTGAACACACCACTCGTACTTGCATTGTTAAAATTGAGCACCCTAACTGTTCCGTACTTTCCATAAATCGGCCCTGTTTGCATCGCAATCACAATGCGCGAATAATCACTATTGAAGTTGATGGTTCCAAATCCCGGCTCATGGCCTACGCCAGCAGGTGACCCAGACACGAGAGATCCTGGCGATGATGCGACATATGTACGAGCAGCGCCATTTGAGCCATTCCAAGTATACGGTATATGAAACGCTCGAACTTCTCTCGTCCCTGGTCGATTGACAACCACCCAGTAGCCATTATTCTCTGCATTAGGCGCGACGGCGATTGCCTCTCCAATCTTATGTCCAGTCCCTTGAGGGCCGAAGGCGGCATTTTTTGTACTCGTCACAACACCCTTCTTGCCGTCAGAGTCAGTGACGGTCATATCAACGACTGTATATCTCAGATCACCAAGCTTATTGTGCTCTGAAGCAGCAGAAGAGGTAATGATGACATACTTGCCATTTGCAATCGGAAATGCCGCAGCAGCCTGCGTCGTCGTACTTGTTGATCCGATATTCGAGCCGTTCGCTCCCATGATTTGCCCATCTTTACGGTACACATTAAGCCCGTCAGTAAAGAAAAGTACCTCTCCCCTGTCGTCAACGGCAACCGTTGAGCCTTCACCGCCAGCCATATGGGCAGTTGGTGTAGGTAATGCAACTGATGACCCATTAAAATCAAGACCTGCCCCCCAGCCAAATCGCCACTTCGACTGTGTATTCGCCACTCGCTCATCAATCTCCTCTTCATCCGGATGAACACGGTACATTCGCTCCAGTGCAGAAATACTCGTCGTCACACCAGCCTCATTATTGAATCCGTCAGTCGTAGACCCACGCCCAACCTGTACATTCCCCCCGTGGACCTGCACTTTTGGCTTCTTCGCAATAACAAGACAAGCTAGATTGGAGTGGTACCACTGGGTGCTACTACTGCTATGACGCTGGACAGATATTGCGTAACAAATTCGAGATCCCGTATCTTCCCCATCACGACTACCTGTCGCATCATACGTGACCACGCCCCCTGCTGTATAACTCCCAGTACCAGATCGGATTGTCTCACAGGATGACTCGCCCGTAAAGAATGTACATGGGTCGCTAGCTGAGGTGCGTGTACCCCCTGACTTTCTGGCAGGATTTGTGACTGAGGTAGGATACTTAATCTCAGTAAGACGGTATGTAATACCTGTATGCGACTTTGTCGGACCGCCGTTCGACACCGTTCCAGTTACGGCAATCGACGTCCTATCGCTCTCAACTGGCTGGTCTGTGCCGCTCACACTACTCCCTGCAAGCTGCGTAATTTGTGGCGTGAGCGCATATTGGTATGGGATCGTGCGACAGGCATTTGCCGAGGTAAGCACCGTGCTATTTGTTGATGACCTCGGCGTGACAGATGTACGGCGACAAAGAGAATTACCAACATCGTCTTGTGTGATCACTCTTGTCGAATTTGACTGCCGCGTTCCTCCATTACTGATACTCGTAGCCGGTGAGCCACTCAACGTAATAGTGCCCGTACCGAGATGGCCTTGATTTTGTCCACGATATATAATACTGCCGTCTGTTGTATGTGGTCCACTGTTTGTTACCTGATGACGCCACGTTAGTGTCTGCCCTGGAGTATTTGCAGCAGCAGTATTTGGCGTAGTGATTGTCGTACTTGGCACGAGTGACCAAACACGCTTTACAACAGCACACGCTCGAGTACTTGTTTTGGTGTTGCTATTACTGGATGAAGTCTTATTTGTTGCATAGCGCTGACAGTACCGCGCGCCAGCAGGAGCATCAGGAGGAATATGAACCGTGTACGTCGAGCTGGCACCACTTGTCCAGGTACTTCCAGCGCCTGTAGTTCGATTGCTCGCGCTCCAAGAGCCATCTGTCCACGTAGATGAGCTATAGCTATCTTTTCGACCTTTGTAACTCGCCCCTTCATCACCTGTATTTTTTACCGTGTGTCGAAAATATACCGTCGCACCCGGGTTCACCTCAATATCACGACCGGCCGCCCCCAGGATTTACTATTCCAATCACTCGCTGTACTTGAAGATATGTATGTTTTTGGGTCAAGATTGAATGATGTGCGCACGATACGATAGCCGATTGAGCGATCGGCCCTACCGCACCAGTGCCATGCTCCCCCATGAGAAGGCCTTCCATAGCCACAGCTCGGAGAGGAAAACGAGGCACGTATACATGTCGTGTAATTTCCTGTTCCTCTTGAATTAACGACAAGCCTTGCTTTAATGTAGTTGTTATTCTGAAAATTCGTTGACCAATATCTCCCTGCGAGCCTATCTCGATTTGCTATATAGAGCCTTGTGCTCGCCCAAGATCCCGCAGAGCCCTCTTCATTACTAGCGCTAAAAAGCGTCCTAGCCGAAGACTGTTGCGTAAACGATATAGTAGGGTCGCTACCGCATTGCGTAATGTGAGCAAGAGCGGATGATGTTAATGCATCTTTTGCATACCCCCATGAACAGGCTCTTACTGTGCTATAAATTCGTATATTGACACTCGTCTGACCCTGCGTTACTTTTACGTCCTCACTCGTACCGTTCTCGTTGGTTACCCAGATCGTACCAATGTTCCATCCACCCTCCGAACAGGTAGGACCCTTGTATCTACCGTCTGGATTGTGTACCCCTCCGCTCTGAACATACCTCTCTGCACCATTCTGCCAAGAATCACTTGGTCGATGCGCCTGCGCGTGTACCGATATGCCGAATAGTGCTACTATAGCCACACTCAACAGTAAAGAAAATCCACCTGTCAAGATCAGCGAACCACGAACAGTCAATGAATCAGCCATGTAGCTATGAGCCAATCCTGTTTTTTAGAATCTCACCAGACTGAAAAAGTTCCGCATCAAACACAGCGTGCTCTGGCGATACACCCATACTCTCTACTGTGTGCTGTGCAAATAACCCTCTATTATCAAAAATGACATACTGATCAGCGTACACCTTGACTGCATCGACATCCCCCAACACAACAGATGCCTGCATCAGAATCCATACACAATTTGGATCTGCATCGTAGTTATCCAAACCCCTAATATCGTCCCGTAGTGTACGAGCCCCGTCTGTATCAGTCACAAGTCCGACACTCCATATGCCTGTAAAGCGCTCTATAACCTCGCGAGAACACACTCTTTGAGATATCGTTACATTCTCATCTGGCTTCTTAAAACCAATATACAGACGACCCTGCCGAACAGCTACAATACCGATGATTACCCCAATAACTGCGATACCCCCTAGTCCAAGCCCTACCCACATCACTATTTTTGTCTTCATCACCACATCACTCCATCAAAATCCTAGAACATTCTATCTGTCAGTTTACCATGAGCATCATCATCACGACAAGCTCGCGCCTCTTGGAGGGATGCCACATAGATGCTATACTATACATAGCTATGAGCCTCTCAATCGGAATCGTTGGTCTTCCAAACGTCGGGAAATCGACGCTTTTTAATGTATTAACAAACAACGACATCCTTGCTGCCAACTATCCATTTGCTACCATTGAGCCAAATACAGGCATTGTGCCCGTACCAGATGCGCGACTACAAGTGCTCGCAGATATCTACGGATCAACCAAACTCCTCCCTGCTACTGTCACATTTGTCGACATCGCCGGGCTTGTTGCTGGTGCATCAAAAGGTGAAGGTCTCGGCAATAAATTCCTCGCCAATATTCGCCAAACTGATGCAATTATCCACGTCGTACGCGCCTTTGAGAACAACGACATTCTTCGACATGACGAATCACCAGTTCACCCAAAGAATGATATCGAGATCATCAACACCGAGCTCATCCTTGCAGATATGCAGACAATCGAAGGGCGCATTCCACGACTTCAAAAAGAAGCAAAAGCAAACCCGACGGCACGCGAACACCTCTCCTACCTCGAATCACTCCTTCGCCATCTCGAAGCCGGCACGCCACTATCAGCCCTACCATCTCTTAATTTTGATGTCATTAGCGACCTTCATCTCTTGACAGCAAAGCCCGTTATCTACGCATTTAACGTTGATGAGACAACCCTTGCTGATACAGCAAGGCGTCATGAACTCACATCGCTCGTTGCGCCCGCTCGCACAATCTTTATCTGTGCAAAAATTGAGGAAGAAATCAAAGATCTTCCAGAAGCAGATGCGCTCGAGCTACTTGAAGCATACGGCGTTGCAGAAACAGGTCTCAACCAGCTTATCAAGACAGCATACGATGTCCTTGGACTACAAAGCTATCTCACGGCTGGACCAAAAGAGATTCGCGCCTGGACAATTCATCAAGGCGACACTGCCCCACAAGCAGCCGGTGTCATCCATACCGATTTTGAGCGTGGCTTTATTGCAGCACAGGTTATCAACTACGATGACCTTGTTGAGGCAGGATCAGAAGCAGCCGCAAAAGCCGCAGGTAAGGTTCGAACTGAAGGTAAAGATTACGTTATGCAACCTAGCGATGTCGTCGAGTTTCGGTTCAACGTGTAACGTTGAGTGAGTAGAACCGCTCACGATTACCCTTTGCGCCTGTCACCTCGCTGTCACGCTTATCTCGAATCACAAACTGCCCCTTCGTCCATACTTCAAAATCTTTTAATATTTGACGACGAATCGCATCATTCTTGATAACGCCTTTGTTCACCTGATTCTTTCCTGCCTCAAACTGCGGCTTCACCATTGCAACAATCTGCGTATCAACGCCCGCAAACGTTGCGATATGCGGTAGAATCTCACGTAAACTAATAAAGCTTACGTCCATGACGACGATATCTGGTGTTGTATGCGGTATGAAATCACGAATATCTGTTTTTTCATGTAGCTCGATTCGCATATCGCCTTGCAGGCTCGAATGCAATTGGTCAGTACCCACATCTACCGCAATTACTTTTTTTGCGCCATGTCGCAGGGCATAGTCAGTGAATCCACCCGTGCTCGATCCGACGTCAAGCACTGTCTTACCGCGAAAATCAAGCTCAAGCAGCATCGCAACGCTCGCCAGCTTGAGTCCTGCTCGACTAACATACTGCTCCTGAGCTGCCAGCTCAATGCGTGCATCGTCACGCACAAAAAACCCCGGCTTCGTCACAACCTTGCCGTCAACCGTAACCTCACCAAGCTTGATCCAGCTTTCTGCTTGAGAGCGACTCGCCACAAGCTTACGCTTTGTAAGTACTTGGTCGAGTCGCTGCTTGGTCATTAGTCTTTCTTTCGTTCGCGATAGTCATCGGTTGCTGTGTCAACAGATACAATATCACCCGTCTTGATGAACGCTGGCACCTTAATCACCAATCCTGTCTCAAGGGTTGCGTCCTTGAGTACACTACTCGTCGTATCACCCTTCACGACATCCTCTGTATATGTCACCTCAAGGTATAAGTTCTTTGGTAGTTCCACATTAATCACCTTGCCATCGAAAAACTGAAGTGTAATCTCATCACCTTCTTTTAGGTACCGCGCTGCTGCATCTACGACATTGACATCAAGCTCGAACTGCTCATAGGTCTCAGGATCCATAAAGTGGAAGATGTCACCGTCAGTATAGAGATACTGGACCGTCTTGTTGTTCACCTCAGCGGTCTCAATCCGCTCTTGCCCCTTGAACGTCTTTGGAATAACGCTCCCGTCGATAAGATTCTTGAGCTTCACATTAACAATAGAACCACCGCGGCCCATTACCTTTTGCGCATATTCGATCACGCGATATGGCTTGCCATCGATCTGGCAGACAACACCCTTCTTTAGATCAGTTGGCTGATACATGTCTTCTCCTTGTTATTATCTACTATCAAAACCCGTTTGAACTGCTGGGTAGTGCACGAAAATCATGCACTACAAAACGCCCGAACGAGCCTAGTTCTGTGCAACAAACGGAAGCAGCGCTAGATGACGCGCCCGCTTCACCGCAACAGCAAGCTGTCGCTGCTGCTTCGCACTCAGACCAGTCTTGCTGATTGGCTCGATCTGACCGTACATATTGATGAATCGCATCAATGTCTTTGCATCTTTGTAGTCAAAGTACGCTGGTGTATCTTTCTTGAATCGCTTTGCCATATAAATATATTCTCCTAGAATGGGATCTCGCTGAGGTCGATTGGCTTATCGTCAATATCCTCGATTACGACATCCTTAGTTTTATTACTTGATGATTGATTGTTGCTACGAGGTGCACTATTGCCGCCCTGTCCATCTGATGGACCATCAAGGAATGTTACGTCAAAGGCAACAACTTCTACACGAGAACGCTTCTTGCCTGTCTCCTTGTCATCCCAACTATCCTGTCGCAAACGTCCCTGCACAAGACAGCGGCGCCCCTTCGAAAGATACTGTGCAACCAGCTCACCTGTCTTCTCCCACGCAGTGACGTCAAAGAAATCAGCTTGATCATCTTGTCCCATACGATCAACTGCAAGGCTAAAGCTTGTGACAGACTTACCGCTTGCCGTTGTGCGCGTCTCTGGATCGCGAGTAAGGCGTCCCATTAGTATTACTTGATTGATTCCTCGTGCCATATCCCCTACTCCTTTACCCTATGTTTACGCTTCGTCTTCGTCGTTCGACTCGTCGCTATCTTTCTTCTTCGCAGCCGCCTCAGCAAGTGCCGCACGACCCTTCTCGTCAACCTTTACAAGGAGGTACCGAAGTACATCGTCGGTAATATTAAGCGTGTTACTGATCTTGAGCGGCGCCTCAGCCGGCAACTCAACCTCAAGATAGACATATACCGCGAAATCTTCACGATTAATCGTATATTGTAGCTTCTTTTTACCCCAGTTGTCTTCTTGGGTAATAGTACCGCCAGCAGATTTCACAATATCGCGAACCTTGCCAAGCGGTGTCTCGAGATCACTCTCGAGGTCTGGGTGGATAAGAACGGTGAGTTCATATGCCTTCATAGATTTCCTCCTCTGGAATCCTTATGGATGCTTACATCTGGTGTAAGCCGAGTTAATAACTCTTTTATTATAGCAAAATCTGTGGAAAAAGCCAGCCCATCACCTTTTCGTATAGCTACGTAGCGTCTCCAGATAGTTCGTCCATGCTCGTGATAAGCACCTCACGTGGTCGTGATCCGTCTGCAGGCCCAATAATCCCCTGCTCTTCCATCTCCTCCATAATACGCGCCGCACGCGAATAGCCAATACGAAGGCGCCGCTGAAGATAGCTCGTACTTGCCTTTCTTCCTTCGATCACCGCTTGAACTGCCTGCTTGTACATATCATCATCGCTGTTACTACCATCAAAATCAGCCATCACTACACCACCCTTGCCATTCAACTGGACGGGCTGTGAAATAATCTCCTCATTATATTGGGGTGCGCTCTGCATGCGAAGATGATCAGTGATCTTGCCTACCTCTTCATCCGTCACCCACGCACCCTGAATACGCTTTGGTTTCGGCATCGTCACGGTCTTGATGAGCATATCACCTTGACCCAGTAACTTTTCTGCGCCGGCCTGATCAAGGATAGTCATACTGTCAATCTGGCTCGCCACGGTAAACGCAATGCGTGCTGGTACATTGGCCTTGATGAGCCCAGTAATAACATCGACACTCGGACGCTGCGTTGCGAGCACCAAGTGAATACCCACCGCACGCGCCTTCTGCGCAATACGAACGATCAACGCTTCGACATCTCGCTTTGCTACCATCATGAGGTCTGCCATCTCGTCGATCACAATGACAATGTATGGCATCGATCCGTCCTCATGCTGCTGCATGTTGCCATCCTCATCCTCGACAGCAATCTTGTGGCCGCCAGATTTGATTTTGGCATTATAGTCCTTGATATTGCGGATACGCAACTCAGCCATCTGTTTGTAGCGGCGTTCCATCTCATTCACCGCCCACTTGAGAGCGCTGACTGTCTTTTCTGGATCGGTAATGATCGGCGTAAGAAGGTGCGGAATATCTTCGTACGGAGCCATCTCGACCTGCTTTGGGTCAACAAGAATAAGTTTCATCTCACTTGGGCTGTTACGATAGAGCAAGCTTGAAAGTAGCGTATTGATCATAACAGACTTACCAGAGCCAGTCTGTCCAGCAACAAGAAGGTGTGGCATTTTGTTGAGCTCACCGACCACTGCATCACCAGAAATATCCTTACCGACTGCAAACGCAAGCGGTTCATGCGTTGCCTTCCACTGCCTACTGTTCAGGATACCATGCAATCTCACGTCTGCAGCACGACGATTTGGCACTTCAACGCCAACTGCTTTTTGCCCTGGAATCGGTGCTTCAATACGCAACGTTTGTGCGCCAAGATTCAATGCGATATTCTGCTCCAGTTGTGTAATGCGCGTCAGCTTGACACCACTCGGTGGCCGTAATGTATACTGCGTCACTTTCGGACCGACATTCGCCCCCTCCATCTCAACATCGATGTTAAATTCACCAAGTGTATCCTTGATGATCTGAGCGTTCTGCTGCACATCACCAGCATCGGCAGGGTTTTGCTTTTTCTCAAGAAAATCAATGCTTGGTGACTTCCAGTTTGGGTCATTCACTGTTACGAGTGGAGCTGAACTTTCAGCGACCTTATCACGCGGCTCATCTGTCTTGAGTCCCTTACGCGATAGTTTTTTTGTCTGCGGTGACACCTCCTTATGATCAAGGATTGGTACGCCTGCATTTAGCTTAATCTCCTTCGCTGGCGCCTTTAACTTCTCAGTTTCAGCTGCAGCTGCCTTTTTCATAATCTTAACGTTCGCATCCTGCTCAGACTTATCTGTCTGGACTAACTCGGCGATCTTACGAAAGACCACAGCTGGTGTTACTTGGATAACAAAAAGTACCGTGATCAGAATGAGAAGAATATAAATAAATGCTGCAACGGCACTATTCACCAACGCAAGCATGCCGCTGTTGACAATCTGTCCGACAAAGCCGCCAGCCGGCTCACCAGCTCCATTCGTTATCAACCCAAAGACACCCGCAACCCATACGACCGTCAAGACCGCTGCCAGCTTAACGACAAAAGGAATCTGATTGTTCTCGGATCGAAAAATATCGACAGCAATGTACACAAACAAAACTGGAATACCATACACCGCATACCCAATTGTACTCAGCGTAGCGGCATGAATCCACTCAAGAATAGGACCACCAGCACCAAACCACGACACAACAAAAAGAATCGAAACGGCAATCAGAAGTACCGCCCCTACTTGTGACCAAAAACCAGCAGGTAATGTATGCTGTGGTGCCTGATTTTTAGCAGGCGCCTTACGTTTCCGTGATGTCTTTTTCTTTTGTGCCATAACCTTTTATATTATACCTGTATCTGTTACAGTTGTATACTTCTATTGTAGCATAATTTACTACATAACGCAAGTCCCCTCCGCACTACCCCATTCGATGAATGCTACACTAGACACATTAGTAAGTAGTAGCAAGAAGGAATTCATATGGATCCATCAATACAACCACCCTACCAAACACCACCGCAGATGCAGCCACCCTATCAGCAACCCCCTCGACGCAAACTCACTACGGGCACACTTGTCGGCATACTATTTGGAGTAGTCGCATTGATTGCAGTTATCACTACTATCCTCCTCGTAGCACACGATGAAAAGTCCGACATATCGCATCGCGACACAAGTCGCCTGAACGAACTTGCGCCACCTGATCAAGATCCGGAGAAAAATCCTGCAAACATTGGACCGACTAAATCGTACAAAAATAGTCGCATCTCTTTCTCCTATCCTCATACGATGACACAAAAAGACACTAGTAATATCACTGTCATTACGCCCGATGGGTCACCAAGCGATAGGCAAGCCTTCACAAGCGACAGCAGCTCAACAACCAATGATGCGATCATCAACTACAGCGGTCAATGGAGTGATAATCCGACACCTGTCGACAAGAGTCGGCGCATTGAGGCGATGAAGCAAGGCGTGGAGGCACAAAAGAATGCAAGCGAACGTGAGACGCTTAGTATGCGTGCTTCGACCGCACACGGCTGCGCATCCAATTTCTCCTATACCAGCCGGCCAGAGCTGGTTGAACATGGTGACATCGTCGGCATGAAGTACGGCTATACCTGCACAAGCTACTATGGCAACGTCCAAGGTGAGTACTTTGTATGGTATGACGCCTACGGCTCAAAGCACTCTTTGACGGTTGATGCTCTTACGGATTACTGGAGGCAGCATCAAGTTGATCTTCAGGCAATCACAGCCTCTGTTGTATTACTTAGCACAGGAAGTACGACGAACTAGCTCTAGAGTATATCTTCAAACAATCAAAAATGAAGTGGTCGATAAGACCACTTCATTTTTTTGTATAACACAATCCTAATACGGTCGACTATCGTGCCGCTCGCGAGCCTTCGTATCATTCGCCTCAGTATCGGGCATTGCTTTTGCTGGGAATTGCTTTGGTGCTGGGTGCTTGAAATCGTCATCCTTGCGACCATTCTGCTGCTTATCACCATTACCGCCACGACTACCGCCGCCACCAATCTCATTAATCACAGGAATGACAATCGGCGTACGTCGCGTCTGATCGTAGAGTAGATGCGTAATCTCGTCCTTGAGTTCCTTCTTGAGCTGATCCATATCAACTTTCTTACCGCCGAACGCACGTGCAGTCTTCTGCTTGAGATACTGGCGGATCAAATTCATGAGCTCTTCAGAGTCACGTAGGTAGATGAAACCACGAGATATAATATCCGGGCTCGTCATTAGTCGACCAGATCCACGCTGTACCGTCAGGACAACAACAAACATGCCCTCGGTCGCCATATGGATACGATCCTTAAGAACAACCTCAGACACAATCGCACCGCTGTCATCATACATGATACCGCCAACTTGCACGCGACCATTCTTCTTGGCGCCCTCTGGCGTGATCTCGATTATGTCGCCGCTGTCAGCGACGAAAACATTCTTGCGCGGAATAGCACATTCCTTTTCAGCCAATTCAGCATTATGCACAAGCATGTGGAACTCACCGTGGATTGGCAAGTAATAGGTTGGATTTAAGGCTGTAATAAGCTTCACGTGATCGTCGTAGTAACCGTGTCCCGAAACGTGAAGTGGACCAACGCCTGTCAGGTGCGACTTGCCATTCTGAATCACACCACTTCCCTCTCGCATCAAGCCATCCACTGTCCGCGTGACATACTTTTCGTTGCCAGGAATTGGATTAGAGCTAAACACGACAATATCGCTATTTTTAATCTTGATATATTTATGAGAACCAGAAGCCATGCGATTAAGTACAGCGTTAAACTCACCCTGTGAGCCAGTACATACAATCGTTACTTTGCTATCTGGTAGCTTAATAATATCTTCCATCTTAACGACGACATCTTTTGGTATCCTAATCTCTCCAGTACGGAGTGCCAGCTCGAGATTTTGGATCATGCTGTAGCCGGCAAATGCTACCTTGCGATCGCGTGCCGCTGCCTCATCAAGAATCCCCTGCATACGGTGAATCTGGCTCGAAAAAGCACTCAAAATAAGCCGACTATTCTGGAACTTGTCCATCACCTGGCCGATACTCTGACGGATCTCCGGCTCCCCATGCGAGTGTGTCCCCTCTGATTCACAGTTGGTCGACTCGTTCATGAGCATCAAAATACCTTCTTTGGTTGCAATCTCAGTCAATCGTTCGAGATCGAACTTTTTGCCATCGACCGGCTCATCTTCAAAGCGCCAGTCACCGGTGTCAACCAAGACACCAAGCGGAGTACGTACGACAACAGCAGTTGAATCTGGGATAGAGTGATTTACACGAACAAGCTCAATACTAAAGTTGTCAGTAATCTGAATCTGTTCGTGTGCCTCAGGGTTCATTTCGATATATTCTGGCTCATAGTCACTCGTTGCTTCTTCCATGGTTCGTTTAACCATGCCAAGCGTGAACTTGCTGCCATAAACCGGCGCAGGAATCTTCTCAGCAACATGACGAAATGCGCCGATATGATCGAGGTGTCCGTGGGTAAACACAATCGCACGAATTTTATCCTTGCGCTCTTCAAGATACGTCGTATCAGGAATGATGTAATTGATACCCGGATAATCACTACCTGGAAATAGAAAACCACAGTCGATCACAATGATGTCGTTCTCATACTCGATCGCCATCATATTCTTACCGATGCCCATTTCGCCGAGACCGCCAATTGGAATAATCTTGAGCTTTGGCGCATTACTACGTGGCTGCTTCTTGAAATCAGCCATTGAGAACTGCTTGCCATCATAGCCGTTATAGATAGACTTATTGACCGGTACATTAATAACGTGTTGACTTGCGCGCACATTAACGTTCTCGCTCGTACGGCGCTGTGCACGGAACACCTCACCTCGACGTGTATTTGTCTTGTTAAGTGCAGCAATGTTAGATTTCTTCCTCTGTTGCTGTCCTTGAGGACGCTTACTCATGTCATCAGACTGAGCTGTTGAGAGTCTTCGTTGACCCATATGTTGTTTTTCTCCTTTTGTTCTGCTTGAAAAAACTTATATTTACAAAAATAGGATATACGAGAGGCGTGATTGGTCGATATGTCAGTAGATTTGCCCTTGTAAGTATCTCTTATTGTAGCAAATTGGATGAAAAAGTCAATCTAGCCTCGTGAACTCTTGATATCACCCCTGTCGCCCGCGCACCCGAAATACTACCCAAGCACAGCCAATTAGTATAATGACAACAGCAACGATACCACCCCACCTCAGAGGTAGGTCGCGCTGGTCCGTACTGGTGCCGTCATGCGCCTCCTCGTCAGGCATCGACAAAGACCCCGACACCTCCTCTGTCGACAGGGGGGCACTGTCGCTAGTCCTCACATTAATCGGCCGACCGTCAATGTAATCTACTGCAAGAGGCGATGACTGCGGAGTGTCCTTGGGCGATGGCCGAATCGCCGGCACTATCACACCAGATCGATCGCCCATATCATAGTCAGCCGTCATCAGCTGCAGGTCGATCGTCGTCGCTTTATTGCGATGAATCTCGGTAATATCTATCGTCGTACGGTCTCTATCAATACGGCCAAGATGAACTCCGTTAATACTCAGAATAAGATATGGAATTGACAGATCAATCAAGTCCCATGTTAAGCGAACAGTGCTTATGCCATTACTCATTTCAAGCACTTCATATGCGACACCTGTCGCACGAGGTATCGTCTGCTCCTGGGGCGGCTCATACACATCTACCTCTGCCGTCATCGACCCGATACGACCATTCGAATCAGTCGCTCGCACATGAATAATACTCCCACTGAATCCATCTGGATAGGTATGCTCTATATGCGGGCTCGTTGTTGTCGCATCCCACACCCCGTCCCCTTCATAATCCCAGTCATATTGCGTAATTTCACTGTCAACTGAGAACGACTGTGAAACATCAAATGCAACCGAAAGATGACTATCCGTATGATACATGTCTTGACTAAACACTACTACTGGTCGTTCTGTAAGCTCCTGCTGAACCGTTGCAATAGTGCGTCGAACAGCAGTAGGGTCAAGTGGGTCGTACGTGAAGACTTTACCAGCAGTACCATTTGCAATATAGTTAGCATCGTCAATATTTTCCTCATTACCAACAATGAAGTAGACTGATACGGGATCAATCTCGATTGAGCGTTGGATGAGATAATCTGGATACGAAACATATTCATTGCGACTTGCAAGGAGGTATCGGCCATACTGTGTATATGTCGCGTCTTCTGAAATGATCACAAGCGTCTTCTGCGCGCCCAGCTGCCAGGGTGGATCATCAACCGCAAATATAGCTGGATAGAAGATTGGATACGCTCCAATGACAGGATACGCATCGGGAATGTAAGCAAGCTTACGCCAGAACTGCTCTTGATCCTCCTCATTGATCAAGCCTCTCGAACTACCATATGGCATTGGGCCCATAGGTTGGTTTGGTCGCGTTGCATAGCGTCCCCACGATACGTTGTAATACGAGACAATACCGACCCTCCCGCCTACCGACCACACGTCTCGAGCCTGGTCGCGCACACCGTCTAAAACTGCATGGTAGGTGATATTATCTGAAGCATTGGCACCCACAACATACATCACATCAAGCTTTGATGTATCACTTTTCACATTCCGCACAAAAAGACTTCCGTTAACAGCATGAGCCTTGTATACAGGCAGGGCCTCCTTCAATCTTCGAGTAGCCTCAAAGGCGGCCTTATCGATAGCACCACCCGACGCATTATATGTTTCATGACCAGAATTATTAAGTGCATTCTTTGACGAGCCGCATATCCAATCCTTGTCATTACACCATAATCCCACTCGTCCATGGAAACTACTAGGAATATACGGCTTGCGCGCGCCCAGTGTACCGTCATCAGTATGACAATTCGGTACTGTACGTCGCCAGTCAGACAAATCCTTACCTTTGCAAGCAGGCGGCATAATGCCTCTTCCCTCAGGTAGATGCAGCTTCGGATCGCCAAATAGCGCAATAAAGACGATATTCTCAGCTGACCGGCCGTAGACATCAGGCAATGCCTCGCCTATCACCTGCGCACCCTGAGAGTAACCACCAAGTATAAATTTCGTATGCGGACAGCGCTGTGATACTGCAAGTAGGTGCTGTTTGAGTTCGGCAACTCCTTTGTCGACACTCTCGCCGTACTTAAATCCATGACCATTAGACACCTGTGCGCCAAGACCAATTTTCCAGCCAGACCATCCAGATACAGGATAAGCAGGATACTCAGGCAAGCTATCAGTGCCAGTGCCAGTGCCAAGCTCATAATAGGTAACCTTGACTTTATTCAAATCTATCCTCATGTCAATCTGACTACGAAAGCTATTGTACATGTCACCCCCTACGGGCGCACCAGAGCCCCGAGCAAATACGACATGAACATCCCCATTAGTACATGCAGTACCCACAGAAGCAACACCAGGAGTACGGATACCGAAAAATACCAACCCTAGACACACAAGAAGACCACATAGCGCTAAGCCAAGTCTCTTACGTAGAGAGATAGCCACTCGACACCATCCTTAATTTCAATATGCAATCTGAACTGAAAATTGCTATTCGTCGATCCTTCAAGCGTACAAATCGTCTGGCCTCTCTGGCGCAGGAATACATCATCACATCTCGATAGCCATGAGGTAGATACGCTCCAGCCAGCACGATCTAGGTACTCCACAATATCTTGCTTTGATAAGTTCGATGCAGGACGTTGCCACTTCTTGTCGAGCGAGGGGCAGGCGTACAGACAAAAAACTGCAGGCCCATTCACTCTATCCGACACCAGCTCCCACGACTCACCTGGCTGAAACTGATCTGCCACCGAAAGAATCTGCTTCGTGCTGCCTTCATACGTAAATATGAATATAATTGCACCAGCCAGTAATACAAACCCTGCGACAATACCAAGTACTATCTTTTTTACTCGTGTCGACTTCTTTGTCATATGCCCTCGCAATTTAGGAACACTTACGCTCAGTATAGGTCCGTTGTACGTTAATCGTCAACACACTACCCTGCAATCAGATCGCAAAACTAACCTCCTCGCCCGTCATACAATCTGTATACCCAAGGGGACTACAGTGATCTGATAAGTCGTGCTGCTCCAATAAAATCATCAATCAACACCTGACGCATACCGCCATTATAAAGCGCAGCTGCGGGGTGATAGAGTGGAATCACCAGCCACTCATGCTCGGTCTTGTCATGATATACCACCTTTTTACGAATCGCATGTCCATGAATTTGACTGATTTTTGCTTCTGGTAAAAAGTACTCCATGCTATGACGGCCGAGTGTGATGATAGCCTTGGGACTAATAACTTCAAGTTGCCTGAGGAGATACGGCAAAAACGCCGCTTTTTCCTCGGGTAGCGGGTCACGATTGTTTGGCGGACGATACTTGACGACGTTCGTGATATAAACATCGTTTCGCTTCATACCAGCCTCGATGAGCATTTCATCGAGAAACTTTCCTGCCGCTCCAACAAATGGTAAGCCCTGCTCATCCTCCTTCTTGCCTGGTGCCTCTCCAATAAAAACAATGTCGGCATCTAGATTGCCGTCACCCATCACCAGTTGTGTTGCACCAGCAGCCAAGTTCGCACAGCCTTTATCACTCAGAATATTACTAACAATTTCATCTAGGATCATCTGTTTATTCATACTAGGCTTATTATACTAGGCTCTGCTCCTTTTAAGGGACACAAAGAGAGCATAGCTTGACATTTGTTGATAATTTTGCTATAATAGTAGCATGCTTATGCTCCCATATCCATGGCGAGCGAGGCACGAGAGAAAGAGGTCCGTATGACCACGACTCCCATCGCACCTTTCGCACCTCACCTGCGCACGTCCGCCTTGTGCCATCCGCACTTCAATGGACAGTACATCGAGTACCTGGCCTTCGAGGACGAGATCCATATCGCCGCGGCGAGAGGTCGGAACCCCGGGCAAGCTATCCTCAATTTCCTCGCGCACTTCACGGAGGCGCCCACCTGGATAGAGCTCGTACACTGCAAGCGAGACGATCACAACCAGCTCTCAGCGACGTTCTGGAGTATGCATGGCATGCTCGTCGACGCCGCCGAACCCGCACCCGACACCATTAAGGAGGTGCTAGTCTACATCGGAGCGAGCGAAGTCGCCGAGGTTGCCATCGCGGCAGCCTTTGCAAACAAGGATGTCATCGTCTACTTCGACGCCGCCCTCGGGTGGAAGCACTACGTCATGCCTGCAGAAGAGGTCGCGTAAGAACGCGAAAGGCTCGTCGGACACTGTTCCGACGAGCCTCACTTCTTTTACAGGAGGTTTACTCTTCGTTAACTGCCTTGATACTCAGACTCAGACGACCACGTTCGTCGATACCAGTCAGCTTGACCTTGACGATCTGTCCGTCACTCAACACATCAGTGACGTTTTCGACACGCTCGTCAGACAGCTGGCTGATATGCACCATGCCGTCGATGCCAGGCAAGATATTCACGAATGCACCAAAGTCTTTAATACTTACTACCTTACCTTCGTAAATACGCCCGACTTCTGGCTCCTCGGTCAGACTCTTGATCCAATTTAGCGCCTGTTCGATCTTTGCGGTATCAGCCGCCGCAACCGTAATAAGACCATCTTCCTTAATGTCGATTTCTGCACCTGTCTCAGCGGTAATCTTGTTTATTACTTCACCGCCCTTTCCGATAACAGCACCGATCTTCTCAGGATTAATCTTAATCTTCTCAATTCGTGGAGCATACGGACTCAGTGCAGTGCGAGGTGCCGATAAGCTACTGATCATGTGCTCTAGGATGTGCGCACGACCCTTCTTTGACCCCTCGATCGCCTGCCGTAAGATACTGACCGGCAAACCGTGTAATTTCATATCCATCTGAATCGCTGTAATACCCTCACTTGTACCCGTCACCTTGAAATCCATATCACCAGCAAAATCTTCGGCATCGGCAATATCGTGAAGGATATACGGCGTGTCGCCATCCATCATGAGACCCATCGCGATACCACTGACCGGACGTTTGATCGGCACACCAGCATCCATAAGCGCCAAGACACTTGAGCACGTAGCAGCCATTGAGGTCGAACCATTTTGACTCATGATTTCAGTCACACTCCGTATTGCATACGGAAATTCTTCTTCGGTCGGCAACACCGGAATGACCGCACGCTCAGCCAAGTATCCATGACCGATCTCTCGACGACCCGGGCTACCAAGACGACGCACCTCGCCGACAGTATAGCCTGGCGCATTATAGTGGTGCATATATCGACGCTCACCGTCGTTCACCTCCATCGTGTCAACCACTTGCGCATAACTCAGTGGTGCCAATGTGACAATATTCATACCTTGAGTCACGCCACGAGTGAAGATACTCGATCCGTGAGCGCGCGGCAGCAGTCCGACCTCTGAACTGAGAACGCGAATCTCATCTAATCTACGACCATCAGGGCGAAGTTGCTCATCCACAATACCGCGACGCACATCTTTATGCAGAGCCATCGTGAAGGCCTCATCATACTCGTCACGAATCTCACTATAGCGGTCGTCGCCAAACTTCTCACGCATCTTATCGTGAAACTCCCAACGCAGCTCGTTCACAACATTGTTGCGCTCGGGATAATCTTTGCGGATATCAGAGCCAAACTTTCCATCTACCCAACGATCAACCTCTTCTTGAATATCTTCGTTCGGTAGAACTAACTCATACTCCTGTGCAGCTGGCTGAACAGCTGCAACCAATTCTTTTTGTAGCTCAATCGCTGGCTGGTATGCCTCAAATGCCCACTCGAGTGCATCGCCAATCACCTCTTCCGACACTTCATTTGCACCTGCTTCGACCATCGTGATCCCGGTTTCGATACCAGCAACCACTAGATCAAGGTCTGATGCCTCACGTTCTTCTGGTGTCAAAAACGCCTTGAATTCACCATCGACACGACCAATACGCAGGCCTGCCACTGGACCATCAAATGGTGTGCCGGTCAGGCTCAAAGCAGCGCTAGCAGCAATCATTGCCACCGAGTCAGGACGGAAACTTGGATCCATCGAGAGCACACTCGCAACTACCTGCACCTCTTGGCGATAACCCTTTGGAAACAGTGGTCGAATTGGACGATCAATGAGTCGACCAATCAGAATTGCTTCGTCAGATGGACGCCCCTCTCGCTTGATAAAGCGGCTACCGCTAATCTTCCCTGCTGCATAAAATTTTTCTTCATAGTCAATCGAAAGCGGGAAATAATCAAGCTGAATCGGTCGTGAACCAACTTGCGCTGTTCCTAGCACTACCGTATCGCCATACGTTACTAGTACGCTAGCCGTCGAGCGAAAGCCAACACGATTGACCTCAAGTGTTAATGGCTTTCCATGAAAATCTTTGGTAACCGAGAAAATCTCTTTACCATGAGGGTTGATCGTAGACATTAATGTCCTCCTTTATTGCATTTGCAGAGAGTAACAGGGGTAAAAATTCATCTGAATAAACTTTTATCTCTATCACTTTCTGCACGTTATTACCTCTTTAGTATAGCATAGTACCCTGTAGTAATCCGCTGCAACAGTCCAGCCCCGACCACTATAGCCTCGACCATCCATCTACGCCCTCGCTAAACCAGTAGACCGCACAGACAGTTACTCCTCCGCCGCTCTGTAGATACGTTCGGTTAATGAGATCGGCCGTCAAGCCGCAGTCAACATCACCGAGAAGATAGTAGCCAAACCCATAGTAGAATCCGGCATTTGATGGAATGTCACGATCATCATACTGATACATGTAAAAAGCATTCCTGAAGTCTACGAGCTGCGGCTGACCACCAACGGTAATCTCTGTGCTAACCTTTCTGCCACTCCCCGCAACTGGCGACAATGGACATGAAATATAATCCAGAAGGGCCTCGCAGAAGCTTGGATCCTCGGGGATCATACGGCTAATATCGTTACCTCCCGGCTCACGCTGTGCCCCACAGAGTCCACCCTCATAACCGGTTCCTATGCACATTGATGTTCCGGGTGGCACATACCTCCCACCAGAATATGTACCACCGAATGTCGCCACCCCACGCAGTGGCGGTGCATCGTGTTCAGATTGATACATCTTGATGGCACCCAGGACTTGGCGGAGATTTGCCAATGTCTCAATATTTTGCGCTCGCTGCGAAGCTCCCCTCCATAAGACAACCCCAATCGTCGCAAGAATGGCAATAACAACAATAACGATAAGAAGTTCGACAATGGTAAAACCACGAGCTTTATACTTCATGTAGTTAGTATACCACTCAGCAAAAATGTTTCAGGAAAAAGACATATCAACATCCCCAACGACTTGGTACACTAGAGATAGTAGAAGATTAAAAAGGAGATTTATCATATGACTGATCGAATAGACTACGGCGCAGCACCTTATGTACTCGACATAGAAGAAGCGACTATCGCGAACGACGCATTTCGTGTTGCGAAATGGACTGGTGCCAGCATGCAAATGACACTCATGTCAATTGAGCCAGGCGACGACATCGGCCTCGAGGTGCACGATGATCATGATCAATTCCTTCGCGTTGAAGATGGTATTGGTCTCGTGCAAATGGGAGTAGCCGAGGATACCCTTGATTTCGAGCAAAACATCGAAGATGACTTTGCAGTCTTTGTCCCTGCGGGCTACTGGCACAATATCACAAATACAGGCGATCGTCCCCTCAAGTTGTATTCAATCTACGCCCCAAGCGAACATCCGCACGGCACCGTCCATGAGACAAAAGCCGAAGCAGATGCATACGAAGCCGAACATCACAGCTAACATCATATCATTGCCTTAAAAGAAGATGCGTAGGCATCTTCTTTTACTATTACGCAGCACCCCTCTTAGGAGCATAGCCTGTTGGGTATAATCATTACCGAGTCAAGGCCTACACAGCTCTTGCCTGAGCTCGGAAGCCGCTGAGAGGGATAGCCGTAGATACCATACCCCACCGCATGCCACCAACGCTTGGCAAATAACTCAACGTCTGCATCTGACTTGAAGTGTAGCGTGTCGCCGCCCTCATCGCTCAGGTCAATGTCATGCGTGATTGGCCCTTGAAGAATGGATGGATGCCTCTGCCAGAGATCCGACTGAGCCAGCCGAATCGCTGCAAGTGCCTCAGGAGGGCGCTTCGATTGACCGATCTGCCCCACCACCATACGCGTACCCGGAAAATCAGTCGTAAGTTGCGTTGCAATCGCACCAAGCTGTGTGGCGTACGTAGCACGAGACATACCGCGCCCTGAATCGTTCTCGCCTTGGTACCATAACACCGCCCGGACACTCCCACCGGCCGCAGCAATACGCCGTTTCATTGACTCATATAATGGCTCGCCCGGCTGCCATCGCTCAACCGAAGTGCCTCCTTTTGCGACGGGAATCATCGCAACTGGCACACGCTCAGCGGCAACAATATATGATGCAAGAAGTGGCGCGATAGATCCTCCTGCCTTCGTATCAGCACTTACCTTGTCAATCTGCCCCTCCGCAGAGTCGTACGGATCACGGAGCTCCTTCCAGACATCATCATTACCAAAAAGTGTCGCTATAATCCCTCCACTTGACGTGTATCGCTGTAGCGATGTCCCATGGCCCACCATATTACTCTGACCCGCCATCACAAAGATATCACCAACACCAACAAGCGGAACAGTTGAGGCCGACGCCACATCCCCAACAAAGCGAACAACGAGCATACCCTGCCCTGCAGGCTGATTCACTAAGCTCCCAGAAAAAGTACCACCAGATGGCGCCGTATCAATAACACGAAACGGACCGCCTTTCCAGCTTGCTTCGATTGCCGTCGGTATGCCTGTATAGCGCCCCTCTACTAGGATTGCTGCTCGATTCGTCACCCCATCACGCTGCACGACCTGATACGACACGGGGCTCGTAATATGGATTGACCGACCATCGTTATTCTCTGTCGCAGCGGTATCACCCAGCACCACTCCCGACGAAGCGGTGCTCTTAAGAGTTAGCACGCCCAGGCCTGCAACAACGACAATAACTACCACATATTGTATGGTTCTTACTGCTCCTATCGACAGGTAATGGGTGAGTTTTTTAGCGATTTTCTCCACGGTATCTTTTCTATTGTACACAAAAGCACCCTTCCTAAAACCAGAAAGGGTGCTTTCTTCATGCTACTCCTACTTACGGAGGCCTAGCTTGGCGACAAGATCTTTGTACGCTTCGAAGTCTTTACGCTCGAGATACTTCAAAAGGCGCTTTCGCTTCCCAACCATTTGGATAAGTCCGCGACGAGCCATATGGTCGTGCTTGTTACCCTTGAGATGCTCTGTCACCTCTTTGATACGAGCTGTCAAGATAGATACCTGAGCCTGTGGGCTCCCGACATCATTCTTTGAAACCTGAGTCAAAGCAATTGCCTGTGATTTGTTCTCTTTAGTAATCATCTTGCTCATTATACCAGAGAGATGAGCTTCTTTCAACTACTCATTTCATAGTACACTAGCTATATGACGCAAAAGATTATCTTCGGTATTTTTGCCCACCCAGATGACGAAGCCTTTGGGCCAAGCGGTACACTCTTGCGTGAGGTCAAAGATGGTGCCGAGCTTCACCTCATCACGCTCACTGCAGGTGAAAATGGTGCAAACCCTGATGGCCACCAAGACCTCAGCGCAGTACGTCTCAAGGAATGGCATACAGCCGGCCAACTCATCGGTGCCACGCAGATGCATCATCTCAGCTTGACTGATGGAATGCTCAGCAATATCACTATGCTTGCAGCCGTCCAACAGATTGAACAGATCATTCGCGATACAGTCAGCACCTCTCATGATGTTGAAATTGAATTGATGAGCATGGACACAAACGGCATCACTGGTCACATTGATCACATTGTTGCATCTCGCACCGCTCACCATGTATTTTATAAGCTCAAAGACGAAGGCCTGTCGCTCACTCGCCTGCGTTTGGCATGCATTCCGCGAGAGCGCACAGGCAACACACCGCATTACGACTTTGTCTTCATGGAGCCAGGCCGCTTACCTGAAGAGATCGATGAAATCATCGATAATCGCGAATATCTTGATGAAGTCTACGCAATTATGCGCACGCACCATAGCCAACGAGATGATGGCGAGTCACATATCCGCCACCGTGGTGACACAGTAGCAATCGACTATTTTATCGTCAAAGAGTAGCTATACCCTACTGGCCAGGGATGCGAAACTGTCCTGGGTCAGCAGGTTGCGACTGTGCAAATTGCTGGTCAAGCACAACACCAGGAACCTGCTGCACCTCTGGTGCTGGTGCTAAAATGTCACCCAGTATCTCGGGTTGTGACGTATCGGCGGGCATTGGCGGCATACCATGCGAAAAATCAGCCGGCAGCGGTGGGGGCGGTGGCAACGGTAATCCAAAGTCAGCTGATACTACTGGATCCTCTGGCGCTGGTACCACTGGCTGCGCCATACTGGCTGGCGCTGGGGAAGCAGCCAGTGCAGCCTCGACTGCCGCGCGCGCCTCATCGTGCGGCACAGGAGCTCGGTTCTCTGCATCAATATCCGCAAGTGTTGGTACGGCAGCCGCCACGACGGGTTGTTGCTGTGGTATAGGTGGAAGCTCGTGCGGTACAACCTGTGCTGCAGCTGACACCGGAGGCGCCTCGCTCGGAGGCGTAATAGCCAATCCTGTCGCAGTTGGTGCAGATGGCGGCTCAAGTGGTGTATCCTGAGATGACCCCATAGGATTAGCAGTCTCATCACTCACCGCGCTATTGATTGCCGTGTCAAACGTTGGCTGCTGGCTACCGATATAATTATGCGACAGAATAACCTTGTTCTTGTCACGCTCGATCTCTCGACGCTTGTCTTCAGCTGCTTGCTCTGATGTCGCATTCAATGTGCCACCAAGCGTTGGTTCGGCAAGACGCTGCTGAGACGGCGCTGAATCACCCGCCTCCGACACAGGAGACATTGGCGCATAACTTACCGCACCTCGAGGAGCTGGAGTCGTATCTTCTGCCTGTGGCGCATCGATCGTAGGTGTAGCCTGCGCTATCAGCTCCTCATGTTTCTCGAGTGCGCGCTCAGCTGCTCGTGCTGACTCTTCGAGTCGTTCGGCGCCAACCTCTTCAGCGACTTCCTCTATCGTTCCCTGCTTTTCGTGACTAATGACAAGCTCACCTGCCGGTCGTGGCGGCACTGCTTCAACTGATTGGTCTTCTTCCTTGACGAGTTTCGTCTTCTCACCCTCGGTGAGTCTTGTTTCGCTAGGAGCCTGGTCCATATCAGTGCTTGTTTCGTCAGAATCGTCAGCTACATCAACCGCACTTTCGAGCTGTGCGGCAATAAGCTGCTGATCGGCGCCCGCTCCCATGAGATTTGCCGCAAGCGTCATGACGCGTGATGTTGTACGAGGATTACTAAATCGCTCAGTTGCTGCGACAATACCTGTCAGCCATGCTGTTGCAATTGATTTATCCATCAGTTTTTTATCAAGTTTCATCGACTCGTGAAGTGATGTAAGCATTTCACTGACACTACTTGCGTTTGAGTCATGCCAATCGATACTACCGAGATTACTAATCTGCTCACCCGCCGTTAGCGTTATCACTGTCGCATCATGAAGAATCTTACCGTGCCCATCAAGTGCAATATCTAAATGATCTCTATTTTCAACACCAAGCGCAATAACTAACTCAACATTATAATCACCCTGGCTAAACTCTAAATCTGCATCAGTAATCGTCCGCCGATACGGTGTAATATAAATCTTGACGAGATCACCCTCAAGCTTATACCGAAGATGGTCGGCCTTCTCTTTGTCGAGTGCAATAATAAAATCACGTAATGAGTCGGTTGTGTCTTCAAAAGTCTTCTCAGGATCAAGGAATGTAATAGCAGGTGGTATCTTACCACTCACAACAGCCGTCGCATGTTTGTCCATTTTATTGAGCAGGAGTGTCAATCCAAGTGCAGCAGACAACTCATCAACTGATGGGTCATTACTAACGGTCACCAAGATATTCGATGACCCTTTTATCTTATCGGCGATCTGCTGCTTTAATTTTGGATCGTTCATGCTTGCCTTTTAGTGTTTGTTTTATAGCTATATGATAACCGTACTATACCACAAGCAGAATACGAGCGTCAACAACTCTTTACAAACTTTCTCTTTTCCACTATAATGACACCTTGATTGTATATATAAATCTATAAGATAAAGGAACCGACATGCCAATCATCAAATCCGCTATCAAGCGAGCCAAACAAACTGCCAAGCGTCGCGAGCGCAATATCGGTATCAAGAAAGATATCAAAGGTGCAGTTAAAGCATTTAACGCAAAGCCAAGCGCAACCACACTTGCTGCAGCTCAAAGTGAGCTCGACACGGCTGTAAAGAAGGGACTTCTCAAAAAAAATACCGTCGCTCGCCGTAAAAGCCAGCTTGCGCGCGCTGCGAAAGAAGCAGGCGTAAAGCTTGAGACAGCAAAGAAAGCTCCAGCCAAGCCAGCTACCGCAAAGAAGCCTGCAGTAAAGAAGCCAACCACAGCGAAATCGGCAACAAAACCAGCGACTGAAACCGCAGCCGAAAAGAAGCCTGCGGCGAAGAAAGCTCCGGCAAAGAAGCCAGCCGAAAAGAAGTAGTTCTCTCGTACGTACAATAAACTCCGCACCTTTGCAGGTTGCGGAGTTTTATTATATCCACCACCTGCCCTACGCTAACGAAGGAGGTGGTGGCGGAGGTGGCGGCGGAGGAGGTGGAGGCGGTGGTGGCACGGAGGTATGTGCAGCAGCAGCCTTACGGGCACGGTGCTCGTCGACCATCTCTGCTATGCCATCAATCGCATACTCCGCCAACCCTGCAGGTGAGCCCGCATAGAGCCCTTCAAAAATCTCATTCGTCACCCCTAGTACCTTACGACCAATCTTCTTCGCGCGAACCGAGAATGACTCTCGTTCCTTGCTTTGTGCGTGTTCGACAGTCTGCGCTACGGATGGATCTACGTCAGCATCAGTCACTGCCTCTAGATCAGACGCGAGATCATCAGGATGTTCGTTTGTTTGTGTTGGATATTTTTCCATAATTTCATATTAACATAACCTTGATAAAAAATCAATAGTGTTATTTATTTGTCGCAATCCGTAAAAGCGCTTGCTCGATAGCAAGCCATGGCTCGAGCGACGACGTCTTGATGGCTTGGTCGGCAGCCGCAAGCGCTATCACCACCTTACTCACCCCGCGCACGCCACGCTTTGCTGCATAGGGCCTTAGTTTCGATAGCACAAATGGGTGAATGCCAAAATCCTTTGCCACATCATCACCTTCACGAGCTGCAGCAAGTGCAGTCAATTGAAACGCCTGTCCAGAGAGTAGCCCAAAGAGCTGATACGGATCCTCACTAAGCGACAACACCTGAATCATCTCTTGTACCCGCACCTGATCCCCACGAAGTGCTGTTTCAAACAGCATAAAAACACTTTCGTGCGGACGAGCTTCTGTTGAGTCACGAATAATATCCTCTGTAATCTCGTCATAGACACTCAGCTTATCAAGCGTATTCGTAAGCTGCCACTGATCGACACCAATACGCTCAACCAGCAAGCGTGCCGCACTGGATGAGAGACCGACACCTCGCTCTGACGCTTGCTCAATCACCCATTGGTGAGCTCTCCGCTCGTCACGATCTGTCCATAGCGTATAATCGTGGATGCTCGAAACACCCTGAAGCGCTTTATATGTCCTAGTACGCTTATCTGGCTTTGGCTCAACAAGCACAAGATGTAGGTCATCATTCATGCGATCCAGCCACGCAGGAAACACATCCCATATGGATTTATTCACCCCTACACCCCGTATAATCACGAGGCGCTTCTCAGAGAAGAGACTCATCCCCATAAAGATATCAGGAAGCTGCTCAACCGTAAGCTCTGCACCATCAATCATTTCAGCAGTACCATCAAACTCAGCTTTCAATTGCTGGATTTTTTGATCAATCTCAAAACTATTTTCACCAATTAGAAGTGTAATCATGTACCTCTAGTATACGCTATCGCCGAGATGGTAGCGCAACAAGCAATGCACCGAGTCCAGCAATAATGCCGCCGATAATTTCAATCGGAAATGATGTCTTGCGCTCAAGTGATGAAAATTGCCCTGCCCACTGACGTTCAAGCCCGAGCGCAATTGCGTAAGCGAGATACTTCTCATACAGCACGACTCGCGTTTCATCTTTTTCTACCGCAGCCGGCACTTGCGTACCTGCGTAACGTTCCCTCTCGGCAACATCAAGGTAGAGCTGAAAGCCTTTTATGTACTGTTTTGCGCGATACCCTAGACGTGTTACTCGAGTCTTCGATATGCGATACAAAAATGGCGCAAGGATCACTGGTGCCGCCATGATGAGAAGAAGAACAACCTTCCCCGATGGCATATCTTTCACGAACGGCATGACACCAAGTGCAATAAAACACCCAGAAGCAACCAGTGCTGATGGCAGTGCAATCGGCGTCGCATAGTAGCCAGCAGCACGCAGCTCACCCTTCAATTGCTCTTCAGCCTGCACAGCAATGGTTATCACCTTCTCTCGCAATCTATCGCCCGACACGACCATGCCGACCATTGACGGGCGCTCACCCCTATCAGCATAATACCGCTGAATATTAGCGCGTGCCTGTTCGTTTATTACTGAAGCTTGCATGCGTTGCACTTCGAGCGCACTCATGACACCGAATAGTCCATTCAGGAGCAACTTTTCATGAGTTTTTAATTCAAACATTGATGCGTCCTGCCGCAACAGCTCAACCTCATATCCACTCGAAGATTCATGAAGCGTAATATAACCCCGAACTGCCATATCGATCAATGTAGCCGTCACTTCACGTTGCCCAAAGACACCATCGTGTAACATGCCAACCTCACCCGGAGACAGATGAGTCGGCGGCTCGTACCGTGCGATGATAGGTGCTTCCTGAGAGAATTCAAAGGGCTGAGTCATATCTTTATAGTACCTGACAGACAGGACAAATATGTGTACCTCGCCCCGCAACTCTGATCTTTTCTATTTCACTATCAGGATGTCGTAGACATGACTGCCCCTCACGGCGAAAGACTCGCGCAAAATCCATATAGCTACCACGCTTCCCCTCTGCATTGACATAGTTCTTGTCGGTTGAGCCGCCTTTTTCAATCGCTAGCGACATCACCTCACGGATCTCGCGCCAAAGATCGACAACTTTTGTTCGTGGCACGTCTTTGACGCGAGTTGCAGGATGAATCTTGGCACCCCACAGCCCTTCGTCCGCATAGATATTACCCACACCAGCTAGCACTGTCTGGTCCAAGATAGCCGCCTTGATTGTTGTATTCTTGCGTCGCTGCAACCTGTCATAAAATACATCAGCCGTAAATGCATCATCAAGTGGCTCGGGGCCGACCTTGCGCATAAAATCAATCATTGGTACTTCAATTGTTGGATATAGCTTCACCCATCCGAACTTGCGCTGATCATTAAAGAAGAGTTGCGATCCATCTGTAAAATCAAATGTCACCCGTGTTGATCGATCAGGGAGGCTGCCGATAAGTGAGTCGCTCGGATGCCCAGCACCGAAGCGACTTTTATCCGCAACAAACACCAATTGCCCTGTCATTTTGAGATGTATCACAAGTGTGTAGTCGGTCGATAATTCGATGAGCAGCACTTTGGCGCGTCGCTTCACAGCGGTAACAGTTGCACCGAGTACAAATGCCTCCACATCAGCCGGTGCATTCGGAAAACCTTTTGGCGTATCATGTGTCTCAGCCGCAATGATTCGCCCGATGATAAGATCGTGCAGCCCACGACGCACTGTCTCTACCTCAGGAAGCTCAGGCATGGAGTACCCGCTCTAGCTCCGACGTCATCTGGTCAAAGTCTTGATACCAAATCGCTTGCATACCGACATCCTTTGCACCTATACAAAACCGTTCTTGATCATCAATAAACACACACTCTTCAGGCAGCATACCTAATCGCGTAGCAATCGTCTCATACATCACAGCGTGTGGCTTAACGGCACCAATCGCATACGAAAGAACCACCTCATCAATCAGCTGGAGCTGCTCAGGGGAAAATAGCTGATCAAGCCAGTCTCCTCCCATGTTGCTCAGGATACCAATTGCATAATCTGACTTGAGATTCTTTTCGATATACGAAAAAAGGGGTTTGTTTGGTGAATTTGACTCAAGCTCATACCGAAACTGTCCTGGCGTGATACCAGCCATACCCGCTAACTCCCGACAAAACTCTTCGTATGTTATGAGGTTTGCATTTACTTCAGCGTTCAGCTGCGTCGCACGTTCACGCAGTTCAGCTGAGCCACCAAAATACTTATCACAAACCGGAAACCACCCGTCAGAAACCAGCACGCCGTAGCAGTCAAAGATAACTGCCCTTATCATACTAAAAGTTGATATTCCCCAGTGGCGTACGAGCATCAGGAATCTGTGCGATAAACAAGTCCGTTAGTTGCTCTGAGCTCGCCTTGAGCGATCCGGGCGAACCCTTACACGTCGAAGTCCATAGTCGCATAATCGACTGATCTCCCTCAAATAGCTGATACTCGTAGATGCGTCCTGTTGCACAGATACCGTTCGTATCATCGTCATCTTCGCTAAAAGGTACACCAAGTGCCAAATTAGCCTTATCGAGTGCGTTGACGAATTCAGTATAGGCCTTTACGTTATTACCAAGTTTTATCCTATCAATTCGCTTATCAAGGTATCCTCGATACGTTGTCAGCGTTCGAGAGTTCGGCGACACCACTATACGGAGTGAATTGAAATTCTCTTCTGCTACAATTGGGCCACGAACCGTCATCTCAACACGACGATCTGCGCTCGTCGTAAGCAGTGCACTGCGATTCCTATCGAGCTGCTGCGATGCTTGGTTATTGTCCCGATCGCCAGAGAAGAAAATTGCACGAGCGAGCGACACGAGCGCAACAACCGCAATAATAATAACGACAATAACAAGAAGGACTGGAATAAATCGATTTCGTGAATAACGTGACATACTTTTACAGTAGTATACCTCACTCTATTAGTCAATCTTAGTGCGATCCACTACTACCGTAGCCGCCGTCACCACGCTCAGTCTCATCGAGCACAGCAACCTCGCGCCACTGCACCATGTCATAGCGAGCGACAACCATCTGTGCAATACGCATGCCAGGTTCAACCGTAAATGCCTCCTGCCCAAGATTAATCACCAGCACGCCTACCTCACCACGATAGTCAGCGTCGATCGTGCCAATGCCATTCACCATTGTGATGCCATGCTTGATACTCATGCCGCTTCGCGCACGAATCTGAACTTCATAACCTTCTGGTATCGCCATGACTAGGCCAGTCGGGATCATGCGCCGCTCCATCGGCTGCAATGTCACCGCCTCGTCAAGACAAGCATGGATATCAGCACCGGCAGCGCCTGCTGTCTGATATTTCGGCAAAATCGCCGATGGATTAACTTTTACAACCTCTATATTCATATGTGCTCCTTTTTCTATACTTTCCTCAATACCCAGTCACACGCGAGCTACTATAGCTCTCCCCAGTGCTTACCAATCGACACATCAACCGCCAGAGCAATGTCTAGCTCAGGGGCAACCGCCTCCATAACACGCTTCATATCAGCAGCAACCGCTTCGGCATCTTCAGGAAGACACTCGACCATGATGCTGTCATGAATTTGAAGAACCTGATCAGCTCGCCCAGCAAGTGCCTCGTCAAGCTGCAGCATCGCTCGCTTCATTAAATCTGCTTCGGTGCCCTGAATCGGCATATTAGCAGCTGCCCGTTCAGCGCTTTGGCGAACCATAAAATTACTACTATGTACATCTGGTGTTGGTCGTCGACGTCCATAGAATGTTTCAACATACCCATCCGTTCGCGCTCGCTGCAGTGTCCTATCGATAAACGCACGGATTGGCTTTCGAACTTCAAAATAGTGTTCAATAAACTCTTTCGCCTGACCAAAACTCATACCAGTTGCCGCGCTAAGCCCGTGTGGACTCATCCCATAGAGCACACCAAAGTTAATCACCTTTGCGTCGGACCGTTGATTTTTTGTAACCTCATCAAGCGGAATAGTGTACACATCGCTAGCAGTTTTCGTATGAATATCAATGCCGCTATTAAAGTCGTCAATAAGCTGTTGATCACCCGATAGCACTGCGGCCAAGCGCAGCTCAAACTGTGAGTAATCAGCACTCACAAACACCTTACCAGGCGACGGAATAAACCCATGGCGAATCCGTCGACCCAGCTCACTCCGAACAGGAATGTTCTGCAGATTTGGATGAGTGCTCGATAGACGACCCGTGGCCGCGACGTCTTGATTGAATGTTGTATGCACTCGATCATTCTCATCTGCCAACTTAGGAAGCGCTTCGACATAGGTACTGCGCAATTTAGCAAGTTCACGCGCTTGTTCGGTAAGCTCAATAATTGGATGTTGCCCCTTGAGTTTATCGAGTGTCTTTTGGTCGGTACTATAGCCAGACTTATTCTTCTTGATACCTACCGTAGGAAGCTGAAGCTTCGTAAAGAATATCTCCGAAAGCTGTGCCGGACTACCAATATTAAACTCCTGCCCAGCAAGTGTATAAATCTCCTGTTCAATGGCGCTATAGGCATCGGAAAGTTCACGACTCATACCAGCAAAAAACGCTTGATCAATCGCCACACCACGTCGCTCCATCTGAAACAATAGATATGTCAACGGAAAATCAAACTGCTTCGCAATCACTGCCACATCCGGCTGATGCTTGAAGGCATCTTGCTGCCAATCGTAAACCTGCCACAGCCCAGCTACCTCTTGAAGTGGCGTAGCTAGCTCGTCACCAATCAATGCCGATAGACTCCTGTCTCGACGTAAAGGATCAATCAAAAAAGCACCCTGGCGAATGTCATGAACTTCAGCAAACTTCACCTCTACACCATGCGCATCTAGGTCATGATATAGCTGCTTGGCATCATAGGCAATAACCGTTGCAAACTCAAGAGCCCGCCACACTGAACTACTAATCTCTTCAATCGGCTTTCTATACACTGTCGTCCTATTTGGCGACAGCATCAGCACACCATCAGACAGCTGCACAGCCGCTACACCATCAATCGATAGCTCAGCTGGCCACGGCTGCTCCACAACCTGTGCCTCATGTGATTGCTCAAAATAAAGCGCACCCGCCTCTGGCTCTTGCTGCATAAACTTTGGCAACCTCCGAACGAGTGACGTAAATTCTAATCGCCTCAAAATCTCTGCCACCTTTTCAAGGTCTGTATCATCAACATCAGCAATATCCCAATCAAGTTTTATCGGCAAGTCCACCCACAGTTTACCGACCTCTTTTGTCATAAATGCAAGATCGCGCCCCGCTTCAAGCTTCTTCGCCCATGTTGGCTTGATGGCATCAAGATTGTCGTAGATATTTTCAAGCGTATCAAACTCTTGTAACAACGCAACTGCTGTTTTCTCGCCAATACCAGGCACACCAGGCAGATTATCCGAGCTGTCACCTTTGAGACTCTTGAGATCAAGAAACTGATCAACACGAATACCATATTTTTGTTCAAAATGCGCTACGTCGAAGGCCTCGATGTTCGACAGTCCATTCTTGAGCGCATACACTTTCGTCATCGGACCAATCAGCTGCAGCGCGTCAAGATCACTCGTTAGCAAGCACGTCTCAATGCCTTTTTCTGTTGCCTCTTTTGCAAATGCCCCGAGAATATCGTCCGCCTCATAGTCGTCGAGTTCATACATTGGCCAGCCAAACGCATCAAGTAATTCATGCAGGACTGGAATCTGCTCATAAAAGTCAGGTGGCGCCTCCTTGCGGCCAGCCTTATATTCAGGATAGATCTTACGACGTTTACGAATATTCGTCCCTTTCTTATCCCACGCTACCGCGACATAATCAGGTTCGAGCTTCTTAATAAGCTCAATCGCAAGACTTGCAAAGCCAAATACGCCACCAGTTGGCGTACCATCAGCTGTCGAGAGATTTGGCATCGCATAATACCCACGGTAAAAGACACTCTTGCCATCAATTACTGCTAATCGCTTCACCTTCTCTGTCATACCTCTAGTGTAGCACGGCCATTTCTAAGACCGTCTGAGCGCCCGATATTGTACCTGCCGTCGTAATGCACGACGCTCTGTCTCTGACGTGCCACCCCAGACGCCCGATGTTTCGTTGTGATCAATCGCATACTTCAAACAGTGCTCAGTCACAAGGCAGCTCTGACACACTTTTTTTGCCATCTCAGCTACCTGCCTGTCCCTGCTAAAGAACTGCTCCTTATCGACACCAGGCTCCGCACATTCAGCACCTTGTCGCCAGTTTTCTCCAGTAAACTCCATATAGCTAGCATACCGTGAGCCCCTGGCACGCTCAAGCACAAGTATGATCTACACCAGGAGCAAGCTCACCGCCATCACGACCATACCAGCCAATAATCCATACACTATCTGGTGTCCATTCGTCTGATACCGCCGCGCAGCGGGCAGGAGTTCATCAATCGCAACAAATACCATCATGCCAGCCACGAGACCAAACACGGCACCCATCACCATATCTGGCAACAACGCACCGATGAGCACAACTCCCAACAACCCACCAGCAAATTCCGCCAAGCCAGAGACAGTTGCCCACCAAAAAGCTTTCTTGCGACTTCTTGTCGCTGCATAAATTGGAGCCGCTACCGCAATGCCTTCGGGGATATTGTGTATTGCAATCGCCACTGCGAGCGCAATACCGACTGATATATCCTCATGCGCCACGAGAAACGTCGATATACCTTCAGGGAAATTGTGAAGTGCCAGCACAATCGCAACGAGTACACCACTTCTGAGGAGCCGCTTGTTTGTCCGTCGTGTTGATACACCAAGCTGATCTTCTTTTCCTTCGATCTCACTCGGATTGAGTGAGCTTGGCAAGAAACGATCGATCAGCGCAACAATAACAATACCAACAAAAAACGCCCCGTACACTAACCACTCTCGTGCTGTACTATCGTGGCCACTATGAGAACCAACACCATGCGGTAGGAGCTCAACAAATGACACAAACAGCATCGCCCCCGCAGCAAACGCGAGACTCACCGCAAAATACGACCGTCGCAACATACGCTTATTGATCGCAATGAGCCCGCCGATACTTGTGGCGAGACCGGCGAGCAGCGTAATAACGAGAGCAAGCATCATATATCTATGATATCAGCTCCGACCTAGCGTCCTGTTTTTGCTTGTCTCGCTACACTGGAACCACTATACACCCACACTTTGCCATCTTTTCGCATAGCACGGACTTTGTAGTAGTAGGTTGTATTCTTCTTCAGTTTTGTGTCAGTATAACTACGTGATGACGTGAGCTTCACCTGCTTAAAGCCGACTGTTTTCTTGGTTGAACGATAGACCTTATACCGCTGAGCACCACTAACCTTATTGATCGATACCTTGACCTTGGTGCTAGATACAGATCTTACCTTAGGACTAGGAGTAGTCAGCTTGGTGCGAACAGCCTTTACGGCCGACCATGGCGTGAAGTGTGTTGTACCTTCGGTGTTTATATAGGCGCGAACCTTGTAGTAATATGTACGGTTAAACTTGCGGCCATTATCAACGTAGCTCGTACTCTTCCCATATTTGACATGCTTGTAGGTGCCATTTTTTGATTCTGCTCGTACGATTTGGTAGCCACTAGCACTGCCGACTTTGCTGTAGCTAAGCTTGACCGCCCCTCTTGATGGCGATGCACCGTTAAGCTTGACTGTCGTCGAGGCATAGCGTAGTGCCGTAGGCGAGCGAATTGGGGTCGCCAAAGCCGCAGCGAGATTGACACGCTTCTTTGTATTTGACGTGTACCCTGTACGAGTATCCGTCACGTTGACACCACTACGCTGCAATATATCCAACAGCTGACTAACAGTCGCATTAGGGTGTTTTTGGCGCAAAACCGCAAATGAACCCGCTACAACCGGCGCAGCCATAGATGTACCCTGCATGTAATTGTAGCGATTATTAGGCTGCGCTGCTAATATCATACCTCCGTTTACATTGTCACCACCCGGTGCAAGCAAATTAGTCAGCGTTCCGTTATTTGAATAGCTAGCGACGGCCGTCCCCTGACGGTTTGTCGCCCCAACAGCAATGGCATCAGATATACAGGCTGGAATGCCAATTTTATTACGGTTAGCTGCTATATTGCCCTCGTTACCATTCGATACAACCGTGGCAATGCGATATGATTGGCGCAATGTACTAATAGCATTGACGAATGCCGTTCCTGCATCCTTGTGACAGCTTGCATGAGTATTTACATATGGCTTACCGACAATACTCATATTTATTGCGGCGATAGGCCGACCGGCATTGTCATACGATTGTGCCTTTGACATCACCCAGTTTAATGCGCTGAGTTGTGACTCTCTGGAGGTAAGGAGGCAAGGAGGGTTGCCACCACAAGCTACAGCGTCATCTACCCGACTAAAGATTTGGACGCTAATGATATTCGTACTACTCGCGACCCCTCTGATGGCCGTTGGATTCGGCGACGTTGCGACGCTCATCTGCCGACCAGCCGCAATACTTGCGACATGTGTGCCATGTGAACAGGAGGATATAGCAACACTATTGCACGGTTCGCCAGAGCCTACAGCACCCGATGACTGCGCCCCACCTGGGCACAGCGAGCTAAGGTATATACCACCTGCCCAGCCAGTTTTCGAGAAACAAGCTTCGCCAACGACACGACCAGCTAGCATACCGTGAGATTTTTCGACACCCGAATCTAGAATAGCAACGGTCGTACCGGTACCATTGTGTGAAAAACCACTACTTACCGTACCGCCAATCGAAGGAATGACGACATTCATAGCTGGCTCGTAGACTGCGTTCGGTGTAACCGACTTTACTCGTGGATTATTCTCGAGTGCTTCGCGACCGGCCGCATCAACCTCGTAGGCAGCATACGGCAGATGGCTATAGCTACTCGTCTTTTCGGTGTGCCCCTCCTCATACTCGAGGTCATCGTCTACTTCTTCAGCAGCATCAACGATGGCCGCTTTTTCTTCAGCGATTTCAGTTTTCGTACTACCTGTCACGATATCGGCATCAGCATACTCAACAATGACACTCTCAAGCTTGGTGGCGGCAGTGGTACTAGTGGCTGTGCTCGCTTGAATCGGTCTAGTGATATGATAGCTCGCCAAAATCAGAATCAATAGACAAGCAGCTAGAACGATATGAACAATTTGTATACTAGCAGAAAGGTGTGTTTGTTTTTTTATATGCATTGTTATGGCAACTATAGCATAAGTTAATTAAAATTACAATATTCTACCGTGATATTGGATGATCATTTTTATGATGTCTGTACTTGCCGGTCAGCAGTGATTTTACGTCAACCCATGAAACCTATACCACTGACTGCCAGGTTGTATGCCGACATACATAGTTGATATATAAGCCATATGATATACAACGCTAATAATACTCGAAGCAGCTTACCTTTATTTCTCTTAGCTGCTGCAGCAGCCACAGCAATACCCGCAAACGAAACGATAAAGATAAATGCAAACCATAATGCACCTGCTTGACTGTTAGAAAATAGTATTAATCCTAATAATAACGGAGATGCCGTCACAACTGTTGCTATCCAGAAACTACGCGTTGGTATTCTAGATTGATGTTTTAGGTTTTCTCTACTCACAACTCTCTCCCTCTGGCACGATTGCTAGCTTATCCTTACTTGGGGTCACCCCATAAAACCGATACCGCTGACTGCTATTGTAAAGAGACTCTCTAAGATCACTAAAAAATAAAGAATGATGCAAATAGGAAGTGTTATCTTCATCGCTAATGACTTATTTGCAGCAAAGAGCCTTCCAATAGCTAAGCCTATACCTACCAACGACAGCATGATGGTTGTAACCGACCAGAAGTCCTTCACCGCCGACCATAATTCAAAGTTAGTTGCCGTAAGTCCCATCACCCAAAAACGTACACCAATAACCAGCCCAAGTAAAAGTAAAGTAACTATAAATTTTGCTTCTCTAGGTTTTAGTTTACTCACAACTCTCTCCCTCTGGCACGCTTGCCAACTTTATGAAATATCTGGTGCTTTGGGTGGTCATTTTTATGATGTTTGTGTCTGCCGGTTGGTAGGCAATGCACTGGCCGTTTTGTTTTTTGGTTAGTACGGTTGGCAGCGGCCTACCATGACTATCTTCCAGTATAGCAAGCTTGTTGAATGCAGGGATGTATTCGTTTGGCTTGGAGCTTGCAAGGAGATTCTATGCTTGGATTGGCTGGTCGGAACTTCCTGCTGGAGCGCCTGATGGCGTGTAGCCGCCGATAATCGTTAGTGCATCAGACAAGAGGTAGTCCTGCGCAAACACAGACAGTGATAGACGACACTCTTGTCTTCTTGATAATTTTAATTCATGGTGTTAATGACATTGATATAGCCTTTACTTAGAAGCCTACCTGTGGCGGTGACAGACCCTGCTCCTTAAGAGTTGGAAATTCATATTGACTTGGGCTGGCAGAGATTCCTGCCTTCTCGGCTTCGAGAGGATTGCAATAGTATTCTGTATTCTGTCGAAATATCGTAAAAATCGGCCCCGGCACATAATGCGAAAGGTATCCTCCAAGAGGGGTGTAGGCAGAATACGGCCTCTCCCCACATTCCATCCACCTGACATAGAAACGCATATTGCCGCCAACAAATGTAAAGACATCTACAACAGCAATAGTCGCAAGAATGACACCACAAATTATAGCAATCTTGATAAAGCGACGAGGTTTCTTGGTAGCTGGTTTAGATTGTTGTGGTTGATTTTGCATGGTGGTGTCTCCAGATGATAATGGCTGTGGTTAATCCTACTATAGCAAAAAGGATGGCTGCTGTAATCATGAGGAACACTGGTCAAGCCATACTTAACGCCAACAGTCACAGCAAGCATTAAGCTGATGCCTACAAACTTGCCGTTCGCATTTCTTTTCCTACTCACATCTCCTCCTTCTGGTGCGCCTTATTAACTTTATGAAATGTTTGGTGTCTTTACTTATAAGTTGACAGGCACAGCGCTAAGGATAATTCTCGAATTCACACTTCTTGATACTCACCTCGTTATCCCAACTAAGCCTGAAACTACATAGCGCCAAGAGAAACAACAAAAAAATCGTATCCCGCCATCACAGCACATACAACCGCCATGACGATTGATGTCGTCCTTATCCAGCCTGCATATTTACATGATGCATAAACGAAATATGCTAAAAACGATATATATACAACAAAGAAAACACCAAAAAGAGTCCCCGTCGACATATAATCGGGTGGTGTTTTACTCCATAGGTGAAGAATTGAGCTAAGAGCTATTGTTAGTATCGCTACAAAGAGAGCTTTCTGTGCTCTGGACATGGTATTCATCTTCTTATTCATAGCTTTCTCCTTCTGGCACGCTTGCCAGTTTTATAAAATATCTTGATGAAACATACAACCACTAACAAACCAGTCACCAAAAAGATTCCGCCAAAGATATACCACAAGGACAGTCCACCCTCCTGACTACTGACGCTCCTCGATGACAGTACGGGTTAAACTCTGTTGCCCAAAATCTAATTACCTTCACACTCATTTTAATTTAGGAGTTAAGTTCCTGCAATCTCGATTAGGTTACTAAGCTTAAAGCTGAATGACACCGATAGAAGCAGCAAAAAATATCGTCGGCTTTAAAGTCCCCCCATACTCAATAGCGTGGACATAGCCGACCAATAGAATTGCCACAAAGACCAGGCGATACATAAAATTGAAACTGCACGCAACACCAAGCTTTTATTAGCTACTGTTGCAACAATAGATATCACCGTCGTTGCAAGTGACAAAATCATAGCCAATGCAAACCACGGCGCTCTTTGTCGACCCTCAAAAACTTCGAAAATTATAACAAAAAACACGAATGATAGCAGCCATAGTGAAGTTGCAATCCAAAAACTAATAGTGGGCAATTGACTAGGCTTTTTGATCTTATCCACCTTGCTCACGTCATTCTCTCCTTCTAATATGGCGCTTTCTCCAGGATTTCAAGATTCCAAGGATTGTCCCTGGAATCCTCAATCATCGCATTTAATCTAGAAACCTACTCGTGGCGGCGGTAATCCCTGCTCTTTTAGCACTGGAAACTCATATTGATTTTGACTGGCGGAGATCCCTGCCTTTTCGGCTTCAAGAGGATTGCAGTAATAAACATGATGATTACGGAAAAGAGAGAAGACTGGCGTTGTCTGATAGTACGGAATACCCGCCGGTAGTGCAGCTCTCCTATACGGCCTCTCCCCACACTCTACCCACTTGGCGTAATAACGTATATTACCGCCGGCAACTGTAAAAATGTCTATGGCAGTAATTGCCACAAGAATGACGCCACAAATTATAGCAATCTTGATAAAGCGACGAGGTTTCTTGGTAGCTGGTTTAGATTGTTGTGGTTGATTTTTCATGGTGATGTCTCCGGATGGTGATAGCTGTGATTAATCCTACTATAACAAAAAGGGTGACTGCTGTAATCATGAGAATTGCTGGCCAAGGCTTTTTATCGGTAGGAAGAGTAGATTGAGAATTATCTTGTGCAACCTCATTTTGCGTATCTTCAGGATCTTTCGTAGGTATTGCAACTCGCCGTTTCTCATTATCAGAGGTAGCGCTGTCAGACCCATCGTTCCTGACGCTTGCCTCTTCTGCTATATCTCGCGGATCATCTCGAACTTCATTGTCTGTACTGTGATTAACCTGGCATACATCTCTCCCCTTTTCGTCGTAAAGATACGGCATAAACTGACAAACATCCTTGTCATTCGGAATCCCATCACCATCTGCATCGTTCTGCGAAACATGTACCTCGATAAACTGATAAACCCTCGCGGGCTCACCGTTGACACCTGTTCCCTCTAAAACTACCATGTGATGCCCAGGTGTCACGCCATCAAATGAGACTCTCTGACGAATTGAACCGTCGGCATTCGTCCTGAATGTGCCAAGCTGCTTTGGTTTTGAGTAGGCAGTTACTGCATAGGTAGTGTTTGGGGCAAACTGCCCTGAATCAAGTTCAAAATTTACACTGGCATTCCATATGACGACCCCTCCTCTTACTACAGTTTTCATGAGCGTCTCGACTAGGCTACTATCGGGACTAAATGAGCCAGAAGATGAAATACGGTCTCTAGCATACACGTCTGCATCACTAATGACTTGAGCAATCTTTTTATGCCCTTCTGCATTCGGATGAAACCGTTCTTCGTCAATAGCGCGCTGACGAAGCCAGTCCCATACACCAGTCATATATTCACTTCCCTCGCACAGTCGCCCGCCTACCAAACTCTGTTCGATATCAACAAACGAAGCTCCTGTATCATACGCTGCTCGCTGTAAGGCTTGATTAAGTCGCATCGTCATATCATTCACCATCTTGCGCTCGCTCATCCTTAAAAATCCTACATCTGGAGTGCAGGTACTTAACCCGTCATTAATGAAGCTTGGATAGCCGACAAGTACCACCTTCGAGCCTGGTGATTCGTCTTTAATCCTTTCGATGAGGCGTTTTGTGAATAAATATTGCGTGTCTATCGAAGCAATCAAGATATTCTGTGTTGCAGAATTCTTCGTAGCATAGCTACACTCACTCAGTACAGGAGCCACTGCATAATCGAAATAATACGTTGCGCAAGCCTCAAGTATACGCGAGAATCCGATATCATTACCTCCCCCGGTTAGAGTAAGAATTTTTGGCTGATATCGTTTAACGAATTCAAGCTGAGGAACACGACCAGGGATAAATTCATCAAGAGCTTCATTCTGTGCACTGATGACACTACTCCAACCCTCCAATCGCTCTCCTTGTCCAAGGTACCCCTCTAGCCGTCCGTAATAATCGGGTAGCACCTGCGCGCCAGAGCACGCCACTGATTTCATAGCATCCCTATCAATTCCCCACGTGTCACGCAACAAAAACGGATACGACCTCGTGCTTACATGGCATTGCCGCACCCCTTCCGTTCCGGCCATATAATACGACGACCCGTCCGCCTTTCGCTCAATATCCCCCTCTCCGCTCGAATACGAGTCCCCCATAGCCAAATACGTCAGCCGCTTCTTCGTCATGTCGGGCCTCACCGTCGTCTCATATATCCTGCCACCCTCAGATTCATTATGTGACCAGATGACAAGCCTATCCAGACGATCTTCAAAAAAAGTATAGAATGGTACCGTACCCTCTAGATCCCCCTCGGAGCGAAGTTTCTCTGAGAAATCAAGATACCCACACGTCTTTAGCGACTCTGTCGGAGTATAGGTATCTTGCCCACAATCTTGATCAACAAAATACATTTTTCCAATCTTTTGCGTCGTACCGACCACCGCAACGTGCGTACCATCATCAGAAATCGCAAACCGTAGTGCGTCCTTTATATCTCCATAGCCTGATGGCTTATCTGTCGCAATGTAGCGCAGTCTCAATGTCGCAAGGTCCACAATTCCTACACCCTTGCCAAGTACCTCCACTGCCGCATACTCCTGATTGTGCGATATATCAATGCGTCGCACTGCGACCGGTCCTTCGCCATCATGCACAAGTCGGTCCGTCAAAACGTTCATTGTATATGTCTTTACCTGCTGATTGCCGCCTATCTGTGTCGTCTGCGACTGGACTCTACTTGCTATTGCGTTCAGTCGTATCATATTGAGTACATTCTGCCCCTGATGCCCAGGAGAGGCCACAAGCAGACCTCCATCAGAAAGCAACACGGGGTTAAATGGTCCTCCATTAAGCTCGTGCACCTGATGAAAATTGCTATCGCCAGCCAGCTTCAACGCGTACATCGTAAAGCTTGGTCCAGCTAAAAAGACTGCAAGCTCAATCTCGGCCTCGCTGCTCACGCAAGCATCCACATCGGTAACTGCACCAAGCCGCTCAACCGTCACCCGACGTTCAGCACATCCAGGCATATGCCAGCTTGCCCCGATATTAGGAACACGCACCCGCGTATCCACAATCGTATCGTAGACATCATTCCAGCTACTCGATACAACTGCATTTGACGCTTGTTGCAAAAGAATCGTACTCATAAAAAAGAGAATAAGGGCGGCAAAAAGAACTGTGTACCATTTTGCACTCGAGCCTTCTCGCTTTACTCGTCGCATACTCTCATAGTAGCATGCTCTTCATAAAAAATATCCCGCCTCTACCCTGCGGGATATTTTACATTTCGATCTACCTCTTACTGGCAGCCGTCACACATGGTGAGATCAGCTGGATCAAGCGGTGCGAATGCTGTGCCGTTTGCGGCTGCTTTTGCGCTTGCATCAGCCTGTGCGTTCGCCATTGCCTGATCGATTGCTGCGAGTTTTTCCTCCAGCGTCATGTCGTCTGTTAAAATTTGTGATGCATTCATGTTCGTTCCCCCTATTGATGCACATGTTCATTTTAGCGTTGCTTATGTTTAATTATACGCCACATATAGCGTTTGTCTAGCATTTTTAGCTGTAAAAATACCAACATCTACCTGTGGATTTCTCCTTATCAAACTGTCCCAGAGGTAGCCTATAGGCAGTGTCATTGGCAAACACCTCTAACGGCACTCCTGTACGCGCCGTCAACACCTCTCGCGCATGCTGATCATCGTCATCGACAAGGAGCGTGGCACTTCCATTAATATAAACTCCTCGCCGACCACTACTGTCATCAGGTGAGAATAGCGATAGACTCACCCTGCTATCCCGAGAAATGTTCTGTGAATGCACTGCCGTCTCTTTCGAAAACCAATACACATATTCATCATCTGCAACCATATGTAGCGGTGTTACCCATGGTGATCCGTCATGATTTACTGTCGCTATCGCACCAATAACATGCTCATCAAATACCGCCCGTGCTTGCTCGGTCATGTTCGCTTCTCCTCTAATTGAATCGCGACATTATAGATAGCAGACTCAATCGTATCTCGTCGCGTTAAGCGACCATTTGTAATGTACGGATATGGATCTTTTTCGGCTGCCCCGTGAACTTCCTGTGCCCAAACACCAAAATCAGCATACACAGACGGGATTTGCTCGAGAGTATCTGGTGGAAATTCTGCATCAATCGCAAACCCTACCCGTGCCGCCGCTCCAGCCGGCTCAATAATGACCGCGTTGCACCCGTACGTACCACTTGACGCAAGCGGCTGACACAGTCCACTCTCGACCGTCACGAGATAATCTGCTGTCGCATTCAGTGCTCGTAAATTTTCTTGACGATTCTTGGCACCATCATATGTCTCGTTCATTGTCATCGGCTGCTCATTGACACCTGAGTCCACCTTCTTTCCCTCAACACGAACAGGCACACCCGCTCGTCGCATTGCACGACTCACAGCTGCATGCTTCAGCGCGCTCTCTGTGCTCATGTAGACAAGTGGCAAGGACGCTTCGTATGCATGTATCTTTGCAATATCACCATCAATGATAGTCGGATGCATACCCCTGATCTCATCAGCATAGCTCATCTCTGGCACAGGATTGAGCAAGAAGAGATTCAACCCCTGTTGATACGCATAGGCAATTTCAATCAGTGTATTGCCGCCAATATACCCATCAATACCGTTTTTCTTTTCATTTACCACCAAAATCGCCTCAGACATATCAATCTTTGCAAAATGCTCATCGATAAATCCCCGCTTGAGTACCGCGTTTGCATCAAGATTGTCCTCATAGACATGTCCCTCAACAACATTCGGCTTATCTACCTCATGTCCTTGACGGCGAAGCTCATCGGCAAGTTTCGTCATCTCTGAATCGAATTGCATTGATCCACAAAGTGTAATCTTCATACTATCCTCTCAGTCTCTCTGGTAGCGGCGCATCAAACTTTATTTCAGGCACATCGTCCATAATGAAATCTGATGGCAAATTAGTATACTGTTGACGATACGCTTCTGTTGCCGCGCCAAATACTGCGTCACTCCAGTCAAAGCCAAGTGCTGTAGCGGCATCGCGCACAACTCGCTCGCTTTCACCTTCAATCTCGATGAATGGTCGCAGCCATGGCCATTCATCTATCACGACCTCTACGTTGCCCAATTTCCACGTCTCGCGACGCGTCTCTTGATAGCTCTTTGGCACGAGACCAGATTTTTGCAAAATACTGCGTGCATCTTTAAAGTCGCTCACCACAACCTCAATCTCTTTTGCACCATGCAGTCCAATCTCATCAAACTGCTTGTAGGTCATTGTCGCCTTATCACCCTCATCACGAACACGTACATACGCATCCTTGTTACGATCAACAAGATAGAACACCTGCCTACGCATCAGGCGCATCGGCTGCTCCAACACTGCCTCGGATCGCTCAAGTCGTGTACGAATATCTGCAATGTCGACATCAACAAACTTTGCTTCAATTTCCGTCTTCATAGGTGCTCTATTTTGTCGTATTTACTTCGTAACTCGTATTTGTACTCTCAAAGAAATTCACCAGCTCGAGCGTGTCATTCGCCGCTGCCATCCACTTGGCAGGATTGGATACATTGTACTCTGGCTCAAATCCGAGCTCTACCAAACGACGGTCGGTCATGTGCATGACATATTGATTGACATAATCAGCGTTCAACCCAAGGATACCCTTTGGAAGCATATCTTCATTGTATGCCTTCTCGAGCTCAACCGCTTCAAGGATCAATGCCCGAATCTCATCAGCAAATTCCTGTGTCTGGAGTCCTGGGTTCTCATCCATAATTGTCAGGAGCAGATTGATACCAAAGGTCAGGTGGAGATTCTCATCGCGTGTAATCCAATCGAGAAGCGACCCAACATTACGAAGAAGGTTGCGTTGGCGGAAGCTCATACCAACCATGAAGCCAGAATAGAACCAAATTCCCTCAAGCACGATATTGTACGCGACGAGTGAACGAACAAAATCCTTCTTGCCTTCGAGACTATAGATGTCAAGATTCGGATCGAGCATCACCTCAAGGTGTTTATTCTGGAAATCAGCCTTATCAGCGAGTGATTTCTTACCAAATCCAGCCGCATAAATCTCTTCGCGATCAAACGGAAATGTCTCAATAATGTATTCAAATGTCATGAAGTGGTTTGCCTCTTCCCACATCTGCTTCGAGAGATAGAGCTGCGCTTCAGCTGGCTCGACATACGGATAGATACCGAATGCTAGCGACTTATTGATTAGTAGCTCATTCGGATTGAGATAGCTAATCACGGTCTTGAGCGCATGTTTTTCCTCATCGGTTAGCTTCTCAAAGTCAGCGAGATCCTGCACGAGCTGTACTTCGTTTGGAAACCACGTATTTGCGACTGCCTGGTCGTATAGATCCATTGCCCATTGATAGCGAATCGGGTGAAGGCTCAGGCCATCGCGAAGCCCTGATCCCAAAATACCATTCTTTGGGTGTTGATAGTCTGACATATTATTTATCCTCCGCTGTACTATTATATTGTTTGCTTGAACCCGTTGAGCACTCGCGCATCTCTGCACCGGCCCTTGTATCATCCATACCTATGAACTTCTCTTAGCAAAGCCAAACCCGCGACTCGCACCACTCTGTGTTTTAACTTTCTGCGCAGCAAGTTTCTCCACCGATACGGTCGTCTGCTCACTCTGGTGACGTGGCTTTACGTGTAGGTAGTAGGTCGTCTTGAGGCCTCGCTTCCATGCCTCCGTGTAGATCTTTACATACTCATCAATGTCACGTGTTTCGAGGTACATATTGCGTGAAATCGCTTGATCGACCCACTTTTGTGCACGAGCAGCAACTTCGATAAACGCATATGGCGAAAGCTGGAAGCTTGTCTTGTAGACCTGCTTAAGCTCTTCTGGAATGCCTTCGATATTCTGAATATCTCCTTGGTTAGCAAACACTTCTTCTTTGAGTGAATCCCACAGATCAAGTGCCTTGAGATCACGAACAAGATTTGCATTCACCTCGAGGAACTTACCATTCAGAGTCGAGCGGCTAAAGATCTGTGCAAACTGAGGATCAAGCCCAGGGGTAGTTCCTGCAATGTGAGCAATATTTGCAGTTGGTGCAATCGCCATGAGTGTCGCATTACGCATACCCTTCTTTACCTTACCGCGGAGCTTCTCCCAGTCAAGACGTGTCTTGCGATCAATAGCAACCTTCACCTTGCGATCAGTTGCAAGCTCGTCGATCGTATCAATCGGCAAGATTCCCTTGCTCCAGCCACTCCCCTTAAAGGCTGGATAGCTACCAAACTTCTTTGCAAGTTCAGTTGACTCGTCAATCGCATAATAACTAATATACTCAGCGATCTGGTCAATGAGATCATAGGTTTCTTCCGACTCATAACTGTAGCCGAGCTTCTCGATAACATCAGTGAGCCCCATAAAGCCAAGTCCGAGTGCTCGCGTCTGGCTATTAGCGTGCATCGCCTCTGGCACTGGCAGATTAGTGATATCAACCAAATTATCAAGCTGACGAATGGCACTGCGCGCACTATCAGCTAGACGATCCCAGTCCCATGTCTTATCTTCATTTAGGTGTGCGGAGAGGTTAATACTGACGAGGTTACAAACTGCAATATTGTCACCATCTTGCGGCAGCGTAATTTCAGTACAGAGGTTTGATAGGTGGATTGTACCAGTATTGTTATTGAGCGCACGAACATTAATTGTGTCCTTCCACGTGAGCCATGGGTGACTGGTTGCCTGCAGCTGAATCAAAATTGCTCGGAACTGCTGACGAGCAGGAATCTTCTCAAACTTACGAAGCTTGCCAGCTTCTGCGAGCTTGACATACTCCTTATACCGCTTCGAGAACTCTGCACCATATAGCTCGGTAAGATCCATGACCTCTGCCGGATCAAAGAGATACCAGTCTTCGTCTTTCTCGACACGCTTCATAAACTCGTCTGAAATAAACACTGCTGTATTTGCAAATCGCGTACGAAGATACGGATCACCAGAATTCTGCTTGAGGTCAAGAAACTGTGGGAAATTGAGGTGCCAATTCTCCATATACAGTGCTGCCGCACCCGCCTTCTTACCTTTGCGACTTACTGCAAATAATGCCGTATCAATCATTTTCATGAACGGAATTGGCCCTGTGCTCTCAGTATTGGTTGTCTTGACTGGACTTCCCGCCGCACGAAGCTTTGTAAAGCCGATACCAATCCCGCCCGTCCCCTTGGCAATAAATGCCGTGTCGCGAACTGATTTAACGATAGATTCCATGTCATCGTCGACATTGATTAAGAAACAATTTGAAAGCTGTGGGTGTGCACCACCCGCGTTAACACGCGTCGAACCACCAGGAACGTAATCGAGATTTGACATGTGCTCATAAAAATCAAGAGCACTTGCTGTTGGATCTTCGGCATTATAACTAAGCCCCATCGCAATACGCATATGGGTAAACTGCGGAACCTCAATCGGCTCACCACTCCCCCTGCGTAGAGCATAGCGGTTCTTATTCGTGATAACACCAAGATATTTCGAAAGGTCGTCTTTACTTGGATCAAGTGCTTTTGCGAGCTTCTTCAGGTCAAAAACCTTCGGGTCGCTCATTCGTGGGTCGAGTAGACCAAGCTCAACCGCCTCTTTGAGATACGTCGGAAAGGCTTTCTCATGGAGACCCTGCAGTTCGCTGTCCTCTCGATAGTTGCCGAGTACTTTTTTGTAGATGGTCTTGAGCAACAAACGTGCTGCAATCTTGTCGTAGTCAGGATCATCCTTAACATTCTGTAGTGTCGCCTGAATCACTGCCTCATCAAGCTGTTCGGTCGTAATGCCGTCAAATAATGTCAATTGTAACTGACTTGCCACCTCGACAACCTTGCTAATCTGATCTGGCAAGCCTTCACTTGCCGCCACAAGCGCTAAGTTAATCTTGTTGGCGTCAAATGGTTCGCGGGTGCCATCTCGCTTTACCACATTGATAGTATTCATACACTCCCTATTCCCTTTTTGTTAGTTATTTCCTCACACATAAGTATCCCAAAACGGACATGCAAGAAAACCGCCATCAATCTCCCTCCGATAGCGAGCTTCTTTCTCTTGCACTTATGTCTGTTTTATTAAACTACTACATATGTAGTGTCTGCCATTAACTATAGACCCTATATATATGGTTTTCAAGCCTTTTAAACGGGTAATTTTCACCACACCGCCATTCTTCTTATGCTCACCTCTGTTGTTACATATTTAGTGTGGTGTTGCTTTTTTACAACGCTATATATAGCGTATTCATATATACTAGTAGTATGGATTACAAAAAACTAGCACTCGACCTACATGCCCACTATAAGGGTAAAATAACAACGTCACTCCGCGACAACAGCACGCTCGATAAGGACAAGCTGAGCGCCTACTATACACCTGGTGTTGCTGAAGTCAGCCGCGTCATTGCAGAAGACCCCTCACAACTTAAGACATATACATGGGTTAACAATCTTGTGGCCGTCATTTCGGATGGATCAGCCGTACTCGGCCTTGGAGATATCGGTCCACGTGGCTCAATGCCTGTCATGGAAGGCAAGGCCCTGCTATTTAAGCACTTTGCAGATATTGATAGCGTCCCAATAACACTTGACGTACACACAGAGGATGAGATTGTCGCTGCGATAAAAGCCATCGCACCGAGTTTTGGCGCAATCAACCTCGAAGATATTGCTGCACCGAAGTGTTTTGCAATCGAAGAACGCCTCAAGGCCGAGCTTGATATTCCGGTATTTCACGATGACCAACACGGTACGGCTGTCGTTGTACTAAGTAGCCTCATCAACGCTGCCAAGGTAACAAATCGTAACCTACGAGATAGTAAGGTTGTGATTATTGGCGCTGGTGCTGCTGGTACGGCCATTACGAAACTCCTGCACACATATGGTATACAGAATATCATCGCTGTTGATAGTAGAGGGGCTCTAGGGCAACACCGTGATGACCTTAATCCTGAAAAGCAAGCACTCCTCGAATACGTTACTCGGGATGTATCCGGATCGCTAGAAGATGTTATCGTTGGAGCTGATATCTTCATCGGAGTCTCAAAACCAGGTCTACTGACACAAGATATGGTGCGTTCAATGAACCAAGAATCTATCATATTTGCGCTCTCCAACCCGACACCAGAGATTATGCCCGAAGAAGCAAAAGCAGCAGGCGCAGCCGTTGTCGCGACAGGACGTAGTGACTTCCCGAATCAGGTCAACAATGCTATTGCCTTTCCTGGCATATTCCGCGGAGCGCTCGACAACAACGTGACGAAAATTACTGATGAGCATAAACTTGCAGCTGCAGCAGCAATCGCAAACTTGATACCGGACCCTCAGTCGGAGCATATTATTCCGTCAGTATTCGATGATCGACTCGTTCCGGCAATCGCTCGCGTCATCAAATAAAATATACGCGCCACATACACAACACAAAAACGTGCCGGGGGTAACCCCGGCACGTTTATTACGTATCATTATCATGCACATATGCAAACTAAGAAGTATGCACCATGGCGGATGGACAGGGATTCGAACCCTGGGTGACGTTGCCGCCACACACGCGTTCCAGGCGTGCCAATTCAACCACTCTTGCACCCATCCAGACTTCTCTATCTTAGCAGTAAATTCGCTATTGTCTATTTCACGTCATGCTCATGGTTGCCCTTCCTGGCGATAACTTTCATAATAGAACCTATGGCAAAAAAGAAGAAGTCACCAATTGTTATTCGACTCAAGAGTATCAAAAAGCGATACGGGATCGGCGATGCTGAGCATTTCGCACTCGAAGGTATCGACCTCACTGTCCGCAAGGGTGAATTTGTCGCGATTATGGGCCCGAGTGGCTGCGGTAAGACGACACTTCTTAATGTCCTTGGGCTGCTTGATCAGTCGACTGACGGTGAATATAAACTCAACGGGGTGTCGGTCGATACGATTTCACAGCGCAAACAGGCAAAAATACGAAGTCGTACAATTGGTTTTATTTTTCAAAACTTTAATCTCATTCCTCGCCTCACCGTCCTTGAGAACGTCGCCCTCCCACTCACCTACAAAGGAGTGCGAAAAACCAAACGACTTGCCATCGCAAGCACAATACTCAAGACATTTCATCTCGGTAATCGTGAATATTATATGCCGTGGCAGCTCAGCGGTGGACAGACACAGCGTGTCGCGATTGCTCGTGCTCTTGTTAATGAGCCGTCGATTATACTGGCCGATGAGCCGACCGGGAATCTCGATAGTCGCGCAAGCCACATCATCATGGAAGAGCTCTCCGACATCCACAAGCGCGGCAATACCATCATTATGGTCACCCACAATCCCCGACTCACGACCTATGCAAGCCGTGTCATCACGATGCTTGATGGCAAGATTGACACTGATACAGGCAACGTCGTGACAGCAGATACGAAAAGCCACCGTGCCAAAAAACCCCTTGGTACTGCCAAGAAGCCCGCAGAGGCAAAGTCATGAAAGTATTCTTCCATCACGTTCAAAATGCACATGACTCACTGCGAGCCAATCGCACCCGGACATTCCTCACAATCTCTGGTGTCGCAATCGGTATTGCAAGCATCATCGCTGTCCTCTCTCTGGCGCACGGCGCAACACAAACAATAACAGCGCAGGTCGATGGTGTCGGTGGCAATATTGCCGTCATACGATCCGGCGCCGAATCGACCTCAACAACAAACCTTATCAACCAGCAAACACAAGGACTAACAAGTGCAAGCACACTGACCGAATCCGACCTTACGCGTGTCGCTCATCTCCCTTCTGTGACCGCTACGGCGCCGATCATGATTGCGCATACAACAATCACAGGTGAGACGTCGACAGAACAAACCACAATCGTCGGCACAACACCAGAGCTTCTTACTATTAGCAACGTCTCTCTCCAAGAGGGTGACTTTATCAAAGGCGACAATACGCCCATTATCATCGGCTCACAGCTCTCCATTGAGCTATTCGGAACTGAAGACTCTCTCGGAAAAGCCGTCACCATAAAAGGTCAGACGTTTTCTGTTGGTGGCATCATAGAGCGCCAGCAGAACCCAATCAACTTCAACGGCTTTGATCTAAATACAGCCGCCCTCATGAGCCCTCCTCAAATTCGATCCATCAATCCTGCGACACAAATCCAGCAAATTAACCTTCAGACAAACAGTGTTGCGACACTCGACAGAACAGTGATTGAACTCAACAAAACCCTCCTCGCGCAACATAGTGGCGAACATGATTTTCGAGTCCTCACAGGTGATGCTATTTCAGCACCAACAAGCCAGCTGTTCTCAATCATCGCTGGTGTCACTGCTGCCATTGCGAGTATCTCGCTTTTTGTTGGTGGCATTGGCATCATGAATATCATGCTCGTAAATGTCGCCGAACGTACTCGAGAGATAGGTATTCGAAAAGCATTGGGCGCATCTCGAACTGATATCCTGTGGCAATTTCTGATTGAATCAATCATCATGGCACTCCTTGGCGGTCTTGTCGGTGGTGGTCTCGGTCTTGCTACTGCATTCGGCGTTAGCCTCTTCCTGACATTTGACCCAGCTGTCACCTGGCATATGGCCGCAACAGCCATTGGCGTCGCTGGCTGCGTCGGTATCCTCTTTGGCCTTTACCCCGCCCTCAGGGCAGCACACAAGCACCCGATTGAAGCACTCAACCAACATACGTAAAAACGTATGGCCTCACAGAAGGCACTAACGCCTATCTACCAAGCGCTTCATTGATGCGCGATGATGAGTCAACAAGCGCCGCAATGCCGTACACTCGCTCGATATTACACTCTTCGCATGCTAGGCGCTCATCCTCAGGAATCGCATCGTCTGAGACTCTATCGCCACCGTTACCAAAAATAAGTTCGTCATCAGGATACTTTTCACGAATCATACGGAGTGTCTGGGCGACGCTTTTTGTCTCGTCAATCGAGAGGATCACCTCGTCTGGCGCCTTGAGAGCTGAAACCACACGAAAACGTACCGCTTCATCCATAATAATCTTACCCTTCTTCATGAGCTGCTGCTTATCATTATTGACAATGACAATTGCATAATCACCTAGCCGCTCAGCCGCCTCAATCATATCCAGATGTCCGCTGTGAATGGGATTAAAATAACCGCTTACAATAAACCGTTTCATATGCTCAGTATAGCACGGCCCCTATGCGGCAAAGATAGCCCACCGCCCCACCAGAGTATATACACAAAGCTGCTATACTAAAGACTAATGACTCAGCAAGACCATTCACTCCCAAAGGTTGCTATTGTCTGCGACTGGCTCACTAATATGGGTGGTGCCGAAAAAGTCGTTCTGGCATTTCATAAAGCTTTTCCTGATGCACCAATTTATACAAGCACCTATAACCCCGACAACATGCCGGCGTTTCACGACATAGATATTCGTACAACCTACCTCCAGCGACTTCCGAAGTTTATACGTAATCTACATAAGTTCATGCCCATGCTTCGCGTCCACGCCTTTCGCAAGCTTGATCTGAGTGAGTATGACATTATTCTCTCGAGCTCAAGCGCCGAAGCGAAGCAAGTCCGCAAAACTCGTAATGACCAAGTGCATATCTGCTACTGCCATACGCCGATCCGCTACTACTGGAGCCATTACGAAGAGTACAAGGCTGATCCTGGCTTTGGCAAGCTCAACTGGCTCGTTCGACTTATCATGCCACTCATGGTGCCGAGTCTCAAAAAAGCCGACTACAAAGCCGCTCAAGCAGTCGATTATTTCATCGGTAATTCAACAACTGTCAAAGAACGTATTGAGCACTACTATCATCAGCCTGCTCAGGTTATTTTTCCGCCCGTCGACACCAAACGCTTCTCTCCAGCAAAAAAACGCGCCGATTACTACATGGCGTTGTCTCGACATATCCCATATAAGAAAATTGACCTTGCAATCGCCGCCGCAAACAAGCTCAAGATTCCGCTCCGTGTTTACGGCACAGGAAGCGAGCGAGCAAAGCACGAAGCCATGGCAGGTCCGACCGTCCAATTCTTCGAAGGTTCACCGAGCCCAGAACACCAAGCAGAAATAACCGAAGGCTACACACAGGCAAAAGGCTTTATTTTTCCTGCTGAGGAAGATTTTGGCATATCGCCTGTTGAGGCAATTGCAGGAGGTAGTCCTGTTATCGCCTACGGCAAGGGTGGCGCACTAGATATTGTCCATGACAAAAAAACAGGTATATTCTTTACCGAACAAACAGTCGACGCTATCGTCGATGCTATCAAGCGCGCCGAAGCGACCACCTTCTCTCCAGAGGCACTCCATGATGACGTAAGCCGTTTCGATGAATCAGTCTTCATCGCCAAGATACAAGCTGTCGTCAACACAGCATATCGGCAGCTTTGAATTAACTGACACTCTACGCTAGAATAGACAATAGATCAATCTATGAGTAAAGGTAGTCCATTTCATGTACATCACCCAAGATATTCTCAATAAACTTAACGACGCCCATTACGTTCACATTGTTACCATCGGCACAAAGCCAGATATCATCAAACAAGCACCAATCTATCATGAGCTTTTATCTCGTGGCGAGACCGTCTTGCTCTGCCATACTGGCCAACACTATGACTACGCCTATAGTGGCGGTGTCGAAGAGGAATTTGGTCTTGAGGTAGACATCCGTCTCGGCATCGAGGGTAGCTGGCCTGTCAAGACAGTACAGATGATCGAACGATTTAGCGAGGTTCTCCAGGCACTGCTCGATGCGGGCAAAGTACCTATCCCGTATGTTCATGGTGATACATCGACAGCAAGCACCATCTCATTTGCCGCTATGATTCACAAGGTCGCCTGTGTACATGTTGAGGCGGGCATTCGTACGTTTACACCGACAAAAGAAGTCTACCATCAGTTCAATGATGATATCGTGGCTGGTACGTTCAACTGGGATGATTACTATGCAGCAATGCAAGACAAAAACAACTACTCACTCGGGAGCGTTGAGCCATTCCCAGAACAAATGAACACTCGTATGACCGAACCAACCAGCGGTTTCTGCGCGGCGCCAATAGAGATGTACCGAGAGCAGCTCATTGCAGAAGGTGTAGCGCCGTCGAAGATTGAAGTAACCGGAAATACCATTGCCGACGCCACGCTTGCCGCCATCGAAAAATCAAAAACGTCAGATATTTTTACAGAATATCCGATGCTTGAAAACGGCAACTTTATCATGATGTCGATCCATCGACGAGAAAATATCTATGACCTCAAACGGTTCACTGCCATTATGGAATCTGTCGAACTCCTCATCTCAAACGGCTACACCGTACTCTTCTTGTCACTACTCTCTACCGAAGATGCGATTGATAAGTACGGCTTTCGTAAAGATATTGAGCGCTGGCAGGCTGAATACCCAGAATACTTCATCTACTCAAAAGCTTGGGCAATCCATAAGGATGTTATCGCTGCGATGGGCAAAGCAGGTGCTGTCGTATCCGACTCTGGCGGATTCCAGGAAGAAGCAAATATTGTCGGCGTGCCCTCGGTGACGATCCGCTTTGGATCTGATCGAGCTGAATCATTCTTTGCAGGCAGCAACATCCCCGCACCACCGTTGAGCAAAGAGTTCATTTATGAAGTCATCAAGGGTGCCTACAATAATCAAGCGATGAAAAAGGGCAATCTTTACGGTGAAAATGTTGCTAAAAAGATTATTGATGGCGTTCTTGCTCGTCTCCACAAGGAGACTGGGCTCTTCTTGACGGAAGAGCAACGCCTAGGCTTTGATCAATGAGTCGTATTGTCATAGACGCGCGCGTGATTAATACGACCACCGGTACGTACGTCGAGCGACTCCTCCACTATCTGCAGAAGATCGACTCAAAAAATACATACACCGTACTCATCCCTACGAAGGATGCCGCGTATTGGCAGCCAACTGCAAAGAACTTCTCTGTAAAACTTGTCGATATACCAGACTATTCATTTGCCGAGCAGCTTACGTTTAAGAAAATACTCGACGAACTGCATGCTGACTTAGTGCACTTTTGCATGCCACAGCAACCTATTCGCTACAGAGGCAAAAAAGTCACGACCTTCCATGACCTCACACTGCTTCGCGTCTACAACTCCGATAAGAATTACCTCGCATTCAAAGTAAAGCAACTTGTTGGTCGCTATGTTTTCAAACGCGTTGCGCGCGACAGTACCGAGATCATCGCGCCGACAGAATATACCAAGAATGATCTGGTCGACTTTGCAAAAATTACACCCGAGAAAGTACATGTTACCTACGAGGCTGCAGATATCGGACAATACGAGCTCATCCCCTATGATGTGCCATATGAGCACTTCCTGATCAATGTTGGTCGTCATAGCGACTATAAGAACTGTGTACGCCTAGCTGAAGCTCATCAAAAACTTCTCGAAAAACATCCAGACCTCGGACTTGTCTTTGTCAATGGGCCCGATGAATCAGTCCTTGCAAATAAGAAAATATTTGAAGAGCGTGGCTACAAAAATATCCACTTTACTCTCAAGGCCATGAAAGGCGAGCGCGATTACCTTTACAGCAAGGCGACTGCCTACGTCACGCCGTCTCTCTTTGAGGGCTTTGGACTCGGTGCGCTTGAAGCCATGGGCTTTGGCCTGCCGGTACTCTCAAGCACTTCGACATGCCTTCCTGAAGTTTATGATGACGGTGCTCTCTTTTTTGATCCACTAGACGTCGATGATATGGCAGAAAAAATCGATCTTGTCTTATCTGACGATACGATTCGTCACGACCTCAAAGCGCGTGGCCTTGCCCGTCACAAATTCTTCTCATGGGAGAAGATGGCACGAGAAACACTCAGTGTCTACCAAAAAGCACTCGACAAGTAACAATCTACGCAAGCTCTTGCTTAAGCCGTACGGCAAGCGATGATGGGCCAGGGTCGGCATTGTTCATCATGGCGACATAGAAGCTCACAAAATTAGCGAGTATCGTTGCCCATAGTAGCTGTCGCAACAGCGTATCTCCTCGTAAGTCGATACGAACTGCCTTCGGTCGTCGTCCGCTTAGTAGTCTATCGCTCACGGCAAACATCTTGAGTACTTGCTCATTCTCGAAATGACTGACAAAGTCAAAGACAGCAAAAGGTTTTTCAACAGGGTGCCCTGTCCAACCCACAAACTCATCATAACCACACGCTGGATATTCATTCCAAAACGCGATATTCTTAGCGATCTCATTCCAGCTTGTCTTCCACTGATAGGCAACCGGTCCTGTCAGTTCACCGCCATAGAAAACAGCTACCTTGCCGACAGCATGAAGCGCCAACTGCTTGGCATAATTCTTATCCGTCGGCACATCAGCAGCCCATACCATTGATTCATCCCGCAGCCACAGGGCTGCCGCTGCAATCTCATCAAGCGCGTCAACACCAACAATGTCAAAATTATTAAGTAACGCTACGAGCGCACGAAGCTGCGCAATCGTCGATATACTCGATTGAGTCTGTACGTCGTCTGGCAGTACCACATGTGCAACATGGAATTCACGCGCTCGGTCCACAAGAGCACCATTGCCCGCAACAACCGCCACCTGTGCACCACAGACTCGCACCTCGTCGAGTATCGCGAGGGCTTCTTTGTCTCCCTCCGAAAGACTACCGACAATAACAAGGCTTGACTCACCAATATATCGAGGCAATCTATGGTTCTTGACTACCTCGAAAGGTATAGCTAATCTATCGTCCAGCCATACTTTTGCGAAGAGGCTCGCCTCCAGTCCAATCACAACAACGTGCTTGAGCTGCCTTGCGTCATGACTGGCTGCTGCAACCTCGACGGCAAGTGTCGCCTGCTCATACTGACTTGCTACAGCACCCAGTATTCCCTTGCTGTCTTTGCGCATCAATACATTGCGATCATCCAACATACACCCTCTTGCTCCACTTGTACTATCTGTGTTACAGTATACACTAAAGAAGCATAAGAGTAATCTAGCTAGACTAGTTAAGGGTGGGAATAGATGGTAGACATACAACCAACGGCAGTACAACCAATTAGCGACGATCAGGAGCTCGCAAAAGTTTTAGCTGGCGTATCGCAACAAGCTGATACTGCTATGCAATTTGAAGAAACTCCAGCCCCGCTTGCCCCAGATCCAGTTGCACCAATTACTGACCCTGCTCCGATGGTTGATCCGACACAAGATCCTAGTATTGACGCCCCGACGAGTGATCTTGAGCCGATTAAGCATGAAGCTATCAATGAACTCCGACCCCTTGTCGATAAACTCAACCTCCCCCCAGAAGAAAAATTTGACACCTATCTATTACTGCTTCGTAGCACCGATGATCGAGCACTTGTTGCACCCGCATATGCGGCCGCACAAAGTATCACTGATGAGGCAAGAAAAGCACAGGCACTTCTTGATATCATCAAAGAGATTGATTACCTCACGAACCCACAACAGCCAACAGTATAGTATATACCCCTTATAGGATAGCCGTCTTGACAGAGATGGAACACCCCCATCAGCGTACCGGTAAGCTAAGGTATATTTCGAGAAAATAAAAGATAGCCCCTAGTAACTGAGACTATCTTTTTTATTATGCAGAGAGTACCCTAGTACATTCCACCCATGCCGCCACCCATCGGTGCCGCTGGTGCTTCTGGCTCTGGAATATCCACAACAAGCGCGCCCATCGTTGCTGCCGTTGACGCAATCGAAACCGCACTCTGCACAGCTTCTTTTGTCACCTTCACAGGATCGATAACACCAGCCTTCTTGACATCGATGAGCCCCTTGTCTGGATGATTCACATCGACGCCATGACCCGCCTTGCCAGCTTCTACTTGCGCAAGAAGTGCATCACTGTTCAATCCAGCATTCATCATAATCTGACGAAACGGTGCACGAAGTGCGTTCTTTAGAATCTGTCGACCTGCCGTTACACTATCTGCCCCGTCAACCTTGATGCCCGCCGCAAGATTAACAAGTGTAACTCCGCCACCGGCTACGATACCCTCGGCAAGTGCTGCCTTCGTTGCCGCCACTGCGTCATCCACGCGGAATTTCTTCTCGTCGATCTCCGTCTCCGTTGCACCACCGACCTTGATGACCGCAACCTTACCACTCAGCGCTGCGGCTCGCTTGTCGTACTGCTCTTTATCGTAATTGCTACTTGCATTGTCTGCCTGAGCGATGATCTGAGCAATCTGCTGTTTCACAGCTGCATCCTTGCCAGCACCTTCAATGATTGTCGTCTCATCCTTGCCGACGATGACCTTGCGAGCTGATCCGACCACCTCAAGACCAACACTCTCAAATGTCAGACCACGATCTTCAGAAATCACCGTTGCACCCGTCAATACTGCAATATCTTCAAGAATCTCCTTGCGACGATCACCAAAGCTCGGCGCCTTCACAACAACTGTATTCAATACACCCTTGAGCTTATTGAGAATCAAAACACTCAGTGCCTCACCCTCGACCTCATCGGCAATCAGTACAATATCTTTCTTGCCAGCCTGCGCAAGCTTTTCAATGATCGGTAGAAACTTCTGCGCATCCGACACCTTACCGTCAGTAATGACAATCGATGGCTTCTCATAGACCGCCTCTTGACGACTCGCGTCAGTGACGAAAAATGGACTTGCCCAGCCCTTATCAAGACTAAAGCCTTCGACAACCTCCGCCTCAAGCTCAAGCCCTTGACCAGCCTCAACCGTCACGACACCATCTTTGCCAACCTTCTCGATGACATCCGCAATCAGCTTACCAATTGTCGCATCACCAGCTGAGATTGTTGCAACTTCAGCCACACGATCACTTTTTCCTTCAATACTTTCACTCAGCCCATCGAGCGTCGCAACGACTTCTGCGCCAGCTGCTTCAATACCCTTACGTAGCTCCTGCGGATTATGTCCAGCCGCAATCAGGCGGTTTGCTTCTTTCAAGATATTATACGTCAGCACTGTCACCGTGGTTGTACCATCACCTGCCACCTTATTGAGCTTGCTCGCCGCCTGCTTAATGAGCTCTGCACCGACCTTGTAACCGAGTGTCTCATCGTCATTCTCAGGCAGATCAACGCTCTCAGCGACCGTTACACCATCATGGGTTACTGTCGGACCGCCATATCCTTTGGCAATCACGACATTGCGCCCCTTTGGTCCGTACGTTACCTTGACCGCATCATACAGCGCCTTCGCACCACCCAATACGCGGTCACGCGCATCATCATCATAGAATACTTTCTTTGCCATCAAAAACCTCCTAATTTACCGTCGCAAGGACGTCCTCTTCTTTGATAATAATATAGTCAACACCATCAACTTTGATCTCACCAGCGTAACCATTGTAAATGATTCGGTCACCTACTTTGACGTCTTTGACTGTCTTGCCAACAGCCTGCACTGTAAAGATAGCCGTCTTCTCTGCCGCATTATCTGGTAGGTAGATACCGCTTGCTGTCTGTGTCTTTGCCTCTTCACGTACGGCAACCACTCGATCAGCTAGAGGGGTAATTGGTGTACTCATACTTATTCCTCCTAATTTCTTGTTCGTATCTCTAGTATACAAAACTAAATTAGCACTCGTCAAGTACGAGTGCTAGAAATAATTTCTTTGTCATAGTATTGACTTTTTGTAATGTATATGATTAATTAGATCTAACATGCAAAAAACACAAACACACGAATCGGCTCCCGTATCAACCCTCGAGACAGAACTCACAACCAGCTCTTCTTGGGATGAGGTCAGTGATTATGTCACCAACCTTACACACGAACCAGACTTTATCGCCTACACAGAAGAACAAGAGCTTGAGATGTCATCAATGGAATATGCCGAGACACTTTCTCACTACGCAGAAACATCAATCGAGCAGCAAGGGCAGCTCATTGATGAACGTGCAGCAGCCCAAATACGTCTCGTTGCAAACGCACCGTATGTTGTACATGCATCTCTAAGAATCAACGAGCTAAAAAGTCGACGCCGCGATGGTGGTAAGCTTCCCAGCCATGAATGGAATGAATTAAACACCCTCAAGAAAAAAGCTATCTGGTACAACCAGACCATGAATGACTACATGTACACGTTTGATAGCGAATCCTTTTCGGCCATTTCGCAAACTACTAGTGATCAGGTTCTTGATCACTTTGTACACGACAGTAATACGGCCACCACTATGGAGGGCATCGTTCGCGGAGCCCGCACCGAAGCAGCAACGAGGCACCTTCTCGACGACTGTAGTGTCCCTTATCGAGCTGCTACCGCAACAGAAGATCTTCGTGGTGCTGACGTTATCGTGATATTGCCAAATGGCGAATATGATATCGACGTCAAGAGAAGCCTTGATCAGCTTGCCGAGAATAACGGTGGCTACAACTTCACCGAGACAAAACGACTCTATTCAATTGCAACAAATCGTCAAGGACACAAAAGAATACTATTCTTCCCTGGCTTTACAGATAACGATCTTGGAGATAATTTACGTCTCAGCAAAGAAGCAACGGAGGCCCGTAAAGATATCATACGCGCCCAATTAACATTGGCGATTAACGAAATGACAACGTAGACTATTGCATTTTTTATGTTTTTATGCTATTATGAGTAAGCTCTCCGTTCGATAGCGAAGGGAGGTGTCGAGATGGCAAAGAAATTTCTGAGCAATATCGGAAAATCAGCCGACATCCGTCGACTAATCAGCCACACCGACGTCGATAGGGCGACAGTAACACTTGTCCTGGATGAGCTTCGCACCCTCGTGGTGAAAATGAAGACAGACGGGCGAGATGAGCTCACTGTTCGGTGTCGTGACACTGATAAGCGAGCCACTGTCATTCTCCATCTCCCCTACCAGGGAGATGCCACTGCCTCGGCAGATATTATCGATCATACCGACATGACGGAGAGCACCAGCACCTAGATGAGACCCCTTTGGGGGCCTCTCTAGGTGCTTTCTCCTTTTCTACACTCTTCGCAGCGTACGACGGACCGTTTCGACAACCCAATTTAGACGATACGTAATGGGATTCAAAATAAGATCGTGGGCTGGTACGTATTTTAGTTCATCCACGCCAAAACCACGCTTAAAGACACTGACGCCATAAAAACGGTGCTTTGTGTCGTCTTCATCAACAATTCCCCAAAAGCTATATCTCTTGATGCCCCGTTCGCGCGCATCGCGCATTGCTTGCATGTGCAGCAACGGTGCACCTGAGAGCTTTGTGCCAAGCTCGGTACTGACACCGTAATGATACGATGCCTCATTGCCGTAGAAAATCATAAAGTTCTGAGCGAGAATTTTGCCTTCGTGCTTCGCCGTATAGAGCACTGCTGAATCGTCCGCAGCAAACGCGGCAAACTGCTTCTTGAGGAAGTCTTCGCTAAAATGTGTGAAATCATGGCGACGTGCCGTTTCTAGCTGAATCCGATAGAACTCTGTGATATCGTCGGGGTTGGTGCTCGTCTCAACCGTAATGGTGTTCTTTTCAGCTTTACGAAGTGCACGGCGCAGACGTTGACGCATACCCTTGAGCAATTCTTCTTCGCTCTTCTCAAGATCGAGAATACCAGCATGTTCAACACTGAGGTAATACGGTGCTTTCTTAAAGCCAAGCCGTGCAAAGAGTGCCAACGACTCGTCACTCTTTTCTAGCTGTGGGCGAATACGAATGAAGGCGCATTTGTACAGCTTTCCTCGCTGCTTCATGTCATCACGAATGAATTGAACCACCTCTTCGTTTTGCCAGTCGACGATTGGGCCGCCTGCCACAGCGAGGTGTGTGCCACGTCGTGCGGTCTCAACAACTCCTTCGTACACACTTACAAGTTTTTTGCCGACATAAACACCACGGCGAACCACCGTTTTGCCGCGTGAAATATGAAACTCACCCCATTGCCATGAGTGTAAAAAGTTTGCTTCTGGATGTGCAGTTACAAACACATCCCACTCTTGCTTATCAGTTACATCTCGAATCTCAAATGCCATTATAATTTCCTTCGTTTCCTTCGTATTGTCTCAATCAGCCATGTTTTCAGGTAGGTATGCTTCAACACAATGTCATGCGCCGGCACATATGTCACGTCTTCGCCACCAAAGCCGCGCTTAAATGTTGTAACGCCTGCATAGCGATGATTAGGATCGTTCGTATAGGCAATACCCCAAAAATTATATCGTGTTTTGCCCATTGCTTTCGCATCACGAATCACCTGCCACTGGATTGCGTACGCCCCTGGGTACTTGCGGCTTTCTGGTGCTGACGCAGCCTCGAAATAATCAGCTTCCTGCTCAGAAAAAAGAATCAGTGCCAAACTTAGTAATACACCATCTTTCTCTGCACGATATATCCGAGCTTTCTCACCAAACGCATCGATCTGCGCCAAAAGAAAATCACGTGATGGCGGCACGAAGCCCTGTCGCTTTGCTGTCTCGGCCTGAACGACAAAAAATTCTTCAACAGCTGCTTCGCCTGACTGCCAGCTCACAGCAACACCCTTCTTGTCGGCCTGGCGAACCTCATACCGTGTCTGTCGACGCATACCAACCAGCAGCTCGTCCTCTGATGGTGTCAAGTCAAGAATAGTTGTGTGCTCGGCATGAAGATGAAATGGCGCCTCACGAAGCCCCAAAGCCCTAAGCTGTGCGCGAGCTGTCTCATTATCCGTCACTTGTGGACGAATGCGAACAAAAACACAGGCATGTTGTTTGCCGGCTGCTCGAATTTGCTCAATAACTTCCATAACAGCATCCGTGTCAGACCAGTCAACAAGCGGACCACCTGGAACTTCCAGATATCTTCCACGACGTGCATTCTTGATAATCCCCTGCCAACCAGCAACGACCACGCCTCCACGCCTGACACCACCTCGTGTAGTCGTGTGGCCGACAAGCTCATTCGCTCGCGCCCATTCGATACTCTGGAGGAAGTTTGCTTCAGGACGTGTCGCTACAAAATCCTGCCACTGAACGTCATCGATATCGTTCATGCCTTTGCCACCTCTTGGACGAGTCGTGAGATATGCGCAACATGCACATGCGAGATCTGCTCGTGAGTCGGCAGATTCACCAGTCGTGCAGCCGTGCGAACCGCCACAGGGCAATCAGCCTCAGGGTAATCAATCGCGCTATAGAAACGCACAGGCGACACCGGTACGTCATACCAGATATCATTCGCTTGCACACCATACTTACGCAAATGAGACACAATCTCATCACGATTACTTGCGAGGAGTGGCACGCGAATCAACGCTGCCCCATCTTGATTTGCCCCTGCTGGTGCGAATTCATCAAGCTCTCGAAGGTACATTGCTGCTTTGGTACGCCGTGCTTTGGCCGTGGTCATAATATGCTGTAGTTGTTTTCGCGCCAATTTTGCCTGCCACGAAGGAAGTGCTTCAGAGATTGTCACCTCACCATCTGCTGACCGGATGACAAGCTTCATTCTGATTGCTGCTGCCATCACATATGACCCAAGATTGATAGGGTAAAGTTTTCGGGCTGTCCAGGCAATAAGGGGGTACAACCTGTCTCTCAGCTGATTTCCATGCGAAACAGCATCGACTGGCCGAGCAAGCTCAACCTCTGGCTGCCGTACCACAAGCGCGCCTCCATTCACCGTATCGAGTGCCTTGTCACGACCAAATGACAAGACAGTAAAGTCTCCTACCGTACCAACTTCCCGCCCATCACTGTAGGTAGCGCCGGCAGAATGCGCCAGATCTTCAATAAGTGCAATCGCATGCTTATGCGTCAGGGCGGCAATCGATTTGATATCGACAGGAATGCCAAGCATATTATGAATAATGACAGCCTTTACTCCCGATACACTGCTCAGTGTTTTTTCGAGTTCATCAGCAGTAAAATGTAACGTATCATCTGAAATATCAACAAAGACCGGCTGACACCCAGCAGCCTCTACGGCCTGCACAAGGCTGTAGCACGTAAGACCACTGATTGCCACCTTACCCTCTCCTCCAGTCGCGAGTCGAACTGCTTCGGCCAACGCTGCTCGTCCCTTGTAATACAGTACGGCATCTTCACCGTGATATCGTTTTTTCAGTATCGCCTCTGTTTTGCTAATGTCCTTTTTTGACCCCTTAGTAAAAAGATGTCGTATGGCCATGCTGATTGTATATTTTGCCCCTAACGCCTGAAAAATCATCGCTCTAGCTCCTCAATAATTGCTGCAGCAAGCTCATTCGGGTGAGTGATATACGGCGCATGCGCCCACCCATCAAACTCCCGAAGCGTTGCTTGCGGTAGATCATGCGCCATCTTACGACCCTGCGCCAGTGGTGTAATCGAATCAGCGTTTCCCCACAGCACGGCTGTTGGCGTTTCAATATCAGTAAGTGTCAGGTTCTTATCACTTTCCAGCATGTTGTGAAGTGTCTTTTTCATGTTTACTGGTGCGCGATCATAATCACTTCCACCAATGAGGCGATAGACAACCTTACGCACAAGCGGAATATATTTTAGTGGCTTTAAAACCGTTGCAGCAACACGAAAGACACGACGCTTTAGTGAAATCTTTTGATTACTTACATTAATACCAGCAGCGCTGAGTAATATTAGTTTTCCAAAGCCACGAGGATACTTCTTGAGGTAATTGAGTGAAATTCTCCCACCGTTTGAATGTCCAAGTACGATCGGCTGTTTGACTCCTTCAAGTTCCTCATGGAGCCATGCAACATACCCATCGATATCCCACACCTCGGCACTCTCGCTCGTGAGGCCTGGCACTCGTAGCTGCTTCACATCATATCCTTTTGTGCGCAAAATCGAGACAACCGCTGTCCACGGCTCAATCGAGTACGTCCATCCATGAATAATATATAGCGTCTTCTTCATTATCATAACCCCCACTTCGCACGGCGCTTTTTAGCTGCAGGCTCTTGGCGCGGTAGCTTCGCGGTATCATTAGGGCTCTCGAGAAGATGCTCGACAATGCCCTCTAAATACTGGCTCCCCTTGAACAGCACTGTCTCGCCACCCGTGAGCTCCTGCTGTAAATATGCAAGTGCATGGTTGGGGCGCAAAAATGTCACCGACTTGCTGGTATCAAGCTGCGGGTAGGTGTATTTTTGTGTGCGCCTGCCTACCAAAATATATCGGTCAAATTCAGCCGCCTGCAACATCTCACCAAGCTTCGTATGCTCCTCGGCCTCCGCCTCACCCTGCTCGACAATGTCACCAATCACAATCCATTTTTTGTCAGTCTGCATCTCTTTATAGAGATCGATGATCGACTCCATACTGATGAGGTGAGCATTATAGCTGCTATCAATAAGCTTCACGCCCTGTTTGCCGACGAAATAATTGCTGCGCCCAGGTGGCTGCACATAGCCACTCAAATCTGCCGCCACAGGTTCACCAAGATAACTTGCCAGTTCACCAAGCAGCGCAAGTTGCACATAAATCTCGCGAGGCATTGGCTGGTTAAAGGTATACATCGTACCATTCACGGTAATTGCCGTCTTATTTGGCCATACCTCATACTTTTCTAACGCCTGCTGTGATACAGCCTTTTTTGTTACACCATCAATTTCTTGCATGGTGCGTGCAATCGATTGACTATCACCGTCATACACCACCAACTGACTAGTGTAACGAGGTAAAAACGAAAACTCGTGTACAATCGCCTCTTCAACCGTCGCAAATTCACCCCGTTTCACCTGCTCATCAAAATACACCGCATGTGAACGTCCAACACTCACCCACAAGACTACCTCGGGACGAAGCCAGCTTGCCAAAAACTCAGTCTCTTTTGGTCGCTCACCATCAATCTCTACCACATAAAATGGTTGCGTATGACGAAACCACAAGCTCCGAATCGGCGCTGCCGCAAACAAATAAAACCACCTCAACTTTGAACCACGCACCCCATCCATGCCAAGAATATCAAACGCGATTCCATACGAGCTATTAGCATTGTGTGAATAATGCGCCCGGTCACCCAGCTGCACCTCAAGCATGTTTAGTAGCGTCGTCTTGCCAACCGATCCAGTAACGGCAATAATTCGTGGCTTCCAGCGCTTCAGCGAAATATTCGCAAAAAAACGAAAATACCGCACCACGGTTAAGTACAGCTTCTTTTTGATTCTCGCAGTAGAAATCATTCCCCTTATTGTATCACTCTTCAGTACTGTTGCGGCCAAGGATCTCCCGCACCACATCGCCATCATTCCATGGCAAGCGCTCGCCATTCACAATTCGGAACTGTTCATGTCCCATACCAGTAATGAGGATGGTATCACCTTTGGTTGCGATTGATAGAGCACGTTCAATCGCCTCACGACGATCAGCGATTTCGGTCGTCTTACCGGTGCCACTCGCCGCTTCAATCCCTTCATAGATCATCCGGCGGATCACCTCAGGATCTTCGTTGTAGCTTTCTTCATCTGTCAGGATAATACGATCTGCTAGCTTGGCAGCAACTTCACCCATAATCGGCCGCTTTGTCTTGTCACGATCACCACAAGCACCAAACACGAGAATTACGCGATTTTTCGTCGTCGCCTTGACTGATTCAAGTAGTTTCTCGAGTGCATCAGATGTGTGTGCATAATCCACGATCACGTCGTAGTCTTTGCCTTCAACCACGCGCTCAAAGCGTCCTGGTACACCATCGAGATTGGCCACACCCTCGACAATATCGCTCCGTTTGATACCGAGAATATAAGCAGCTGCTACGGCAGCAGCCATGTTGTAGACATTAAACTTGCCAGGAAGCGCCGTTGCGAGCTCAAGCTTTGTTTGATGATCAATCACAAGACGTGCTTCACTACCCTTCCGGTATAGCTTGACGTAATCTATCTTTGCCTCAGACTCATCATGTGTTCCATACGTAATCTTCTGTGAGCTCGCCTGAAATGCATCAAAGTACTCAAACCACTCGTCATCACGATTAAGCACAATAAAGCGAGGCTCATTCTTGAATAGCTTTGCTTTTGCCTCGGCATAGCCTTCCATTGTCTTGTGATAGTCGAGGTGATCCTGCGTCAGGTTCGTCATGACCGCAACTTCAATCGGTACAGTCGCGAGCTTGTGCTGGTGCAAAGCGTGACTGGTAATTTCTAACACGACGTAGTCGACCTTTGCTCGCTTAGCATCACGAAAAAACCGCTGCATGCGCGCAGTCGAGCCAACCGTCGCATTTAGATCATTAAGCTGTCGCTCACCCGCCACCTCAATAACTGCAGTCGTGAACATCGCCGTCTTCAAGCCAGCTTCTTTCAAGATTTCATTCAGATAGTTTGCGGTTGTTGTTTTGCCATTCGTGCCCGTCACAGCGATTACTCGCAGATCACGCGCTGGATTGCCATAACGTGCTGACACTGCCCTTGCTCTCGTTCGTCGATACATTTCTTCGACGTTCCGCACTCCACCCTGCGGTAATGTCTTTCGTACACCCTGTACCAATTTCTGCTTCATACCCATATACTTCTAGTTTACCACTTCTGGGTGCTAAACTAGAGATAGTGAAAGTTTTGGGAATTGAAAGCAGTTGTGATGAAACCGCTGCCGCAGTCGTCGAAGATGGCAAGCGGCTGCTTAGTAATGTCGTCCACTCACAGATCGATATCCATGCCGAATACGGTGGTGTTGTGCCAGAGGTAGCTGCACGCAGTCACATCGAAATGATCAATCCCGTCATCAATAAGGCACTCGCTGATGCCGACTGCACATGGGATGATATCGACGCCATTGCTGTCACCTATGCCCCAGGACTGATCGGCTCGCTACTCGTCGGCACACTTGCTGCCCGCACACTGGCAATTCTCCATAAGAAACCGCTCTATGCGATTCATCACGTCGAAGCGCATGTCTATGCAAACTTCATCACCGAGCAGTCGAGCGGAAAAGCGAACAGTATTGACGATCTCGCACTACCCTCTAAACAACCCGCCTTCCCGATACTGGCTCTTATCGTCTCTGGCGGCCACTCCCAGCTCGTCCTCTTCCGTGACCACGGCGACTATGGGCTTTTGGGACAAACCACCGATGATGCCGTCGGCGAAGCCTTCGATAAGGTCGCCAAAATCCTCGGCCTCCCCTACCCTGGCGGTCCGTCCATCGCCAAGGCCGCGCTCGAAGGCGACCCACACAAATACCAGCTACCTAAGGCAAAAGTCCAAGGCGCCTACGATTTTAGCTTCTCTGGCCTTAAAACAGCCGTCCTGCGGGCGGTCCAGCGCGAGACCGGTGTGGACTTCACCTTCCCCTCTCATCAGCTACCAGAGCGCGTCTCAGACACTCAGAGAGTAGATTTTGCCGCCAGTTTCCAACGAATTGCCGTTGAAACACTCGTTGATAAGACAGAAAAGGCATTTACCACCTACAGCCCAGCTTCAGTTGTCATTGCTGGTGGCGTTGCCGCCAATCAAGAACTTCGCCATGAGCTTTCTGAGCGTCTCCCGATCGAGATTGAGTATGCACCGATACAGCTCTGTACCGATAATGCCGCCATGATTGCTACGCTTGGCTACTATGTCGCCTCGCGGTCAAATCCTATCGATCCGTACGATCTCGAAGTCGTTCCGAGTCTTTCGATGACCAAGACGGCGTGGCGAAGTGTTGTACAGGAGACAACATAATATGACATCATTCCTCCAATCCAAGGCATGGCAAGCGTTCCAAGAATCCCTCGGCCGCACCACCTACACCGACAGTGGCGACAACTGGTCATATCTCGCTATCAAAGAGTCAGGCACGCTTAATACTCGCCTCTACACCCCGGCTGGACCCATTTGTACCGACACAGCATCGTTCGACCAAGCACTTGCCTCACTCAAGGCACGAGGCAAACAAGAGCACGTCGACTTTATTCGCATTGATCCACCGACCGGCATAACGAGCGACCAGCTCAAACAGCGCGGACTCCGTCCCGTCACCTACCAGCAACTCCAGCCAGCTCATACCCAAATCATCGACCTGGCTCTGGGAAAAGATGACATCCTCGCCCAGATGAGCCAGAATAGCCGCAATATCACCAGGAATTATCACAAAAAAGGCGTGTCAATCCGCAAAAGCTATAATCCCGAGGATATTACCATCCTCACCTCTCTGCTCTCTCGCGTCGCATCACGTAATCACATCACGCCTCATAGCGACAGCTATTTCCAGACACAAGCGCAGACACTTATGCCCCTCAAGGCAGCCGTACTCTATATCGCCGAATTCGAAGACTCCCCTATCGCTGTAGCGCTCGTTTACGACTCTGACGATACTCGCACCTATGCACACGCTGCAGCCGATGATTCCTATCGAAAACTTAATGCCGGTACTGCCCTTGTTGGACAAATGATTCTTGATGCCAAGAGCTCGGGACTTGTCTCGTTTGACCTTTACGGTATCGCAGATACCGACGATCCGAAGCACCCATGGGCTGGCTTTACAAAGTTTAAGCAATCTTTTGGCGGTCAACCTGTCACCTATCCTGGGACCTGGGATCTACCACTCCATCCGTATCGCTACAGGCTCTACCGCTTGTATCAAACAGTTCGTCGTCGACGCTAATCCATAGCAATCTTCATAGCCTTCGCATAGCAGACACACCCTTTCATATGCTATACTGTACTCAGAAACAAACACGTGAAAATAAAGGAGGAAATTGCACATGTTTTCACGGGAAAACATTTGTGTAGTTTTGTGTGCTTTTTTCACGTGAAAAACGAATGAACGGTGTATATAATTGATGAAACTTGCAAAGTCCTACGAGCCAAATAATTACGAACCGATGATCTATGCCATGTGGGAAACCAGTGGCAAGTTTACACCGACAGGGCAGGGTGAGCCATATAGCATCGTCATGCCCCCGCCAAATGCCAACGGCAATCTCCACACTGGTCACGCGCTCACTGTTCAGCTCGAAGATATTCTTGCTCGTTTTTATCGCATGAAGGGCAGGGACGTCATCTACATCCCTGGTGCTGATCACGCGGGATTCGAGACATGGGTTGTCTACGAAAAAGAGCTTGCTAAACAAGGCAAAAGTCGCTTTGATTTTGCCAGAGAACAACTCTATAGCCAGGTCTGGAACTTCGTCGAACAGCAACGAGGCAATATGGAGCTACAGCTTCGCGCACTCGGTGTTAGCGCTAGTTGGGAGCATCTCGTCTTCACACTAGATAAGAAAGTCATTGACACTGTCTACGGTACATTCAAAAAACTCTGGGATGAAGGTCTCATTTACAGAGGTGAGCGTATCGTGAACTATAGCACCAAGTATCAAACCAGCTACGCTGATATCGAAGTAGACCACAAAACAGAGAAGGGAACTCTATGGAGCATCGCCTATCCGACACTCGACAAGATTGGTGAGCTTGTCATTGCAACAACACGTCCAGAGACACTGCTCGGCGACGTTGCCGTTGCCGTCCACCCAGAAGATGAACGCTACAAACATCTTATCGGCACACGTGTCCTGCTCCCGCTCGTTGATCGTGAGATACCTGTCATTGCTGATGAATATGTTGATCCTTCGTACGGTACCGGAGTCGTCAAGATCACACCCGCGCATGATCCAAATGATTTTGAGATAGGGCAGCGTCACGACCTTGAGCGTATTCAGGTTATCGATTTTGATGGCACTATGATTAACGTACCGCCGCAATTCATGGGACTGACAGCGCTTGACGCACGTAAAAGAGTCCTTGCTGCGCTCCAATCTCAAGAACTAATGCGAGGCGAAGCAACAATTGAGCACACAGTCGGATACGACTATAAGAGCGGTGAGCCAATTCAGCCGCTTATCAAGGATCAATGGTTCCTGAGTGTCAGACCCCTTGCAGAACGTGCAAAACAAGCAATCAAGGCCGGGGAGATCACATTCAGCCCAGCCAGCAAGAAGCAAGCGCTGATACAATACTACGACAATCTTCGAGACTGGAACCTCAGTCGTCAGATCCCGTGGGGTATTCCAATTCCGATGTTCCAAAATGTCACTAACCCAGATGATTGGATTTTTGATGATAGGGTAGACGAGAAAGAAATCGTTGTTAATGGAACAACATATCGTCGCGAAGAAGACACCTTTGACACCTGGTTCTCAAGCGGTCAATGGCCATTCATCACAACCGACTACCTCACTGATGGGGAGCTGGCTAGGTTCTACCCAACAAGCGTCCTTGAAACGGGAGTCGATATCCTTTATGCCTGGATTGCTCGCATGATCATGCTCGGCCTCTATGCCACTGATCAAGTCCCGTTCCGCCATGTCTACCTCCACGGTCTTATTCTCGATGAGCATGGCCAAAAAATGTCCAAAAGTAAGGGCAACGTCATCAATCCAATGGAGATTGTTGCTGCGTACGGTTCCGACGCACTTCGTATGGGAATCATTGCGAGTCGATCCGCAGGACAAAACCAAGCCTTTTCGACGAGCAAAATTGTTGCTGGGCGCAACTTCTGTAATAAGCTATGGAACATTGCCCGTTACATCGAATCGCGCATCGGCGACTCTTACCAACCTCAAGGAGAACTCAGACCTCAGTCAACCGCTGACCATTGGATTATCAGACAACTCAACACCGCAGCTGAACAGATCGAAGATCACCTTATCAACTATCGCTTCGCTGAAGCCGCTGAAACGGTTTATCACACTATCTGGAACGATGTTGCCGATTGGTATGTCGAGGTGAGTAAACAACAAGATAATATCTCAATGCTTGCCTGGGTACTCGACACAAGCCTCAAGCTTGCTCATCCATTTGCGCCATTTGTCACCGAGACAATCTGGCAGACACTCGACTGGCATCACAACCTCATCATGGTACAAAAATGGCCACGTGATAATGACTACGACGAGATTGCTGCAGCCGCCTTTGAGCGCGTTCAAGAGTTCGTCACTGAGGCGCGCTATGTTATGAGTGAACTCCCTGGTAATAAAAAGTATACGATACTCTATAGCAACGACGGGCTGATTGAAGACAATATCGCCGTCCTCAAGCACCTCACGCGTGCCCAAGATATCACTCAGACCGATCAACCGACAGGTCTTCGCCTCGCAGCAAGCAACCGAGAAGCCTGGCTTGCTGTCGACAAAGATACACTCTATGAACACCAGTCAAATCTAGAGACTCGTCTCGCTGAAACACGCGCCTACATCAAGAACCTTGAAAATCGTCTCGCAAACGAGAATTACATCGCCAAAGCTCCAGCTCATCTTGTTGAAGCGAGCAAAAAAGAGCTCGATGAAACCCGAGCTCTCGAAGGCCGCTTACAGGCTGGATTATCTGTTATTAGTAACTAGTCATCCAACTTATCGATACGCAGCTTGTGTGCGAGCACGTGATAGATGGTAGAGGACATAAATCATCAGCCCCAGTGCGGCAACATAGTGCAGAAGAACAGGCACCATCACCGTACCAAGTGGATTCCCAAGCATCGCCAGCCCGCCTCGCCCTATAAACGTTACGAAGTGATACCCAAAATACATCGCACCGACACCTGCAGCACCCATAGCCAGGAGCCGCATACCTTTCCTATTCTTTAATAGTGCAACTCCGAGCACAACAAAAACTCCGACAGTCAGAAGTGTCCACCAATCAATAGCAGCGCCCATCGAGAGCAAGGACGCTGCATCCGCACCAATAACCTTTGCCGCGGCACTACGCATGGTCATCGCACTGATTAACGTCGTAATAAACATTACACCAATAACAGATGCAGCGCCGAGCGCAAGAGTTGCAGTGATATAATTTTGTATTGGTAGCGCATAGTGAAATGGCTTCAAATCAATAGCTTCGACTGAGGAATGATGAATAGGTGCACCTGATGACATCGGCTGCTGTCCCGGTAGGGGACGATACGCATCTGGCCTCGTATCTGGAAGTGGGGGATTCATCGGCTGATTTGCCGCACTGACCGTCTCGACAGAATGAGCTGGTGCAGGTACTGTCTGTGCTTCCTTGAGAATATCAGCTTCATTGCCAAGTGGTTGAATTGTTTGCATAAGACGCTCCGCTTATAGTTATCTTACAGGTACGACAGGTATAGACAATCAGCTGACGACCGGCAATGTGTAGTTATCAAATGGATGGTGTCCACGTGGTAGCTTATTCTGAACATACTTCTTGTCCTGCTGATTACGCGGTTGAACGCGTGGTTGTGCAGTATTAAGATCTCGAATCGCCTGATGTAACGATCCACGCTCGCTATGAGTGTGCGGCATACTACCCGGCTGCTTCACCGGATTCTCGGCAGTACGTACTCGATTAGCTACCGCCGTCAGGGCCGCCTTGTCAGCATTTGTATCATGCAACAAGACACTGCCTGCCGTACTAACGCAAAAGGTAATTGATAGTAGATTGATAATTGTTTGTGCTAAATTCATGTTTCTCTTTTTTGTGTTGTTATGTTCTAACAATCTTAATATAGCACAAGCTTTATTATTTGTCAATTCTATTTCAGTACATACTACTCGTGATGATATCCACCACCCCTGGCGATCTCTTGAGCACGATACAGCTGCTCAATAAGAATCAAACGGACAAGCTGGTGGGGAAAAACAAGATGCGACAGCGACCAGACAAAGTTGGCTCGCTGCTGAATGCGCTCATCCACCCCATACGCACCACCAATAACAACAACAATCTGCTGTGAATGAGAAAGCTGCTCATCAAGATACTGCGACAGGGCAGGGGAGTTAACGTTCTTGCCACGCTCATCAAGTAGCAGCACAATGTCATCATCCTTTATACGAGAAAGTATTCGCCCAGACTCTTCCTGGCGCGCTCTAACGGCCTCAAAGCTTGAATGAGGTAAATAGACCCACTCCACATCCCACGGCTTACGCAGGCGCTCCTGGTAGCGTCGGATGCCGCCCTCCGTCCACGGCTCATGCTTTTTACCGACAGCAATGATCCGAATCATGCGATATATATTTTTTTGGCTGTTGCAGCAAGCACCTCATGGTCAATACCACCTGACAAATCTTGCTGCTTCTTGAGATCATCACCGTGCTCGATAGGAACAAGGTGAATGTGAACATGCGGCACACCAAAACCTTCGACGACAACACCAACACGCACGGGCTGCAATACATCCTTGATATGCGCTCCAAGGCGCTTTGTAACCCTCCAAAGATACTCATACGTTTCATCATCGAGATCCCAAAGGTGATCGATTTGTTGCTTGGGTACGACAAGCGTATGCCCCTGAGCCAGTGGATGCACATCAAGAAATGCAATCACATGGTCATCTTCATACACCTTATGGCAGGGAATCTCTCCCCTTATAATCTTGGTAAAAACTGAGTCTTCCATACGTCTACTATAGCTCATCTTTTTTAGAACTGATAAACGCGTCCCATCGTCGTACCATGCGCAGTACTGCCTTTAGTGGCAACTCGATGAACATATCAAGAAACGACGCGACAATATTGAGCTTTGCATAACTCTCACTAAGCTTGCGCCCGACAACCACAAACGGCAGGTAGATAAAGTCACGCACCATACCAACACCATCCTGGCGACTATCGACAGCTTCAAGCTCTCGCGTTGCACGACTGAGTCGAAATCCGAGAAAACTAGCCGTCGAAAAGAAGATAAAGAAAATAAAAAGATGAACAATTTCAAAACCAATACTCACAAGCAGCCACGACACAAGACCGAACATACCAAGAATCAAGAGCGTGTATATGCTGTTAAAGATGCCGCCATACTGCTTTGACTGTCGGGCAGGTGCGTACTGTACTGGTGTTTTGCTATAGAGCAGCTTGTCGACCTGCGCAACAAGTGAGCGCGTATTAGCCGCGTCCGGCACTCGTAATGTGAGACGCAGTAAGAGCATATACAGCGGCGGCAAGAGCAGATTCACGCCTAATACAAGCCACGCAATCTGATCATGCACCCATAGATCGTACGGTATTTCTATCGCAACACCAATCAACGTTTTTGTAATGATAAGAAAGATAATACTCCGCAGCACACCCCTGTTAATTCGCGTCTCCACTGCTTCGTACGACGCATTGACAGCATTCTCAAATGCCAACAAGAACTTTTCAGGTCGCTCAATCGTCTGGTACGCCCCCTCGTCATCCCGAAGCATATGTGCGAGTACACGGAATATCGCGCCTTCGCGACCAATAATACGCTGGAGCTGCTGCGATCGTCGAGGATCCAAGAGAGAGTCAATCTGCTGGTTAATACGATTGTAAGCGGTTAAATCAGTGGTATCTTGTGTGAAGCGACGTAAAAGCGCCCATCGAATCGTCGCATTATCTGACTTTAATAACACCCTGTGAATCGCTATAAAGAGTAGTAACTCAAAATCTTTCGCACCCTCAGACACGACCCCAGGATCAATCGCCGTCTTGAAATGCTCAAACACAAACTGCTCATACGCATCGCGCATCGCGTGAGGGCGCAAAAGGGACTCTGCTTCAACAGACAGGACCTCAATCGACCAAGCACGTTGCGTGCGCGTACCGAGTGTGTGAAGCTTCTGATACACCTCGTGATAGCTTGCAGCAATAGCTGTCAGTTGAGTGATTTTGTCCACAGTAACAGAGTCGTTCGGAATATAGCCGGCAAGCGTCAGTTCAACGACAAGCTCCTCACCTGTATCACCGAGCTTTTCTCCTGTAATGAAAAGACGCGTATAGAATCGACGAATCGCCCGCTGGAGCAAGAGGTGCTCCTCTGTATACTCAGCCGCGTTGCGCACCTGCTCGTAAACTACTGATACGGTACGCCCAACACCAACTACATGAAAGAGGTCTGCGTCGCGTTCGGCAGCCTGGCGATTCAACTCATAACGTTCGGCAGCACGCAACGCCGAGACAAACGCTCGTGACTGAGGGTTCAGGGTACTCATGTGCTCTCTATTATACTACAGGCGCCCCTTATACGTAGTATAGTAGGAGTATGTCAGGTCAATCATTATTTCTTGCAGTGCGCGCCATTGGCGCAGCCTTCGCCCACAAACTATGGTGGACAAGCACTATTTGGGCAGCAATCATCACGGCCACTCTCATCATCCTCCTACTGTGGCTCACACACCTTAGTACCTGGTGGTGGCTGCTAGCGCTTCCCATCGGAATCGGTATCTCCGTTGCTATGGTCATGCTCATTATCTTTCGACTACTCATTACGTACGTTCGCCCCACGCAAACTACTGCTCAGAGAGAGCAGGTAGGGAAGTTTGTTGAGAAACTCCAGTTTGCCTCCGAAATTACAAGTACACCAAAGATTATCATACTATTTCGCACAATCCGCAGCATCGCTGCACCAAGATCAGATAACTACCTCCAGTCGATCTTCGAAACAAAAGACCTCCGAAAGGACTTTCAGTCCATCAGTCGCTCGTTCAAAAAAACCTAAAAGAGCGGCCTCGGTATTCCTACCGAGGCCTTGTGCTCTCCTTACATACAACAGCTACGCCAACGTCCATCCCGCAAGGGCAAGCACGGGTAGCCAGGAGTCGACTCGATCAAGCAGTCCGCCTGTCTGGGGGATATAGCTGGCAAAATCCTTGATATTGAGACTACGCTTTACCGCACTCTCAAGCAAGTCACCAGCTACAGCCAGGGCAGGCAGGAGGGGGAATATAAGCCATGCGATACCGCCAATCATTGCGGCCGCAATACTTGCCGCCACCAAGCCACATACTAATCCACCCAGGACGCCATGCAAGGTCTTGTTTGGCGACAGTGTCGGCCAAAATGTCCCAGGCTTACCGTACCGCTGTCCGATATACTGAGCTGCGACATCTGTCGCTGCGACACTGCAGGCAATCGCAAAGATATACCATGATCCTTGGGAACTTTCCACGAGCCGCACCATGCCGCTCAGTCCCAGCAGGATCACCACCGCAAGCACCGTAACGAGAATCCACGAGGACACCCGACGAGCTCGGCGAGCAGCTTGCCATGAAAGCTCTAGCATGACGACAGCACCTACTACAACAAACAGTACTTTCTGAGCCACAACTGGCGCCAGAAAGATGACACTAACGAAAACCCCACCAGCCACAAGACCGATGATAATTTTGCGCCAATAGTTCACCACCCAGGTCACGACGACCACCTCCTGTCAAGAGAATCGAATTGTTAAGGAGAACCAGGGAAACTATACGAGGAAACAACAGAAAAGGTCAAGCATAGGCATTATAATAAGCTCTCAAGAGCTTATTATTCATCTGGCGGATGGACAGGGATTCGAACCCTGGGTACGCCGGGCGCACACTTGTTTTCGAGACAAGCCAGTTCAACCACTCCTGCATCCATCCGTATTATTTTCTATCATATCACCCCATCAACAAAAAGAACCCATCTTTCGATGAGTCATTTTCGCTGGTACACCCGACACGATTCGAACGTGTGACCTCTTGCTCCGCAAGCAAACGCTCTATCCAGCTGAGCTACGGGTGCATATACGTAGTCATGCACGAAACGCACATGGCTACGCTAGTGTAACTAGAAGGTGCTTTCTGTCATTTTCATGACGCGAACATGCATTAGTGTACCATATTGCACCTCTCGTAGGCAACTATAGACGTAATTTTTTAATCAGTGCGTCAAACGCGTCAGGCTTTAGTGTCTCCATTGGAAGCTGCTGACCCAGAATATCAACAATCTGCTCACCAACCTCCTCGGGGAAGTAGACTGAAACACCTGGTGCAAGCCGCTTTGTCGGAAGAAGCACAACCGAATGACGATCACCGTCCTTGACAAGCCCAAAAGCACGAAAATCAGCCAGGTGGTATAGCCGCTCACCAACGTACAATCCTTGACGGCTACTTAATGTATACTTAACCTCTCTCGCTGGGCGACGCGTGTATACTATGAGCGCCGTAACCATCACGACGACAAGCGCCGTAAATGTGTAGGACTTTAGGAGGAGAATATCTACCACGATTAACCCAAGCGCCACCGCCACCACTGTCATATACCAACCAATACGCTTAGTATGCTCTGCATCCTCTCTTGCGGTCCATGTAACTGGAGGATTATCGACTACTACCTTAGGTTCTGGTTGTTCCTGCTTTATATGATGACTACTCCCATCAGACTGTGTGTTCTTAGGCTTATAAAAGTCCGTTGGGTAATCGGCAGCCTGCAAAGTAGAAGAGACATCACCACTAGCTATCTCAGTCTCCTGCGATAGTGTATTATTCGTATCCGGTGCATTGTCCGATGGATTCATACTAAATTCAGTGTAGCACAAGCAATATTTAAGACGCAAAAAAATCCACTACCGAGTAGTGGATTTTGACATTACAGCTTCCTGGCGGAGGATGGGAGATTCGAACTCCCGCTCCAGGTCTCCCCGGACTAACGATTTAGCAAACCGTCCCCTTCAGCCACTTGGGTAATCCTCCGTACTAATCGAATAAGGAAGGATGTAACGCTTTTTATAGTACCACACTCTCAGCTCTAGAGGTACCCCTTTACTTTTGTTGCATAATTTGCTATAATTAACTTATATTGCATAATACAGGAGTCATTCCTTATGAAAGCCAAACTCAACCTTATGATGTCCACAGCTTCAGCCCTTGTCATTGCTGCTTTGGCCGCTACTCCTGTACTTGGACTAGACGGTCCCGTCCAGGATGGCGTTGAGGCAGCACGTGGTACTGATGTCCCAAGCGTACTGCTTGGTGATGGCGGAGCAGTCACAACAGTCGTCAACACGATGCTCTTTATTGTTGGGTTTCTTAGCGTTATCATGCTTATCTGGGGCGGTCTCCGCTACATCATCTCTGGTGGTAACGCGACTGCTGTAACAGCCGCAAAGAATACTATTCTTTATGCGATTGTTGGTCTGATCATTGCTATCTTTGCTTACGCAATTGTCAACTTTGTTATTGGTTCGCTTACTGATGGATCTATGACAGGCGGAACTAACGTCTAACTCACTCTTTCACTGCGCCACTAAGAGAACAGTGGATCCCTCTTCAACAGCAATGCGCCACCCGTCTTGTTCCAACTCTTTCACCATAGGCCAGCTCTTATCGACAAGTGCACACGTAATGTTGTACCGTGCAAACTGCTCGCTCCGATAGCTCGGTTCTTTCTTCACACGAAGATACTCTTCCATCCACATACGGCCATCGTGCCGCCAACTCGGCATGCGGCCATCAATATACACTTTATGGCTCGGAAGCGCCCATATAAGATATCCGCCATAGTTGTAATGATTAAACAGCTGTCCATTGCACGGATGTTCGGTCAAATAGGCAACTGATTGAACGGGATAGCCATCGGCAGTTTCATTGTCATGACCAACAAAAAATGGCCAGCTCGTCAGCACTAGTGCCGCAATAACAATACTCGAGCTACTGATACTCACCACTCTTTTCTGCATCTTCTCTGTGGCACCAGACTCTTTTATTTTCTTTGCAATAGCCTGGATGTCTCTTGATAATGGAGCAAGTGACACAAGGATAAATAGAGGTACCATACGTACACTTGATACCGACATCAAGAACAAAAGAACATCAAACCGGATATATTTTCGCCAGTCTCGACCATGCTGCAGTGTAATGCCAAGCCACACGAGTGTATAGACTACCGATCCAACAGGAAATGCAAAGCGTGCCCACTCGCTGATACGTTCATGCAGATTCGGATCTAGCATTGTCATAAATATTTCCCTATAGAGCTCAGCCCCGTATGGGTTTATGATCGTGACGCCAAGTGCCACGATTCCGATTACAGCAAGACGCCAGCTTTTTTCACGTAATACCTGCCAACCCCCGTAGGCAATTCCTATCAGAAAACTACCGTGTAAGTTTGCCCATGCCAAAAAGAGCAGGGGGATGGCAAGCCTCCAGCGTTTATCCTTCTGTCGCAACAGGAGTATCAACAATGCTAATCCCAGCATCGACCATGTAATTGCGCGGATGCCTGCAAATGGCAAAATACCTAGCACTGCAACAATAATCAACGCGGGGTGAATGCGCCTGCCTACAATCCATACAGCCAGTGTCCACATCCCAGCGTAGACCGCAGCGATAAATGTATACGAGCCAAAACTACCCAGTAGCGCAAGGAGTATATCACTCAGCCACTCATGATTAACCCATGGAAAATAATCTGCCGTATAAGTATAGATATCAGTCTTAGGAATGCCAAACTCAAGGAAATGCTGACCAGAACGAAGGTGCCAGCCAAAATCTGTATCTAAATGCAACACAGACCACAAGAAAAATACCAGAAAAATACCTAAAAACAGTAGCGCACGATTATACGTTCGAAATATCCTAAAAATCTTCTTGTTCATGACCTACCTTATATTTTACCGCACGCTGAGAGCGCCACTCTCGCGAATCATCATATTGAATCTCATCAAGAATTTGCCAGTTATCAGGTATAAAGTTCCATATTGGAATTGGCAATACCGAATTAGCGTCTGCTGAGACTTCCTCTCTATAGTCTATCACCCAAATAGAAGAGCCTGCTTTTACTTTCCTTTGGATTCGCTCAACGACTCTTGTATTGTGAAGTTCGTAGCTACTCCCGAGCCATGTCGCGCTTACAGCCCCAGCACTACTGTAATACTTTGCGACAGCACTAAGTCCTGGGTGAGGTATGTCAATCATCACGCCTCTGTCACCTCGGGCTTCAATGTCCCTTATAATCTCGCCAACAGAGGTAACCCCATCAAACTCATTATAGTTTCCACGCATATATACGTTCAATACACCAATGCAGCTCACGATAACGTACAGTCCCGCTACTATCCAGGCGAGTAGCCTAGTTCTGCCTTTTTTTGAAAAAATAAATGTCGCATACAGACCAACAATGAGTGCCCCAAACACCATACTCGGCACAAGGTAGCGATCATAATATTTTGACACAAAGGGGGGCAGCGATGCCAATATAAGCAGTAGCCAAGGCACCGCTGCGACAAAATATATTTTTCTGAAGTTACCACTAATACCCTCGTATTTTATAAGTAGCACTATCGTAATAACCAAGATGACGACCAAGCCAAGTTGCCACCATGGTAAATGAATAATTGGCTCATACATTAACGTACGTGTGATTGTATTGCCGATTGTCTCAAGGGTGACTGGCGGTATCCAAAATCCTTGGACTTGTCGACTAATGCCAGTAGTTACATAGAACGGCAGCCATACACACGATACGATCAGTGCCACGGCAACTGACCTCTTCCAGCCGTTTGGCATCAGTATGGTTTGCCATCTAGGCTCACCACGCCTCCAAGTCATCATAGAAACCATACACCACTGAGCAACCCAGTAAAGTACCATAAAATAGTGCGTCAGTAATCCCATACCGATAACGGCACCATGCACACTCCAAAGACCCTTCTTGTCTGTAGCCCTCTGTGCGGCAAGTAGTAAAGATACTGATAAGACGACAAGAAACGTGAGCATCGTGTACATGCGAGCCGTTACACCATAGTGAATTAACGCCGGAGAGAGGGCGAGGAAGTAAGGGACGACCCAAGCATAGCGACGAATTCCAACTTGACGTGCAATACCATACGATATCATTACGACAGCAGCGCCGAAAACAACACTGAGTGACCGTAGGGCAACCTCTCCTGACCCAAATAAGAACGCCCAAACTTTAAGCACAAGATAGTACAGCGGAGGGTGTACATCAAGCGCAGTAGTGTGAATAAGTGCAACGACATCCTTCCGAATAATGAGTGCGCTGTACGCTTCGTCGAACCACAACGACGCTTGGCCGATAATCACGATACAGAGAATGACATAAAGAGCCATTGCTCCAAAAACAATGCTTGCATATCTCCAATTGCCTAAAATAAATGCTTTCATAAAAATATATTTCCAGTACAGTCTTATTTGTTCTGGAAATACCACTAGCGGCTATCATTTGGCGGTCGCGTTAGAGATAAATACCAGAACAATGACTGTCTAAATCGCTAATGTGACTAGCGCCTCCTTCTACTGCAGCTTACGAATATCACTTCCGTAGCCTGTTGTGAAGTAGATTGCACCGGACGGGTCTATTGCGATTCCAGTCGGCATATTTATACTGACTTCCAGGGCCGGGCCAACAGCACCCGCGCTGCTCCACTGCGCGCCGTCGCCAGCAATCATGGACATACTTCCGCTCGATGTCATTCTCTTAATTCGATTATTAGAATAATCGGGAATGAGAAGATTATTTGAGCTATCAGCCGCAAGGCTCATTGCAATCCCTGCGCCTGTTTCTGCGCAAGAGTTTGTGCCCGTTACGGTTGTGACGTTTCCGTCTGGTGAGATTCTTCGAATCGCACAGTTGCCACTCGAGGATCCATCGGCGACGTAGACATTTCCTGATGAGTCCACCGTGATCCCACCTGGATAGTCAAACTGAGCCGCAGCGCCTTGTCCATCAGCATTTCCGGCAATACCACTACCCGCAAAGACTGAGAGTTGGCCTGCGGGCGTGACCTTATGAATGTAATGTTGCCCCATCGCGCCTGAGGCGTACACGTTACCCGCACTGTCAACCGCAACTGCACTCCAGTACGTTCCCGAGGCAATAGTCGTGACTGACCCCGACGGCGTGATCTTTCGAATTCGCGCGTTGTTACTATCAGCGACATAGACATTGCCAGCACCGTCAACCGCGAGGCCTTTCGGGTTTCGGAAGCTTGCTGCGGTGCCTACTCCGTCGGCGTTACCAGCAGTTGTCGACCCGGCAAGTACGGTCGCCACTCCAGCAGGAGTTATCTT
>CAYYWC010000006.1:0-80200 GCA_964475295.1 uncultured Candidatus Saccharibacteria bacterium
CGAAGATGGAGTACTCGGCGTAGGAGCCGAAGGTGCGGGAGGTGTAGAGGGGAGGCGATGTATCCTTTTTCAGCGCGATAGCAGTTTGCGGCAGCCCGTAGGTGCTCGTCGAGCCACTTGCAAGTACTCGCCCAGAGACGCTCCAGGCCACACCACTCAGCGTAGAAGCATTTGGATTTTGAACCACTCCGATACGAGAACACCCAAGATTTGCAACGTACATCCTACCGTCAGGGCCTCGCTTAACATGCCCACCGCCATTAGCTATACCACTACAATCACGCATTTCTGTACCTGAGCCAAAATGGGCAAGGCGCTGAACCGAACTACGTATTGCCGTACTATCATGCTCCTGTCCATCAATCTTATAGCGATAGAGATTCCCGTATCCCGTTAAATCCGAAGTTGTACTATTGTAGAGACTTGTCACATAGACCCAATCTCCGTCCGGTGAGAAATCGGCCGAGTATGTCATCTGACCAAGCGACCAATTTGAAAGCTCACTTACGGCGCCAGTTGCTTGATTAAACCTCAATAAACGAACTGAGTCACCACCGTAGCTTCCACTGGAATTTATACTTGTCGCTAGAATAGCCCGAGAATAATCATGGTTGAAGTTGATCGATCCAAATCCCCTGTTTCCGCTCGATATTGCTGTTCCAACCGCATAATTTGTGTGCCCGACAGATCCACCACTCCAATTCTCTGGAACGTAATACGTCCTTATCGTATTCGTACCAGCAAGACTGGCTATAATCCAATAGCCGATCTCATTCCCCTCGGAGTCCTTACGAGGCGCGATAGACAAGGCCTCACCAAGCACATTATCTGTCGGACCAAAACTTCGTCGCTTCTGCCCAGCGACAACCTCGCCATTACCACCATTGGCTGCCATATTCACAATCGAATACAGCAAGTGGCCTGGACCGCCAGTACCCGATGTCTCGGACGAATTTGCGATAACAACCCAACGCCCACCGGAAATCGGAAAGACAGCAGCGGCCTGTGTCGTCGTTGATGTCGAGCCGACCCCTGCGCCATTTGACATAATCGAACCATCTGGGCGGTATATATTCAATCCATCAGTAAAAAATTGGGGCTCTCCATCTTGGTTGTTTGCGACTGTCGTACCTTCGTTTCCTGAAGCGCATGACGCTGTTTTTCGCGCTGTCACACTAGTTCCACTGTCACCAAAATCCAGATGTGCACAAGTACCAAAAAACCAGTGCCGTTGTGCTCTACGCAATCTGTCGCGAAGCTCATCGTCAGACGGGACAACACGGACGCTCTGGAGTGTCGTGAGACTCGTAATGACTTGCGATGCATCTCGGATACTACTCTCAACAAAACCACGCCCCACCTGCACGCTACCTCCGTGAACCTGAGTCTTTGGCCGTTTACCTACGGTCGTGCAGCTAAGCCTTGAGTGGTATGCACGAGTCTTACCAGAGCCAGTTGACGTATTGTAGCCCCGCACCGATACACCATAGCAAACTCTATCGCCCGCCTCAAGACTATCGGGGATTGTGCTACTGATCGAAGGTATCGTATGTGTACGATTAGAAATAGCCCCGCCACTGTTGCCGCTTTCATGATTAAAGACATAATTCGTCCAATCTGTAGATGCTCCTGCTGGACCAGTCCTCAATGAACTACAACTCGAGCCAGACGGACGCGAGTAATAGTCACACGCACTATCCGGACTTGAGCCTACCTGTGTTGATACACTAGATCCCGCAGGGTAGATAATGCGAGTATAGCGAACGTCTGTTTGGTATGACTTTGTCGGTCCACTATTCTGAACCGAACCTTGCGGATTTAGCGTCTGCCCAGGGACGGACACATCCGGGATACTACTAGCGGTAAAAGAAGGAGTAAGTGTATATGCGTATGGCACGTTTGCGCATCGATAGCTAGTCGTCCCCGCACTACTATTATTCCATGCCCTTGGCTGCCATTCTATTCGCTGGCAAAGATTATTTCCAACGTTAATCTGAGTCACGGTGTAGTCGGTATAGCTTGGATTACCGCCCGGATAAAGGCCAAGACGCACAAATAACGTACCGTTCGCAATGGTCGGAGCAACACTACTGTGATTCAGGGCCGTAGGCCCACTCCAGGATTGACCGGTAGTCCTGAACGAATCAGGAAATCCCGTACCGCGCAATGTCCAGTAAACTCGCCTATCAAGATTTGCACTTTGAACCCGCAAGTCGTGGGAATAATTAATTCTCTCACCTGGACGAGCTGTGATATTTGTTTGTCCATATCCAGTCGTTGAGTTGATAGGTGCCGCAGAGCTTATCTTTTTTATATAGCTTTCCGCACGAATCGTCCAGGGAAGGGCTTTAACCCCATCGCAAAACCAGGCGACATCATCGTTAGACCATGCAACCTCATCAGCCCAAGAGCTATGCTCGACTCGATACTGATTGTATACCTGTGTTACAAAAGGGATTGCTCCATGCCCGTATGTCCTCGGTGGATATTCCCAGCCGCCGCCATCAAACAAGTACGGACCAGAGCCATCCGCTGGGCGATTCTTATTATAAGATGCGCTCCAGTAGTTATACCCCATTTCGTTTGATCCGTTTGGGTGACGGACAATATGCACCCATATATAGTCACTGCTATACTCACTACAGGCCGCTCTTACCGTACTCCATGACGTTCCATTATAGAAACCACTACTCGGACCTCCGCCCGTCTTCGAGAAGCGCTTCCATCCGTGCCCATTTGCTGTGTTCCAGCTGCCTCCAGGGCCTGAGCCACCCCCTCCTGGACCACGTGCGGCGCCTGCTTGATCAGACAAGAATAGAGACGATCCCAAAACAACAACACCGAACATCACCACAAGAGCTGCCGTAATCATAACGTAACTCCAGATATCCTTACTCGCTATCGTTTTTATCATCTTGTCTACCCTATTCCTCATCAGATATCGTATTTGACCGAGACTCTTCCGTGACTAAGCGTTGAATAATGTCCTTATACTCTAGCAACCCTGCGCTTGTGCGTAAGTTATTATCCGAGAATATTCTTTTATCATGGAGTACCTGTAGTGAGTCGTATGAACGCTGTGCTGCCTCACGATCCTTAGTATCAAAAGCAGCCCAGAATAACATCACCTGGCATGTTGGATCAGACTCGTAGTTTTCTTTATCTCTGATTTGAGTAGCGAGGTTAGCTAGACCCTCTCGATCCATTGAAGGAAGTTTGGCAGAATCATCGCGAAATATATAGTTAGTGGCGTCATTATATTGCTTAACAAAATCGTCTCCGCAAACACTTGGAACAGTAATATATTGACTATCTGGATCCTTTAGAGCAATCACAAGTCTACCTGAAGCTATCGCCCAGATACCAAAACCAACCAATACGACAGCCACCCCAAGTAATATCCACGTCTTACTTTTCTTCATGATCACCCCTCCATCAATAGACCGTCTCATTAGCCTACTTCTTGTCTGTATACTACCATAGCCGTTATGTCAGAAGCAACTAAAAATACAACGAATTATGTTACGATAGAGCCAATGGCTATTCTTACCAGTCTCATGATCATGAGCGGCAGCACCGGTGTCATCCTTGGTGCTCGATTGCTTGTACTCCTTCGTCGCTTCACACGTTCTGACATTTCACCACCACCAAGTTCGCTCAAAGAGTTGCCGACAGTGTCTGTCTGTATACCAGCACGTAATGAAACCCACGCCATGACACAATGCCTTGAGCGAGTCATCGCAAGTACATACCAAAAGCTTGAAGTCATCGTGCTTGATGACGCATCTGCAGACAACACTTCGATTCTTATCAAGTCATTTGCACACGCAGGTGTTCGCTTTGTTGAAGGTGGCGAGCTACCGGATGGCTGGCTCGGCAAAAACTACGCACAACATGAGCTTTATAAGCAATCGAGTGGAGAGTACATTCTCTACCTAGATGTTGACACGCACATCGCACCCCACACAGTAGATAGTCTTATATCCCTTGCACTCACAGAGAATGCCTCTGTCGTGTCAGTGCTACCGACACGAGATGATGCCTGGCGAAATAGTATCTTATTCGCCACGCTACGCCACTTCTGGGCGATTCTCTCACATACTGTCCGCCATCCGGCTGCCACAAGCAACGCATGGCTCGTACAGAAGGACTTTCTCGACGATAATTTTAATGGCCTTGATCACCTTAAGACGGTCGCTGCCCCCGAAAGAAGTGTTGCGACCTTTGCGTCCCGACAACGGCAGTATCGATTCTTCGTCAGTACAAAGGAAATCGGCGTATCGTATGAAAAAAAATGGCTTTCACAGTGCCAAACGAGTATTCGATTGCTCTACCCTTTCTTTGGCGGTAAGCCAATAAGAGTACTTGCTGGCCTCGCTACGCTACTACTTCTTCTGACACCGTTTGCTGTCCTTGTCACCGCTCTTTTCACTTCTTGGTACACCGTCCACAGCCTTGCACTTGCCGTCTCAATACTATTAGTTAGTGTATATATGATCTATACAGCCCGTGTCTGGCGTAGCGGCTGGCTCGTTGGCGGTATTATCTTTCCACTCATATTGGCACAAGAGTGCTGCTTGCTTATTGCTAGTATGTACGCCTATGCGACAGGTTCGGTAACCTGGAAGGGTCGACCAATCCGCTATACCGCAAAAGAAGCCGCAAACTAACTAGCGACCGCCTACTTCTTCGTGTCACTATGAACTGGTAATGAAAAGCTGAATGTTGATCCATAGTTCAGACGACTTGTTAAATCAACTTCCGTACCTAGCTTCCGAGCAAGCTTTGTCACGACATAGAGACCGAGACCAGTGCCTCCTGTCTCTCGTGTCCGATAGTCTTCACTTCGATAAAATTTATCAAATACCTTTGTCTGCTCCGCCTTACTGATGCCAATACCAGTGTCTTTTACGGAGAATACAATCCTATCATCTTGACGATGTGCCGACACTGTCACGCCGCCATCCTTTGTATATTTGATGGCGTTGGTAATAAAATTCTGCAACAACTCTTCTACATACAGTCTGCTTGCTTTGATCTTGCCAACGCCCGACCTGACATCGATATCCAGTGAAAGATGTTTTTTCATGGCGACAGGTGTGTATGTGTCGTACAATGACCGAATAAGCCCTTGGACATCAATCACTTCACGAGCATCATCCGCACCGCGCTCAGCCCGAGATAATGCACTAAGGTCATTCACCATCTTCGCCAGATACACAGTCTGATCATGGGCCATACGAACAGCGTCGACAACCTTATCTTTTGGAATATTAGCTTTCGTTAACATAACTTCAAGATTAGACAGAGAACCTTCAACAACCGTCACGGGTGTTCGCAGTTCGTGACTTACCACATTAATAAACTCGTCTCGCTCTTCCTCGAGACTTTTAGCTTTCGTAACGTCGCGCATAATAATCACATACCCGTCTTGCCCTGCAGATTCTCGTCGAAACGCTTTACGGATCGGCGACACTGTCACCTCAAGACGGATACGTTCGCCATCCTCAAAGACATACCACAAGTCATCTCGAATTATCACAGACCCCACCCCTCTAAGGAGTTCCGACGGAGCTAGGAGCTCATCATCTTGATCATAGAGCTTCAAGATCGTATCGATATGATGACCATTCAGGCTATCGTTTGTGTCGAGCAGATCAAGCGAGGCAGCATTATACACACGGATCACCCCTTGCTTATCAGTGCTCAGTACAGCATCGGCTAGATTGTTGACAATGGTTAATATTCTGTCTCTTTGCAAGACCTCCTGCTCATGACTGCGCGCAAGCTCCGTCCTGTCAACTGCCTGCGCCTTGTTGATTCCCATGATGATTAGTCCGCACAGCAGTATCGCAACAAGTACCGCTAAGTCATACGGGATTGCCCCTAGGGTTGCACCGCCCCACATAATCATATCCAGACACACGGTGGCCATAAAAACACCGATACTACTCAAGACGCCTTTTCTGTCAAAGTAGAGATATGATGCGACAAGAAGTACAATCCACAATGCTACGAACGGGGTTACAATTCCCGTCACAAATAGAAGGTAGGCAGCCGCTAGTATGTGGTATAGTCCGATACGAATAATCGCAACCCACCGATGCCGTGCACGGAACACAAATTGCCAAATAGCAACCACCATCCATATACTCGTGATGATTGTGAGTATTGTAAAATTAACATAATTCTGACTCTCAACAATCTGAAAAGCGTGCAAATAACCGTAGATTGCGAGTATGATTGGCGCGACAAGACCCGCATACCGAAGAATGCGTGCCGATTGAGGAGTATTATGAGAACCACCCGTAAACATAACTACTATCATAGTATCACGAGATGCAATCGTGCGAAACTACTATACGACTGGGCTCTCCTGCTTTAGACGAGCACGATGAGCCTTAAAGTGAGGATCGTGCATCTCGACCAAATTCCAAAAGTCCGTACTATGGTTCATATGAACTGTGTGGGCCAACTCATGAATAAGAACATAATCAATAAGCTCAAACGATAGCTTCATGAGTGCGATATTTAAGCTAATTGTTCCGTTACTACTACAACTACCCCATCGACTACTTGCGTGAGAAAAGCGAACCTTTGCATACGACAACTCAGACTTATCTGCGAGGAACTGCAGACGTTTCGTCAAATAGCCTTTCGCTTCTCTTCGCAAGGCAGCTATGACTTGCTTGCGTAGTTTTTCCTGAACATCATGATCCTCGATATGACATCCCTTTGGAAGTGTGACAATAATTCGTAATCCCTGACGGGTGATACTCAGCGGTGCACCTTCTCTGACGAGTAGACTGTGGCTCTTCCCGATTTCTGACCCATTACCATACCGAAGTACCGGCCGCTGCGATTCGACCATTACACGTAAGTCATGTCGTGAACTATCAATAGCACGTTTTATCATAAAAAGCGGCATAAGCTTTGGTGCGGAAATACGCAGCCTACCGTCTGGTGCAACCTTGATGCGAACCTGAGATGACCGAGCAGTTCGACTGACCGTTATCTCTCCCAGTTCACGATCATTAATAGTCTGCATCTCGTACCTGTCCTACCTATTGAATACGGACACGTCGCTGCGGAGGCACAACTTTTGCAGCCTTAACGCGCGCAATATCAGGCCCTGAAGCGGTACGCGCACCACTCAAGCGGCGCAAGACAATCTTAAGCTGAGATGCATATGTGTGCTTACCGCTGATCACAATGAACGGATCCGCATCCTTAAGTGGCGTGAATTTCTTTATAGCAGTATCGTACACAGCCGCAGAGACACCTTGCTTGAGTGCCCGCGCTCGTGACGTAGCAGTGTCCGTTTGCACCCATACAAAAAGTGGTTCATAGCCAGCCTTACGTATCTGCTTCTCAAGATTTTTTCGAGATACTTGCGTTGTCATGTCGCCCTCGTATAAAACTGTTGCGCCTGTCTTCATCATCTGATCAAGCATCAAATCAGCAACACGCTGCACAATCACCTCTTCATCCTTTGAAAAGGTTGGCTCGTTAAATAGCTCACCCCTGACGGCACCCCAGCTTACGATTGGTGCCGAGAATGTTTTTGCAAAGTGTTCCGCAAAAAAACTTTTTCCCGAACCAGGTACACCTACCATGATGACAACATGCGGCACTGCTAAACTCAACGACTTCATGACGATAGTATAGCAGATGTTTGACAGATACACCATGACGCTCACATAAGCATAAGCTGGTATACTAAAGACCATGAAGATCCCCACTATTGCTGATATTGACCCGTGGCTTGAGCCGCACAGAGAAGCATTAACCAAGCAGCAGATTTATATACGTGAGACGTCTGATAAAATTCTTGAACAGTCGTCACTACACCAGTTCGCGCTTGGACATCTCTACTTCGGGCTTCATCGAACTGACACTGGCTGGATAGTGCGCGAATGGGCGCCAAATGCAACACGTATATTTCTGCTCTGCGCTGCCAATACTTGGGCCGACACAGAAGCATACCGTTTCTCACAGAAAGATCACGGCATATGGGAGCTTCAACTTCCATTAGATGCGCTCAACCACGAAGACCATTGCAAGCTTCATGTTCATTGGCGCACCGGGTCGGGTCATCGCATCCCATCCTATGCAACATACGTTGTCCAGGATAAAGAAACACATCTTTTTGATGCTGCTGTATGGCAACCCGACAGTCCATACATATGGAGCCACACCGCCCCAGAAACCCCTCGTGTACCACTTATCTACGAAGCGCACATAGGCATGAGTAGCGAGGAGCCTACCGTTGCCACCTATCGGCACTTTACAGACCTCATCCTACCTCGCATCAAGTCACTCGGATACAATACGATTCAACTTATGGCAATCCAGGAGCATCCATACTATGGCAGCTTCGGCTATCATGTATCAAATTTCTTCGCTGCGAGCAGTCGCTTTGGCACACCGACTGACCTCAAGCGTCTTATCGACACCGCTCACGGCATGGGTTTGCGGGTTATTATGGATATTGTTCATTCGCACGCTGTTAAAAATGAAAATGAAGGATTGAGCCGCTTTGATGGTACGCTAACACAGTATTTTCACGACGGCGATCGGGGTAATCATACCGCATGGGATTCACGAACGTTTGACTATGGCAAGCCAGAAGTCGTTCACTTCCTCCTTTCGAACCTGCGGTTCTGGCTGGACGAATATCAATTTGATGGTTTTCGATTCGATGGTGTTACGAGTATGCTCTATCACGATCATGGACTTGAGAAGGCGTTTGGTAGTTATGATGATTATGTCTCGTACAATGTTGACCTTGATGCATTGACCTACCTGAACCTAGCGACTCAGCTTATTCATACTGTCAATCCCTCGGCCACTATTATCGCTGAAGATGTGAGTGCCTTTCCTGGCCTGGCAGCGCCTGTCGCTCTTGGTGGAATTGGCTTTGATTATCGGCTCAGCATGGGCGTGCCCGATCTTTGGATTAAAATACTCAAAGAGCAACGTGACGAAGACTGGAATCTCGGTCATCTTTTTCATGAACTCACCGCCCACAGACCAGAAGAGAAGACGATTAGCTACGCTGAAAGCCATGACCAAGCACTGGTCGGCGACAAAACGCTTATCTTCCGCCTTATCGATAAGGCGATGTATGATCACATGCAACGTGACGATACCGACCTAACCGTTGAGCGCGGCATAGCGCTCCATAAGATGATCCGTCTCCTCACCGCAAGCACCCACGCCGGTGGATATCTCACATTCATGGGTAACGAGTTTGGGCACCCAGAGTGGATCGATTTTCCTCGCGAAGGTAATAACTGGTCATATCACTACGCTCGTAGACAATGGAGTCTCGCAGACAACCCTGCACTAAAATACCAGTGGCTCCACCATTTCGACACATCACTCACGGGGTTTATTCAACGCCTTACCGATTCACTATATCACTACGTGACTATCGATGAAGATAGGAAGCTTCTCTCATTTGTCCGAGATGATCATCTCTTTGTCTTTAACTTCTCACCAGATACATCCTACACGAATCATACTATTCCAACATTCTCGGGCGACTACTCTGCTATCCTCTCGACAGACAGCGCACCCTATGGCGGTCAGGACCGTATCGACACAAAGATGACCTACCATGCCGAAAACCAACAAGTCTCTCTGTACATACCAAGCCGAACCGCACTTGTCCTAAAAAAGCACTAACCTCAGAAACTATGCATAAATATGCGAAACCCTCATCAGTAACATCGTAAAGACTAATACTGCGATGACAAAAAGTATCGCATAATGTTTACGAACAAACGTATGAAGAAAAGGGTAAAGCGCTTTTGTGATCTCATAGGCGACAAAATATCGCGCCATCCGAGCCACCACGGCAACAAGTATGAGCAGTGGTATGAAAAAGTCAAAGTCAAGCGACAAGTGGTTAAAAACCTTAAACGGCACCCCGGAGAATGGTTGGAAAAAAAGTCCCCATATTCCCCACTCCGAAAACCATGTTTGTACTTGAACAATCATCGCCTCATGCACAAAAGGAAGCTGCACAAGAAAGCTTGGTGGCGCATGCCACAGTATACCAATCGTAGCCCCGATGATCGTCCCGATAATATCGTACTTTAGCAAGTCAAACTTATGTCGAACCTTCATGAACATAATGAGAAACAACAGAAACTCAGGCAAGACAAACCATATAAACGCTTCAGCGGCTGCCCACACGACAATTAACGCATTCGACTCAGGACTCATAAAGAATTGCTCGACAAATTGATTGAATCTCGGCCTCTTTGCCGCAATAGCACGCCTGTTTCGCCACCAGAACATCGTCACAAATGGCATAAAAAATAAAATGATTGCCATAAATACGAATAGAAAATTAAAAATTAAACTAATGAAATACTCACCCATACCACGATAAACCCGTAAAACAATAGTTCATACTGTAAGCATTGATGGAATTGATGATTCAGTCGCGTATACGAATGCTTTGGAGATAGTCGAGCTCGACAAGAAACAAGCCATATCGCAAGTGCGCCACCAAGTAATGTCCATAGCCATGTGCGAGATGCATCATGTAGCAGCCATGCTATCGAGATCAAAATACCGGCATACCCTATAACCGACATTATCACGCTCACACTTCGAACCTTTGTTCTACCATATACAAGCAAGAATGTTCTCTTGTCATGTAGCGCGTCTCCGTGTGCGTCTTTATAGTCCTTTAGCATGGAAAGTGATACCCGTCCAATCGCAAAGCTTGCACCGAGACATAGTACGAGATACGACACCTCCAGACTCCCCAATGAGACACCAAGCATGAATGGCACAAAAGCGTAGCATATACCTAAAAGTACAATAGAGCCAATCGGGCGTCGTGATACCTGAAAAGGTTTAGAATTGTACATCCAAGAAAGTATAATAAATATACCAAGAAAAGCCACCGCGGATAGTGGCAGGAGTAATATACCGAGCCCCATTGCCACAAGAATCATCATATGAGCAATGTGACGCACGCTGTTCGGCGACATGATATCGATCAGCCCATCCTGTCTCCCATTCGTCTTGTCGATGACCTCATCTTCAATGTCATTCAAAAGTGTCACAGCACTATGGATGAGAAATGTCACGACGAGCGCACCAGCAACAACAGCATACGGCATATGAACGATCATACCGCCTAGATAGATAAGTATAAGCGGGAGAAGCGCATTATACGGTCGCATCGCAGCGATAAAGATACTAAAAAGCATGACTCCCTATCTGCTAAGTACCGCGAACATCCTGCCCAGTTGCCGCCATAATAAACATAAAGAGGATAAAAAGAATCATTGGAGCCATAGGAAGAAATATGATCAACCCTATGATACCCAGGACAATTATAGCTGCAGGGTTCGTCTTCTTCGGCTTCACCCAACCTGAGAACCCTGGTGTTACACTGCTTAGGGCCTTTTTGCTTGGCGCTACAAGTGACTTAATCGCAAGAATCGCAAAGACAATTACCGCAATTGTCATGGGTACCGTCATAAATGCCCCCGCATCTGAAGAGAGCCCGACAAAGACGAGTAGTGCCGCAGCACCGCCGGCATACGTCCAGAAGTCTTTCATATTTGATGCAGCCTTCTGATCAACCACTTGCAGCGGCATGACAGGCTGGGGTTGCATAGGTACCTGTACCTGTGGTGCCGCACTGCGCAACCTTTCATACTCTTCACGACTGAGCCATACACCATTCACCTGCTCAGGTGAAACTTGAGGGTTTTGACTATTTTCCATGCTTCTTCGCTCCTTTTACCGATTCTGAATCAGTGATTTGTTTCCTCATTAGAATACCGTAGCGATTTATCAAGAGCGGGATAAATGAAAGGATCAAGAAGGAGAACGCAAGTGCCGCAAAGCTACCGATAATCATTGGCGTCTGTCGTGCACCGATAAATACAGCTGCACATATGAGCGAGATGATGAACGCGAGTGCAATAACTCCTCCAAATTGCGGAAGACCCTTGGTCAGAACAGCCATCTGTGTGATACGTGTGCCCATTGGCATCCAGACGAATGCAAGAATAGCAAGAACTATCATGCGCGGTGCGCCCTCAAGATTGAAATGGAGAATTCCATCTTGGACAGTCGCAGCTGGCTCCATGATGAATGCCCTGGCTCCCAAAATAGCCGCACCTGCAAGTGTCACTGCGACAACCGAAAGAATCGAAAACTTACGAAACTGCGCCTCGAGCAAAAATCCAGTACCAACCAGCAGCAACACGTCGCCCATAAACACAATCATAGGGATAGAAACAGGGTCATGTATGAGCGGCGCCATCCCCCACACAAGGAGTGCTAATCCAAGCATTAAAAAAGCAATCGTAAAGTACATTCGCTGACGAAATGCAAGCTCTCCGAATGACCGATAAAACGAGATAGCAAACCATCCAATAATAGAAGCTGCTATCAAGAAACCAATAAACCCTAGCACCCTCACCCTCCTTCTTTTTTCAGTGACTGCCTGTTGGTATATACTATATAGCATGTTGGCGGCAGTACCTATAGCTTTATTAGCATTATCGGCATACCTTTGTGGATCAGTTCCGTTCGGCAAGCTTATCGCAAAACGCTACGGCATAGATATTCAGAAGCGCGGCAGTGGCAATATCGGATTCGCGAACGTATTACGCGTCATCGGCTGGAGAGCAGCGCTTCCTACGCTTGCTCTCGACATAGCAAAAGGTTTCACACCAACAGCCCTTGCTGTGTATTATTTCGATATCCACACTGGCTTTGCTATCGGAATAGCTGCTATTTTCGGCCATCTGTTTCCTGTATGGCTACGGTTTAAGGGTGGCAAAGGCATTGCCACGGGTCTCGGTGTACTCCTCGGGGCTACACCAGTTGTTGGATTGATCGGCTTTAGCGTCTATATTATATCTTCTCTCGTCTTGCGCAATTCTAGCCGCGCCTCCGTTGCTGCAGGACTCTCTGTTGCAGTAAGTGGCATCGCACTACTGCCCACCTATTCATGGGCTTATATAGCGCTTATTATGATTGCTCTCTGGACACTGCGAAAAAATCTTTTTGGAACTGTACCAAGCTATGACGTCTGAACTACTCCTGAGGCTCAGTGTTATTCTTGTCGGTTTCATTATTGTCGGTACAGCCGCCTGCTTACCGCTCTATCGGTGGAACGTTCGCGACCTTCTTGCCTCATCTCTATTCGTCAAGATATTATGGTGGATACCCATCTTCCTTGTACTTATTCTTATACTTTATGGAGGTCTTACTGTAGCAATTGCAGTAACGGCAGTCGTTATACTATTAGGACTCCGTGAGTTCATTCGTAACCGTGGCTGGTCACAGCGTTTTGCATCGCTCTATTTTATATTATTTCTTATCTGGACTGCGCACCTTGCCTGGTGGTATACACTGCCAGAATCTCTCGCGACACCCCTTCTTATCGCAGTCGCTGTCATGTCGGTTGTATCCGATGTGTGTGCCTTCTTCTTTGGTAACTACCTAGGTCATCACAACTTACCGCACTGGTTGAATCGGCGCAAAAGCTGGGAAGGTGTCGCAGGGCAGATCATCGGCGCAGGTATCGGCGCACTACTCGCTATCTTCTTTTTATCGATTCCGCTATCTCTAGGATTAATCCTTGCTATCGGTGTTGCGAGTGCGAGCGGCGATCTCATCAATAGCGCAGCAAAGCGTTCGCTATCCATAAGAGACTGGGGCCGCACCATCCCTGGTCACGGAGGCGTCATGGACCGCATGTCAAGCCTCTCCCTGTCAATTACAGTAGCTTATTGGACCACTTTCGCGTTCTATATTATGCAGTAATCAAAAATTTAAATGGTGGAGCATATCGGATTTGAACCGATGACCTCTTCCATGCCATGGAAGCGCGCTAGCCAACTGCGCCAATGCCCCGTCAGGTATTCATTCTAACAGACCAGTACCCTATAATACAGCCCCGTCGACCAACAACTGATCATATGATTGATAGGCCAAGCTACTTTAGCCCATCCTTCATTACATCAACTGCGCGTTGACGTGATGAGTAACGCCAATACTTCTCCCCCTCCATTTCGGCACACGTCAAAGACTCTCCATTCGGTATGACTATTGTGTCATATCCCCATCCGTTCGTACCTCGTTGCTCATGCGAGATAGTACCGTCCACTCGACCCACAAAAACCTGAGCACCATTTTCGTCACAGTACGCCATCGCACACTCCATGTAGCAATTACGATTCTCCGCATCACCAAGCATATCGAGTAAGCCATCACAGCCTACCTCAACAATGAAGTGTTTAATAAGCGCACCAGGCAGCGAACCCCACTGTTCAAACGTTAAGCCCGCATCGTCAACAAGCACGGGTCTTTGTAGTTTTTCATATGCCTCAATCGCCTTGTGCTTCACAACCTCAGCAACATCCATAGATTGAATTTCAGTCAGCTCTATGTCAGAACGGTTCAACTCGACTCCAAGGAGCAGGCCAATGTCCTTTACTTTATTAGGATTGCCTGTTACAAGAGCAATATGCTGTTTCATATACTTGCATTGTAGCACGAAGATTGCGTCAATGTTCGTATCTGCACTGAATCAATCGTATCTTCCTGTATAATTACATCATGATCGACTGCCCATTCTGCCTAGAAAACAATCTACTTAGAGTTAATATCGTCTACGAAGATAGCTTGTGGTATTTTACTGATCTAGATCCTGAAGAAGAAAGTAATTCAGGAATGGCCATAACCAAGCGTCATATTGCAACACCATTTGATATCAATCCAGATGAATGGGCCGCGCTACACGAACTACTGCCTAAATTTAGAGCAATGATCGACACAAGAGAGTCGCCAGATGGCTATAACATAGGGTGGAACGTCGACCAAGCAGGCGGACAAACCATCCCACATGCGCATTTACACATTGCAGCACGATATAGCGACGAAGAACTTGCCGGTAAAGGTATGCGATATCATTTCAAGGGTTTTCGGAATAAGAGAAATAAGATATAGGCGATACAAACTTTTAGTAGTTTTACAGCATCTCGGCAGAAGCCAAAGGATAATCACCGAACCTATTGCGGTATAGTATCTTTCTCGGGATGAGATGACTATCAAGTACGATAGGGTTTGCAATAAATGATCACTTACTAATCTCTCGGAGAACCAGATCTCGTAGGATCTCGGATTTATTCTTGCCGGTGATGTGCGCCTGATACTTTAAGTAGGCGTTAATCTCTGGATTTATAAAGAAGTTAAAACGCATGTCTTTTTTATGAATCTTATTTTCGTTAATAAACGCCCCTATTACTACACGAAGACTATCCGTGTCATATCGCTTAACAGTAGCAAGACTATCGAAATCAGGGCTGATACCATTGCCAAAACTCGTATTGGTAGATAAGGCGTCTTTGCGTATCAGGATTAGCACTGGCTTCTTAAGCTGGACCGCAGTGGCTATTTGATACCCGACAGAGAGACTTTCCTCTGTCGCTTCTACAATGACAATGTCAGCCCTAGCGAGTATTCGAAGGTCCTTTTTAGTAGATATCCACCAGTTTATTTCATCAAAATATTTAGATGATCTAGCCATTTCGTATTCTTTGTCCAGCCGCTCCCTAGTCAGGGTATTCCCAGACTCTGTAATAATGTCAAGAATCTCGCGCAATTGCTCATAGTCCCTATCGAGGGCGTGCTTTACGGCTGCGAAATGTATAATCATATAATATTCCCCTTGGAGAGAAATAAGCTTATAATAATCGCATGAATAGAGTGCTATGCCGAGACATTAATGGTAGAGTCCATATCGTAACCAAGTAAGACCTGGTAAAAAGAACGTCAATATATGGGGTAATAGAGAGCGTAAAGGGTGTACTACTCGTTAGAGATAGAACAGCCGTCAACGACAAATGGGATCTACCAGGAGGGGGTGTTGAGCCGGTAGAAAAGCTGCTTGATGCCCTGGAGCGTGAAATTAAAGAGGAAACCGGACTTTATCTTATCGGCAAACCTACAAAGATATGCGATTTTACCGAATTTTTCTATGATGTCGAGTCAGAAACTGGCTGGGAGTCAACTCGACACTTCTATAAAGTGGAGTATAAAGGCGACCCTGTTATGGATGGTAACCACGACGATATCGTCGATGCTCGATACTTCAGGAAACCCCTGCCTGACGATAAGGTCGCCCCGGTTGCCCACATGATTATCAATATGATCTAACGTTGTAGGTGATGGCTTAAGTGATCGATCGCCTCACCCCTACTTCTTCTACAGCCAGCCCTATGCTATGGTGCTATATAACTCCAACCCAGTCAGTAGACTACTCTAATTAGAGCCTAGCTCAGCACACCCTTGCCCTAAAAATAAATAAACTGGAACCATTCTCCTCTCTTTCCTACTTGGCAGGGCTTACAGGACGATTACCAAACCTATTGTGATATAATATAAAAAATATGAACATTCACCAACTACAACTTGCAACTACACCATTTAATGCTATTACTTCTGGCGTAAAAACTATTGAATCACGACTTTATGACAAAAAGCGCCAACTCATTCAAATCGGCGATACTGTTGATTTTACCAACCGCGAAGCTCCAGATCAGACGGTTTCCGTAAAAGTCATCGGTCTACTTCGCTACAAAACATTCCACGACTTATTCACGCACAATGATCCGTCTAAATTTGGTGGAGAAAGTGTCGAGTGGCTCGAAAATCAAATCAACGAATTCTATTCCATCAACGAGCAAAGCCAAGACGGTGTCATTGGCATAGAGTTTGAGCTGATTTAACACCCTAGTGACTAGTTGCGATTGTAGCACAGTCATGTTATAATAGTAATAGTCTCATAACCCTGTGAGACGTTCCTCTGCTAGGTCGCAAAATCCTAGCAATCAATTTGGAGGTGTACTATGACCGCATCAACGGTCATTAACGACGTCGTCATTCGCTCCGCAGGAGCTGACGACTTCGAGTGGGTCGCTGATCTCATGGTTCGGGCGCTCAGTCCGTTCTATGACGGCGACCACCGTGCACACGCACGGCGCATTTTCGATACACACATGGAGGGAGGTATCGACCGTGTCGGTCACTTCTCGGCTGGACAGTACATGTTCATTGCCGAACAGGACGGGCAGCCGGTCGGACTAATCCACGTCGTGGAGAAGAAGCAAGAGACGGTAAAGATCAGTCCGCTGATCGTCAGCACCGACTACCGTGGGAAGCTGGGAATCGGAAGCATGCTGCTCAGGCACGCTGAAGACTTTGCCCGCGACCTCGGTGCTCGGCAGCTGTACTGCACCGTCGCCTCGCCGAACCAGAAGGCGCTGGGGTTCTTCCTCCGGAGGGGCTTCCGCATCACCGGAACGGCGAAGGATCACTACAAGCAGGGCATCGACGAGCACATGCTGTACAAGCAGCTGGTCGATGAGCCGGGTTTCGACTCGCCCAACGTTTCAGTGATCCCCTTCGACGAGGAAGCGCACGCTGATGGTGCGCGCGACCTCATCCTTTCGCAGATGAGTAGCGTCTTTCGCGGTGTGGACGACGACTGGGTTGACGCCCTATACGCCGGCTACAAGCGAAAGGAGCTTGGCGACGTTAATGCCAAGTTCAAGATCATCTTCACTGCCGAGTGTGGCGGTGAGGTGGTCGGTATCGCCGGTGCTACGCCCAAGAAGGGGCAGCCCATCAAGCTGATGCCGCTCGTGGCGAAGTCGGAGGTAGCGTTCGAAGCGCTCGTCATTGATCTTCAGGGGCTACTGATGGACTACGGTCACAAGCTATACGTTCACTTGGTTCCTGAGCCGTGGCAGGTCGCCTGTCTCCAGCGCCATGGCTGGACACTGGAAGGCGTGTTCCCTGGCGGGTACGCACCGAACAGCGTCGTGCAGCAGTGGGGACTCAACTTCAACAAGGAGGGAGCAACCGTGCGTAAGATGCGCATCAAGCGTCCGTATTTCGATGAAATCATGTCGGGTCGTAAGACCTTGGAGGTTCGCGTCGGATACGACAACATCAAGCGCCTGAAGGCTGGTGAGCTATTGCAGCTCGAGACTGGACACACCTCGGGTGTGGTGCGGATCAAGTCGATCCGCGTCTACGACAACTTCGCCGACATGTTGGCGACGGAGCCGTGGCGCGAGATCGTTCCGCAGGTCGACAACCAGACGACCGCCCTCCGGCTCCTGCGCGAGATCTACCCCGCACACAGGGAACGCCTCGGCATCCACGTCATCGAGGTTGAAAAGCAGTAGAACAACGACACAGGGTTCGCACCCCAAGATGGAGTAATCCAGCTTTATAATGCGAGTGACTTGGGCTAGTGTCACTGATACCTGATTTAAGGTGTCGAACAACTAGCCTGTTTTTCTTTGGAATTATTTTTACCTAAAATATAAATAACACACCTTCGACAGTGTGTTATTTATATTGGCAGAGCATTATTGTACAGGTTAGAACCCTGCTAATCACGGCATAGTTGGACTACAGACCTGTTAAATGTCCAGTGTATCCTCAGTCCAGCCAAGCAAGAGACGGGAACCCTTACCTCGTTCCTATATAGTTTGACACCTTAGGGGGGTGGGTAAATTCCGAGGATAATACTTATATATAATGACAAGCGACAGGAAATTTTTAAAAAATGGAAACCCAGCGTAAAGCAACTACTCCTTTGAGTCTATGAGCATTGGCCTACTGCCCAGTTCTCAAGCTCGGGCGTTACTGGCTCATAATGACTTGCCGTCGCCAGTGTTCGTTCTACGCATTCATCAAACTGGTCAAGCTTTGCCTCAATCTCGGCTCCATCGTCATGGCGCAGCTCGGCTTGGATAGCCTCATAATCTGGCTCTGGCGGGGGTGGCGTCATAATACCCGTTATGAACCATATGGCCGCAGCCGCACAGACGATAATTGTGCACCACATTTTAAAGCTTTCCCAGTCTTCCATGCCTGCTCTTCTCTTTACTGAATCAGTTTGGGCACCCCTTGGCGATGTCATCTAACTCTTTATCATACCTTGCTTGAGTATCTGGCGATTTCGCAATTTCTTCGTCCATTTTAATCGCCCCCTCAACGCCATGCCTATCAATATACTTAGAGTACAAACATACAATATGGGCTGTATTATCTGGGCTATTCTGCCGCACCGACTCTAGGTATTGCTCTTTCGTAATAATTGGTGCCGTGATACTTGATGGCTCAACTGCTCTAGGCTCAATGTAAAAACGTCATCCCAAAGTGTCTGGCACTGTTCTTCTTCCCAAGCATAGGGTCGCTGGTAGTCGGGAATTAAAAATACCGATTTCTTGTCTGTCAACAGCTCCCTAATGGTTTTCTGGTCTACAGTTATTTTAGACATATACTCTCCTGCATGCTCTTACGTTTATTTATTGGCCTCGGCGGCGCTTCTTTCTTTTGGGTATTGTATTGTCACATACAAAAAATCCTGACCGTTGAGAGCGCTATAGGCGGCTTCTTCATTATAGGTAATATCCTCAGCCATGAGCGATCCTATATATCTAGCAGTGTCGTTGAGTAGCTGGTATTTTTCACCCTGGTTTTTTGGTTTCTGCACCGAGCTTAGTTCGATCAAATCTTCGAGGAGCGCTTCGCGGTACAGGGCAAAATTATGGCAATCACGAGCAGCCAAAATATAGCCAAATGTCGAAGGGCTCAATTTAAACTCGCCCGAAAAGAACGAGTGTAACAGGTTATTCACGCTATTAATCTCTTCGCCAACTGACTCAGGCTTCGCAGTCCACATGTATGATAGTGCTTTCGCTGCAACTGGTTTTTGTTCGAGTTGTTTGTGCAAATTATCTAAGTCTATCCAATGACAAAGTGAACCATTGTTGGGATTATTTTTTTGCAACAATTCTACAATTTGTAGAGCGTTTGAATCGGTCAACGCGCCGTGTGTTTTGAGTTCATCGTTGAGTTTTGGCAGTATATCCCACTTGTACTGTTCGTCCCACTCCGTTGTTTCATTGCTGGATCGACGCCTGTAGTAATCATCTTTATTTTTCTCGTAAAAAGCTCTTAGGGAGAGTTTATTGATTTCTGCTGTCATGAATATATTGTATCTGTTTTACGGTATTTAGGCCAGAATACTCGAGTTAGTTCAAGTGTTGGTACTGGACGTGTCCGTATCGACATTTATGCCTCTTCGGCATAGGCTTGCAGCGTAACCAGCTCTTTGGCCATTTGATCTGGTGTGGTGCGTAGATCTATCTCAATCCATGAGTTGAGTACGTTGTGCTCTAGCAGGTCAATCTTCTCGCCAGTGAAACAATCGTCATCGAACCAGAGGAACGGCTTGCCGAAGTCGATCGCTTCGGTCTTTTTCAAACTCCAGGTGACTGGCTTGAACTTCTCAAGCCATGGACGGAGATCTTCTGTCGACGCACGATTTAGATACTCGATGGCATGTGCCGGATCACCATCCATACAATGAGTCGTCAGCCAATACACATCGAAGTGCTCGACGGCGTACTTGATGAAATCTACCGCGCCAATAGATAAGTTTTCTTCGTTTACTAGCAAGACGCCGTCGATGTCGAGGTAGATATTACTAATTAGCTGTGATGTAAGATTTCCGATTGCCACACCTCGCCCCTTCGGCTGATGAAATAAACTCTTGCTCGGCGGCAACCCCTTCCATGCCGAGCGCGGACAATTAAGTCGCGCATCCTTCGTCGGGTCGTTGAATACTACCACCTTCCATAAAAACCTGCATACCTGGTAGACATATCCCCTCTCGGGGAACTGTCGCTCCAGCCCCCATAGTGCTCGTTTATATAGCCTCTGACGACATAGGCTCATGAAATCCCCCTCAAGATCAAGCTGTAATACATAGGCGGGTCGGGCATAATTATCGCTCACCGATCGAATATGATGATCGAGCCGGCGAATACCATATAGCGTACCCTTGCCCTTCCGGCAACTGTAGTTGTCTTCGATAAACCGTGCATCCCACCATTCATTTACTTGATTGAAAAGAAAGTGGTGCACAATGCGATCACGAAAATCAGCTGCGAAAATCTCACGCTTCACCGGCTTATGTATGATAAACGCCGTAGACGGACGGGGCTGATATATTCGATCATGGATCTCTTTCGCTAGTACAGACAACTCCGTCGCAGCGACCTTATCAAACCCCACCACCTGCAGCGAGCGAGTCTTGCCTTGCCGCGCGCGCCGATAGGCGCGCTCTAGTTCCTGCTGGAGCCATTTCATTCGCTGTGTTGTCATGCTATAGTATCACACCCCCTAGCGAGCAGTCGACGCGGTAGGTTCGGTCGTGGTCACTCCTTCACGCTCACCTCGCTTTGTAGGCTAGAGAAATTACCCCCTCCGGAGTCTCGCCCCTCTAGGGCGCAACCCCATCTGGATTAATTTAAGAGACAGCGAACCCCGGCCCCGAAGTTGCGATTGTCGTAGCCATCGCCCGGGTAGAAATCGCTCGGATCGAAGCTCGCGAAGAAGGCGTAGTCCGGGTGGTCTGGGCTAGCAGAAGCAGACCACAAGGTACCCGCGTCGCCCTGAAAGCCAAAACCGCCGTACCAGCGGCCTGAGAACGACCCTTTAAATGGTCCAGACGGTTGCCACTTTGCGACACTCGGACCGCCCGCACCTGTCCCGCCAAAGGCCACATCCAGCTGCCAGAGGTCGCTGCTTGGAGATCCACTGGTTGGAAGTCGCCAGTTAGCTGGACAGATGGAATACTGGGCATTGCCGGAAGTAAAGGTGGTTCGCGTTTCCCCTGCGGTGGCTGCTGGGAAGTTGTAAAGATAGCCGTAGTTGGTAGCACCTGAGCCGGTGTCGCCAGGGACGGGGCCGTAGGCACGTGGGTTGTCATAGTCAGCCGTTCCGCCGGTTGTCAGCTGTGGCAGGGTGAAATTGCTGGCTACGTTGCTATCGGCTGGTGTGAGCGTGATTGACCCGCTGGTACTCCCGAGCTTAAGGTTGGTGAGCATCCAGCAGTTGCCGTCGGCAAGCTTGGCGACTTCGTAGTATTGGGTGGTAGGACCACGGGTGTCGGCTAGGGAGATGATGGCATCAGCATTAGTGCCAGTGTAGGTATCGAGAGCGTCACATTGAGCTGCGGTAAAGTTTTGCATGGTAGCAAGTTCTGGTTCAGGTGGAGTGGTTGGGTTAGTGGGGTTGGTGCCGTCGCCTGGAGCTGGAGCTTCGGGACGATTGAGAGGGTCGGTGGTGCAGATAATAGTGCCGTTAGCTTCATAGTAGCAGCGCGACTCACCGGCGGCTGCTTGACCCTTGCCTGCACCAGTGGCAGTACCGAGGGTGCTCTGGGAAGAAGCACTATCGCTGGCCGGCGTAGCTGCGTTGCTGGCCTGCACAGCGGTATCCGAGCCGCCAGCAGCGGAGACGGCGGCGCGGTGCTGGATAAGTGTGAAGGCGGCCAGAAGGATGATAACGAGAGCAACGGTGGCGATGATAATACTACGGGGCTGATGTGAGATACGACGTAGTATAGTAGTTAGCGCAGCAGCTGTTGTAGTTATTTGTTTCATGACCCTTGGGCACCCCTTTTACCTTGTTTACTCTTTACATAGATACATACATATGTGCGTATGTATTTGTAACGTAGGTGCAGTGGTGGGTGCACGATGTTATCTGGGGAGAGTATAGCATAGGCGGGATGAAGGTGTCTAGGGGAAACACGAAATACACCAAAAAACCTAGCCATATTCTAGAAAAACTTTCTAACTACAACGAAAAGGTAAGATTCGACGGTGTTTTACACTGTAGAAAATGTGATTACTTTTATGCCGACAAGCACAATTTCAATGTTTTCCTTAAGCACAACAAGCACGATGTAGCAGCACCGCGAAAAGAAATACAAATTCGTAACAATAAAATCTATTACCCTAGTTTTTGGAATGGCGCCCCGGATTCAGTACTTAGTCGCTACGGCTATTCTGCAGATGGCACGCTGCAGCAAAAGTCTAGGAGAAAGGTAATCTCCTACATAGTTGGAAGTAAGAGGATTACTCCAGATGATTATACGGAAAACAAGCTACGCTACGACCAAGAAATAAGCCGTGTAAAACAGCAGATCGAACGGCTAGAAGAAGCCGATAAAAGCTTCTACGTTACGGCTTCGTATCTGTTACAGCTATTCAAGCACGGCGAAAAGATTTTTGAATTAGCAAGTATAGAAGAAAAGCGTGAACTTCTGAAACTCGTGCTATCGAACCTCGAATTAAAAGACAAAACGGTCCGTTTTACACCTAACGAACCGTTTGCTACTGTACTTAAATTGTCTGAACGTTCTACTTGGCAGGGGTACATGGATGAAGATAGAACTTTTTACTCTGTTAGTGAAAACGCTATTTTAGGAGGCAAAAATGTTTAGGTTAAATTCATCCTCTCTTTATGACCAGTCTACATTTTATGATAGGTTTTATAAGGATCTTCGGAGTGCAAAACGCCGCGTAGTTATAGAAAGCCCGTTCATTACTCAGCGTCGTTCTACGCCCCTACTCGCCACCATATCAAGGCTCAAAAAGCGCAGAGTCGAGGTTATAGTGAATACAAAACCGATCGAGGAGCATGATTCACAATATCAAGATCAAGTGGCTGTAGTTGTCGAAATGCTACAGAATCTGGGCGTGAGGGTGTTATTTACAATAGGTCACCACAGAAAGATCGCTATCATCGATGACATACTCTACGAAGGTAGCTTGAATATACTGTCTCAAAACGATAGCTGTGAGCTGATGCGTCGCATAGATGACGCCTCATCGGTACAAGAGATACTACGCTTCACAAGACTGGAAAAATGGTGCAAATGATATGATAGGTAGTATGGAATATCTAGGGTTAAGTGCCGGAGTCTTATTTGGTCTTGCGTACCTACACTTTTCACAAGCTATCGACTGGATTCTTGTCGTGCTTCACTATGCGTTCTTTAGGTCAAAAGATAGTTTCTACGGGTTGTATGACAATACTGAGCAAGAATCGGTTTATGAGCATCTGAAGTACGCAGAAACAATAGCTGTAAAAGACTATGCCGATTATCTGCGCATACACCAGTCAGCTCGACCTTCGGCGTATAAGCGATTCAGAAAATATTACGACACGCTATTGCGAGTGATCTTGGTTCGTGTTTTGCCTATCACACTGCTGCCAGCTATCTTGTTCTGGTCTAATTGGTATTACTACATCGGAGGCATACTCATAGCATTTACTGTATTGGCACTCTATGCGATTATCGTAAAACCACGCGGTGCTGGTGCCCGTAAGCGACTGATGGTGTTTGCTGTGATGCGAGACTACCTAAAGGACAGCAATAAGTCTAAATAATCTCCGCTACGTCTTTTAGCTGATTCGGATTTTTCTTTAAGTCAATCAAGGTAAAATTATCTGTTGCGTTGTGCTGCTCAAGCACCGTCAGCTCATCTTCCCACAGATCATCGTCTAGCCATATAAACTTCTCCGAGAAGTTTAAGCCGTCCGTTTTCATTTCATTCCAGACGGTCGGCTTAATTTTGTCGAGCAGCGGCACGGTCTCCGGCTTGAGATGTGGCGCAAGTACTTCTTTAGTTCTGTTCTCGCCGCGCCAGTTGTGAGTCGTTAGCCAGTAGGTAGAATCAGGATATGCTGCACGTCTTGCAAGAACTCATCCGCATAATTTGTGGCGCTATCTTCGTTTGCTAGTAGTACTCCGTCAATGTCTAAGTAAACATTCATGGCTAAGCATCATATTTATAAATATAGTCAACCCAGGCATCAGCTATTGCATTCTGCCTAGCCTTATCGTTTGTTTCCAGCTTGTGCTCCTTTTGCTTACTGTCCCTACGCTCATATAGTGAAATAACACTACTCACCAACTCACCTTGTACTAGATAGATATACTTATCAACTGCCGCAGAGTACAAGAAGTTAACGGCATTACCATCATTCAATAGATGGAAGTGGTGACCTCTCTTTGAGTAGCGTGTAATATCTTTGGTAATTTTATCTTTTGAGTACTCGCTATCAATAAACCGCAAATCAAATTCATCATCTGACGATGTGACGGACGCCAAGAACGCGCCTCGCTTCAGATCTCTTAGTCTCAGGATATCTATTGCTTGTGACCCTGTCGCACAGAAAACGACGTCGCTATTGCGCAGTAGATGACCAATAGGTACTACTCTTGCTCCATCGCACGAAGCCTGGACAGCACGCATAGCGTCAATCTCACAGACATACGGCTGGACGCCACGCTGCTGTAAGTACTGAAATATGCCTCTTCCTATTTTTCCGTAACCAATAATGCCGCAGCTTTTGTAGGTAATGAGTGTATTTAAGTCACGCAGTACCGTCTCGGCAGCATGAGCCACTCCGTTGCCAACCAATTGATCTTCAAAGCTCTTCAGCGGACTGCGAGCAACGGATATAACACGGAGATTATCCGGCATATTTTTTTCGTATTTTTGATGGCCATTTTCTGTATCTTCGACGACACCAAGTAGCTTCTTGCCTAGTTTCTTCTTAATTGAGGTGATGCTCTCGCTAAAGTAGCCACCGATATCTACCATGCAAACATTGTCATATTTATCGAGGTAATTCGATATTTCGTCGGGGTTGCTCGTGATGCTTTCTCGAGTGAACTGACTGAGGATTGGTATATCTTTATCTGTTAGAAGAGCTTTGGTTCTTTTATTGATTGAGTTGGGCTTTGGGATTATTCCAATAAGATTGAAGTTTTCTTGCAAGCTAAGAATATAGCTCTCTGAGCTTGGGATAATATGCGACACTGCTATAACCGATATTTCTTTCCCTTGGTTATCTGCAATTGATCTAAAAAAATCACGTGGATTTGGCTCCAGCAAGCCCTCAATTCTATCGACAATAACCGTGAAGTGTGGGTCGTCTGCAAAAACCTCCCAGTCGACCCACTGGAAGCCATTTGATTCGTTAAGATCAACATTTATGTCAGACTTTTCAGTAATGTACAGATAACGAAAGTCGTGATGGTAATGTCCAGGCTCATTTTTGCGTGGATTTTCTGGTATATAGTGGCTGTCGATATGGAACGGCACAATCGGATGATTACGCAAGACAGGCTGAAGGACTAACTCATCGGGTTTCAGTCCAGTTTCTTCCTCTACTTCTCTCAGTGTAGCCTCTAATGGCGAACCGTCTTCCTTGTCAATGTGCCCTCCGGGTTGTAGTAGCTTGCCGAGCGACTTATGCTGCAAGAGAAGTACCTGTCGTGTAAACTTGTTGATTACGAAAGCACTTGCAGTAATATGCCCGACAAAGTTCTTGCGTGATGTTATATCCTGATCATTCTGCTCGAGCTGTTCCGCAAGTAGCTTAAGGTTATTGACATCTTCAGTGTGGTTATCTATGTATTTCTCGTATAGTTCTTTAATCTGCATTAACTTTCCCATATCGCTATTATAGACTAGATTATCTCTTAAAACTATGCTATTATAGCATCAAATCGTGTAATTTTCAATGGAGCGAAATGTGAAGTTACCAGAAATTATCGGAATAAGCGGAACGAACGGAGCAGGCAAAGATACGCTTGCTGCCCTGCGCTACGAAAGAGAAGGTGCTGAGCATGTCAGCCTTAGTGATATATTGCGCAGAGAATTAACTATGCTCGGCGTCCCTCTTGAGAGAGAAAATCTCATGAATCTGAGTAGACAGTGGCGCGATGAAAGCGGAGATTACGGAATATTGGCCACACGCACAATTCAACGATACCTCGGAGACAAAGCCGTTACATCAACCCTAAACGGACTATCAATTGTCAGTGTACGACACCCCGATGAAGCAAGACGTATCAAAGAGGCTAACGGTAAGATTTTTTGGGTTGATGCTGACCCGAAATTAAGATACGAGCGCATCCAGTCAGGCGGTAGAAATCGAATCGATGATCGAAAAAGCTTCGAAGAGTTTATTGATGAAGAGCAACGCGAAATAAGTCCAATCGATTCTGATCCAGCAAGCGTTAACTTGGGTGAAGTGTCACGCATTGCTGATGTAAAGATTGAAAACAATTTTGATGACGAATCAGCATATATCGACTTCTTGCTTGATCGATATTTCTCCGAGTGCTAGCGGGCTTCCTTCTATATAGATTTACAGACTTCTATAACACGGCTAGCGACTTTCTTGATATCATTATCGCTCGAATGAATATTGATACCAAAGGCAGATCCGAGTCCACCGTCGACAACTCCAACACTAACGTTGACACAGCGACTTAGGATATCGTCAGTTTTTGGCAGATCACCTGCGTGAGTGAACTTACCCTGGGCAGACCAATTCTTGGTCGGTGTCTTATGTTCGATGATCTGCTCCATATTACTGTAAACGTGCCAACCAGATTCTGATAAGGGCATATTTCCTAACTGCTCACTAACTTTCTTTGCCATTTCTTTGGTGTCAAAAATTACTGTCAGCATTGTTGCACACTCGCCATCGACATCATTGATTTTCCTAAAGGACAGTCCGGAGATGTTCGCTTCTTCTATGTAACCCTTCAGTTGCCGCTTCTTCTCGCGTAAGACTTGCAGCATTCCTTCCAGTTTTCTTGCCTGAGCCAGTGCAACCGCACCAGATAGCTCGTTCATCTGAAAGTTAAGTCCTACGAGACTCCTGTTTCCCACCTCTTTACCACTCCTGTTGGGCATGTGACCTTGGTCGCTAATGGCAAAAGCTCTTTGGTGCAAGGCGTCATCATCGGTGACGATAATACCGCCACTACCCGCAGCAATGTTCTTGTGTTGATTTAGCGAGAATGCTCCGATATCTCCAAATGTACCGAGCTTCTTTCCCTTAAAAGACCCTCCTGCCGCCTGGCACCCATCTTCAATCACAAAGAGGCTGTGCCTCTTGGCTATATCCATTATGGCATCCATATCGCAAGGATTGCCGAGCATATGAACCGGCATAATAGCCTTCGTTTTCTCTGTAATTTTACTTTCCAAGTCCGTAGGGTCGATAGTAAGAGATTCATCCACCTCGACCAATACAGGTGTGGCACGAGAATAGATGATTGAGCCGATTGACGCCACAAAGGTGTAGCCGGGAACCAATACCTCGTCGCCTTCCTGCAGGCCAAGAGCGAGTAGTGATATGAATAATGAGCCCGTACCAGAACTGTTCGCAATGGCGTGGCGAGATCCTAGGTAGTTGGCAAATTCTTGCTCGAGTGAGTAGACCTTATGCTTGAACTTAGGGTCGTCGAGACTACCGTACCGAGATAAATAACCGCTCTCAAGTACATCCAGTACCTCTTTTCGCTCCTCGTCGCCAAAACTATATGCACCCGGACCAGCCATAGCTCTCCTCTCTCTTTAAGGGTATTGTATATACTACAATATTATGCTATAATTGCGTAAATATCAAGGTGTCGTAAAAATATCGTAATATTGAGTGATACGGAGGTTGGGCAAGATGGGTAAAATTCGTATAGGGTTGATTGGATATGGCCGTTTAGGTTCAATTCATGCTGAAAATATCAACAAATCAGAATATGCCGAGCTTTATGCGGTATGCGACACCAACTCTGATGTGCTATTTGAAGCGAAGAAACTCTATGAAAATATCCTGACTTTCGACAGCCTGGATGATTTTCTAAAGGCGCCTTTTGATGGGGTTGTTATCGCCTCAAACACACATTTGCATGTCGAGCACATAAAACTAGCAGCTCAAGCCGGCAAGCATATATTTACCGAGAAGCCGATTGGACTAACATTGCCAGAGACTGATGAAGCCCTACAGGACGTAGTGAACGCTGGCGTCAAATTCCAAATTGGCTTTCAGCGGCGCTGGGATCCTCGATACTTAGAAGTAAAAAGAATAATTGACAGTGGCAAGATTGGTACACCTGTGCTATTCAAGGCGTACGGGCGTGACCCGAACGCCTCGAATCCTGACAACTGGGGCCTGGACAAGAACGGTGGACTGTTCTTGAACGCCGCCATCCATGACTATGATGCAGCTCGATTCTTGCTTAAGCAGGAGGCGCTTGAAATTTCTGCAAACGGCGCAGCACTTGTGTATACCGACCTCAGAAAATACCAAGATATTGATACTTGTGCGACCACAATATTGATGAGCAATGACACTATGGCAATTACCGAATGGAGTCGTTATGCTTCCTACGGATACGATATCTCTGCCGAAGTAATAGGCACAGATGGCGTCATTCGGATAGGCAATGAGCAAGATAGCGGCGTGACATTGCGACTGCGAAACGAGCGGTCTCCTAAAGTAATCGATGTTTTCCGAGATTCGTACGCGGCCGAGATAGACGCTTTTGCGCTCGCAATCAAAAACGACACTGCGCCAACACCGGGCATTGAAGATGCACGAATCGCGCTTCATCTTGCATTGCTAGCTAGACAGTCGTTTGAAGAAAGTAAGGTTATAAAGGTGACCAATCCTGCAAAACTGGACTAGATTATGAGTACCGAGCTATACCTCATACGACATGGAGAAGCGGCCAATAACGTGCGGCAGAATTATATCGCAGGACGTAGCAATCATTTTCCGCTAACAGAAAATGGCGTAGAGCAATCACGCAAATTGGGCGCTGCCTTACTGGGCATAGGCTTATTGCCAGATGTCGTATACTCCTCTCCGGCAGTCCGAGCACTCCAAACTGCACGTCACACACTTAATGCAATGTCGTACAAAACCTTGATACACGAGGATGACCGCCTGCAAGAACAAGATGTTGGCGAATGGGTTGGACGTGTGGCGACGGAAGTATTTACGGATGAGCAAGTTGCCGAGATTGATAGGCTTGGAAAAGAGTTCCGGTCTCCTGGTGGAGAATCATTCAATGATGTGGGTGACAGGACGTACGAATGGGCTGATTCAATAGTTGACGACGGACGTATATTTGCCTTCACTCACGGTGGTACTATCCGCTGCCTCGCATCGAGGCTAGAGTCTTGGTCGCACCCTCAAACGTATCAGACACGCCCTGGCAATACGTCGGTAAGTCTGTTGACGCGCACTAGCGGTGATTGGCAATTAGAGTATATAGGAAAAGATGTAGAGGAGATAAAATAGATGACTGGGCAGGAAGTTCCGCAGGAGATTACAGCTCGCCTCACGGCAGACGCTCTCATTAAATCGAGCCTTAAATCGGTTATTTGGTTCGGCTCTGTAAGGAACAGTCAGGATGTGCATGACCGCTCGGACTGTGACCTGCAAATCGTATTAGATAAGCCTTCACACGAACTTATCGTTGCCGTCAACGCCACACTGGAGGACTATCCGAGCGTTGACCTGAGTATTATGTATATGCAAGACATATACAATCATGCAGGCGATGTCATATTTCATGATGGCACAAAAAGCCTCTTCTTCATGTATGTGCTTGCTGTCGGAGAGATACTGTATGGCGATAATGTCTACGCAGGTATAGTAAAAAATCTAAGCCTCGATGACATACGGCCATCTCTGTTGGTAACGATACGTGAGTATCTATCGCGACTACGAGTCATGGCCATTCAGCAGACAAATGACACGCTTGGATTCAAGAAGTACAGTCTCAAGCTATTCAAAGATACCCTGGTATACATTGGCGAGGAAAAGCCCGAAGCCATTTCTGCTATTACGAATGATACTGCCAAGGAGGCGATACAGCACATCTATCCTTTCAGCAACGGATCAACAAAGGCACTAGACGACATTACAAATTATGACAGAAACTACACGCGCGAAGAAATGGCTTATCTTCTGACGGATTACGAGAACATTATAGAAAGACTTTGCAATGAATAATATCGAGAAAATACCAGCACTCTCTCCGAGCGTCGAACTCGAGGATAAGTCTCCGGGCGATTTTGGAGAGATTAGACAAGACGTTGCCGAGCGCCTATTCAAGGATCCGTCCTATACGGCGTTTGACGCAATGGCCGAAATGTCTGCGGCTGCCGAAGAATATATCAATAAACTTTCAAATCAATATCCCGGTCTCAAGCTATGGGTCGGCGGCTCTCTTGGTCGTCGCGAGATGCTCCCAAATTCAGATATTGACCTCTTTGTCATATATGATGACGAGGACTACGAAGAGAGTGATATCAGAGTTGATGGAGTTGATAAATTCGAGGTCGGACATATTAGTAAAAGCCGGCTGCACGACTTGTTGAATTATTCACTAGTTGATGCCAACCGTTTTATTGACGGGAGAATGGTCGGTCATGTACCTGCTCACGATATAGAAAGCATGATCCTCGAAGCAAACACCCTCGACCACCAGCTCGCTAACAATATTAGTGAATATTTCTTCTATCGTTATTTTGACTTCCCAAATAAAACCACGCCTATGGGGCCAAATCTAAAATACAGTACTGGATCAAGTAGAGATACCATTTTCTTCAATATGATTTCTCGGATGAGTACGGGTAATTTCCCTGCTATACGAGGTGATAATCCTGAGCTGCCAGAAGTTATGGCTGATGCCGAAGAGCGGTATGGTCTGCGTGCGCCATTTAAGGCGACGGATCTGCTTTTTACGGTAAAAAATGCAGCTATATCTGTCTACGATAAAAGTGGCGATATGCGTAACCGATATGTGTCTCCGACGAGCTTAGAGGCTATCTACGAATTCGCTAAAGATAAGTTTCAAGCATGGGGTATCGAGGATAGCGGACAATTTATCGAAACTTACTCGGCAGCGAGACAGGAGCTAGAATATACAGTTGATACGATGTTGACGCGAGTTCTTTCTGAGTATCCTGCGGTAGAATCTTTTGAGCAAGTCCTGAAAGCAACGCCGAAACGCTTACCGGGGCTTTGTGTTGAGCTTATCAATAGCGATTCTGATTATCCGCACTCTGTCGCTGCCTTCAGCACATGGTACGCCTCTACCGGACGAGTAGACGGAGCTAGTATGGAAAGAATTGCCGATGAGCTGATGAAGCAACCGCTAGATCGATCATGGGGTGCACTCATGGCAGTCGCGTGCTGCCCCTACACTCCAGACTCTACGCTCTCAGAGCTGGCTGATTGGTTGTACGAGAACGAAAAAGGAGCCTACCTTACAAAGCTCGTTACACGCAACACAAATGCATCTCCAGAAACCAGAAGTAAAGCAATGCAGTACTACAAGGACAAGGAGATAATCATCTAACATGCTCAGATTAATGACGCTAAACTTATGGGGCTATGAGCAATGGGACAATCGCAAGGATGCAGTACTCTCTCTGATTAATCGACAATCTCCTGACGTCATCGCACTACAGGAGGTTCAGCTAGACATGAAGAAATCGCCAGTCTCACAAGCCTCACTCCTGGCTAAAAAAGAGCTCTACCCCTATACAGTATATGTACCATCGTTTCGTACCGAGCGACATCCGAGACAGCGATCTTTATCGGGAGGCTACTCTCATGGACTTGCTCTGTTATCAAAATATCCTATTACTTCAAGTGAGCTGTATCTACTCTCTCAAGGTGCTGACTTTGATGAGCCATGCTCAGTACTATTTACTAGCATAAAGGTTGATGGTGAGAGTATGGATCTATGCAATGTACATTTTGGCAACACGGATCAAGAATCGAGTAAGCACCTAGAGGAGCTGACAGAGATTTGTATTACAAAAGGTTCTCAGCCTATAATTTTAGGTGACTTTAATATATTTGAGCTAGGTAAGCATGTAGACAATGAGCTCCTTCAGGACTATTCTTTGTCTTCGGACGAACTAAGTTATATGTCAATCCCAAAGAATAATGGCACATTGGACTATATCATTATACCTAAACGATATTCCTTCAGCTCGGTTACTTGCCCCGAAGATGTTGTGTCAGATCATCGAGCCGTGTGTGCCGATGTAGAGGTTATTCGCGCATGACCACCTCTAGTAAAGTAAGTCCTCTGGTCGTCATACTCGGCCATGTTTGCATTGACGAGAATACTATAGAGGGAAGGTTCTATCGCTCGTGGGGCTCTCCTGCAATGTATGTTGCTGCGTACTATGCCCGTGAGTACGGGGTAAAGACGCATATCATATCTGAGTACGGTGCGGACTTTACTGAATACATTCGTGATTTCACTCTCATGGCGATTGAACCCAAAGGAGACGATACGCTCATATACAATAACAACGTTGAAAATGGCCATCGTACTCAATTTTGCCCGAATCCTGAAGATAGCTTACCTGTGCAGCTTGATGAAGCCATGACTAAACTTATAGCACGCGCAGACATATTTATTGTCGCACCCGATATACCAAACTACTCAGATGCGTATATGCGAGAGGCAATTAGCTACACGAAGCAAGGTTGCAAGAAGATACTTATGCCTCAGGGCTTACTTAGGGAGATAGACGGAACCCTCATATCTAGAGGTGTACTGAAGAATCCAGATATCGTTAGCCCGTTCGATGTAACAATTATATCGGATGAGGATATAGATAGCGCCGTGGAGACCGCAAAGCTGTGGAGTGAGAAATATACGAGCACTGCAATCATTGTCACGAGAGCCAAGAATGGGGCTGCGCTGCTAAAAAACGGAAATACTATCAATATACCCACAGAGCACCCGCTGAATGATAGTGAGATCATCAATCCTGTCGGAGCTGGCGATATGTTTAGTGCAGAGGTTGCGATGAAATTATTCGAGGGCTTGCCTGTAGAAGGGTCGATACGATCGGCTCACGTATCGACAGCAAAGATACTCACTTCGAGAAGTCAGCAAAATCTATAAACTAGCTGCCGACCGTAATGGTTCTAAGTACTTTGCGCTTGTATGGATCTTCGTCCGGGAACATATCAACAATACTAAGAGCAGTAAACTGTACTCTGTCTCCCCTATTGAGCCGCGCGTGCTTTTGGACGGTCGCATGTGGAAGAAATCCATCACGAGCAAATTGTGGATCATTGAGTTTCAATCCACCATCTTCAAGTGCAGTCAAGACATCTTGATGAAGCTCAACTAAGCTATTTGACCGGTTGAGCAATACCACCTGAACCTGTCCTTGATCACCAAAAAACCTGTCATCCTCAGCTACTGAGTCAGCGGTAGCGTGATTCTTGAGGGCATCTTTTAGCCGACTGGCCATCTCATCGACAGACCAGTCAATAGCGAACGTATCCACAATCGTAGAGTGAAGCGGCCAGCTGTCAGATGAATATTCATACCCTTCATCAATATCGTCAAAAAACTGAACTATTGTGTACTTTTGTGTGAATTTCTGCACTTGTTTTCCTCCTATAATCTAACCTTCATTATACCTTATTTCGAATGCTTTATTGGGATGTGGTAGATTTTAATCGCGTAAGCAGTAGTCATATTGATCTAATCGAAGACAAATCTTCATCTACCCTACTGCTTGATCTCTTCTTCTTGAATTTTGTAGGCCTTCTGGGCGTTATAGTAGCATCTTTTTGTTTTGGCTCGCCGGTTGGCCGCTCCTCTGTTTCGGCTTTCTTGGCATAGAGTCGTCTGGATGCTTCTACTACTCTTTTAGCTACAGATTCATCGCCAACCTCTTCGACAACTACGGTTACACCAGACATTGGTTCTTGAGCGGTAACGGCAGATATGCGCACGTAATACGAATACGATGGTAGGTTTGCTATCTCACCCTGCTGAATAAACGGCATAAATAGCGGTAAAACTAATCGTTCATCTGACGGACTACCCGACCTGAAGCATACCACCGTGCCGACGTTCGCAAGAATAATATCAACCAGTCGCTGTTCATCTTGTTGCGAGGTGGATTGTTCGGCCATTGTAAGGAATAGCTTATATTTCCTCGCCTCTGATAGCATCTGGACGAAGCTTGTCGTGGCAAAGTTCTGAAACTCGTCTACATACAGATAGTACGGAGTGCGATTCTCTTGGCCTATGCGAGCACGCCTGAGGGACGCTGTCTGTAACTTAGCAAGAACCGTCGTACCGAATAGTGCTGAAGTATCTTCACCTAGAAGACCCTTCGAGAAGTTGCAGATTAATATCTTACGATCAGCGAGAATATCCTCAAAGTTGATAGTAGACTTTGGCTGCTCGATCATACGCCTTGCTGATGCTGAAAATAAGAAACGTCCAATCTTGGCAGTAATACCAGCTGCCATTTTGACTTTCTGCATATCACCAGCTTTTCCTAGCTCATTATTCCAAAAGTCACGCAGGTTTTTATCTTCAAGATTCTTCACAATCTTACGTCGATACTTGGCATCGTTAAGTAGTTCAAAGATTGTAAATAGCGTCGGATCTTCTAGCGTTAATGCCGTCTGGATAGTATTTCGCAGTACATATTCGATACGGTGACCACCTGAATCGTCTTCGGAGAATATCTTACGAAGTACAGATATAGCGGCCTCGGTAATCAAATCCTTTTCGCGCAACAAGTCATCACCATCAAGATCTGGCGATAGCTCAAGTAGATTCATGCCTATCGGATGGGCTAGATCGTCAGGATTGAGATAGATAACATCACCTAGTCGCTCTTCTGGTATATATCGTAGGATTCGTTCGGCAAGATCGCCGTGTGGATCAAGCACGGCAACGCCATTACCGGCACGGATGTCCTGTAGTATTTGATAGAACAGCATGGTCGTCTTACCATTACCTGTACCTCCAATAACGTACATGTGACGTTCGCGCTCATCGGCCGTGAGTCCAATGGGCGTAACTGATTCATGGTGATGATTTTCGCCAATGAGGATGGATAACTTCTTGCCAGACTTTAGTGACACCGGCGCAGGCAAAGTTCGGCTAAGCGACGTAATGAGATTATCTGTTTTACTTACCTGACTCGATGGGAAATGATAGAGACTCGCTAGTTCCGATGCAGCTAAGATAATGCTAGATTGTCTGGTGATAGATGGTAGCCTATTGATCGCTAGATTGTGTCTTCGCTTGTCAATCAACGGTACAGAAGTCTTGGCCTTTAGGGATTGGTACGGCGGCACGCTGTAGCCGTCCAGGGCAGACTTCATGGAGCTAATGTGGCCAGCGGTATCAGTACTTTTTACGAGAATACGTAGATTTACTTGAAAAAGAGGCTGTGTGACTTTTCTATGCATCGTCTCCATCAACTCTTGCTCGAACGCACTTAACGAGCGTGCTGGTCGATCAGATCTCACCACCTCAGCTTGTTGGTGTGCCGTACGGTTTTTTGAACGGTAGTAATCGCTGTATCCTGACATTGTACCGCTGTATATTTCGCTAGCCAGATCTGTTATACCTGACGACGCCTTGCCGAACATGTTCAAGATTTTGCCCATACCAGCGAACTGCTTGCTACCAACTTGGCTCAATATATTCTCATTGCCTAGGATTCTATGCGATAGTATTTCGGCCTCGCGCATGCGTACCGGCGTCACCACAAGCTGCAACGTAATCTGCTCATCATCAGATAGATGAGTCATGGCACCAGTCACGTAGCCTAGCGGATCATGCTGTTCGAAGACCGATGTAAGTGTGAGCGGCAATACATAATGACCGTTTTCTCGAAACTCAACAACCTTATCGGCGTCAGTATTATCACGAGAAACTTCCTTTACTTTAGAATCTGGAATGTACGATGTGATGACTTTCTGAATACTCTTCGAGTGCGACTTTTCTAGTTGAAGCAGGTAACGGATACCCCCTTTTCGTGTCGATACAATCTCTAGACTAAATGTCGGTGAGCGTCCTAGTAGTTTATCTTTGAACGGCCGTGCAGCACGCGTGCCGTGAATAACTGAGAAAAGCTGCTCGGTAGCCTCTGGAGTTTTTGCAATTGTCGATGGCGGTGTTATCTCTAGCCATGTCATCTCACGTACATGCAGGTAGCGACGATTTAATGCAGTCCGCACTACGAGAAATACAAGCACAACGCAGATAATAGATGCGAACGTGATAGCAGCTACTGGCCAATACTGTAAGGCGGTATCGGCGAGATAGGATTCGGAACCCATACGTCATCTCCTATTTTACTGTGAATGAAGTTGTAGCTTTCGGCCGCTTCCTTACTAAAGGTGCGCGTTGACACGACATTGATTGTTGGTGCATTCATCTCAGATATTTTCCATTCTCCGCTGTCATCGTTAACACTAATGACGTAAGCAACGTGTCCATATTCACCGGCGTCAGTTTGAAATACTGCTCCTACCGCAGGCGTGTGATTCACGACGTAGCCATCGCGTTTTGCATAATCGTCCCACGTATTTGCGTTACCCCAAGTTGTCGGTATTGGACTACCAGCCCACTTGCGCATCGCATACGACCACCACGTACAGTTGCCCCACGCGTAAGTGTTATCTAGCATCGGCGGCCCCATATAGAACCCCATCGTCTCAGCTACTTCTGCATCTGGTGCGTTGGCAAGCCAGCCAAGAGTTGGCATTCCAAGTGAGAATACAGCTGCCACTGGAAGCGTTATGACAACAAACATCGTCACAATTATCAGTGCGATGAGGCGCTTAGCCTTAAAGCCGATCGCGAAGATGCTTACGGGATTGTTCACACGTACATCTCCGCAGGATTTGTTGTGATGAGTGGATGCTCTTTTTCAGAGGCGACGACTTGTACAGCAACATGGTTTTGATCCGCCACGATAAGCGCATCGCCACGTTCACAGGTGAGCAGGAAGCTTTGTTCGTATTCACTAAGGTTAAATTCACTGACCACGCCCTTGATGGTCGTGGTGTCTTGTCGCATCAATATACGCAGTGCTGATTGTGATGCAATCGCCCGACCATAGTCGCTTTTGAGAAAGTCGTTAGCTTGCTGGGAGATTATTGATACGCCAAGATAGTATTTACGCGCTCGACGAACAAGACCAGCGACAAAACGTGCTGACTCCTCATGTTCGAGCAGTAGCCAGCCTTCATCAATGATCAGTAGTCGTTTTTCTGGCTTTGCCATCACCTGATTCTTTACGAAGTTAGAGATAATGAGCATCATAATTTGACGCAGGCTCTCCGGTAGATCTTTAATATCAAAGATAACCAGTCGATTATCTAGCTCAATGTTAGTTTGCGAATTAAAGACATCGGCCAGTGATCCAGAGATATACTTTTCAAGCTTTTCGCAAAGCTTCAGCTGTCCCAGCTTATGCAGCTCGGTGTAGAGATCTTCGAGAAGCGGCTGATTCTTTTTGGCTTGTTTATATATTTTCAAAATCGTTTTATCGACAGCGGCCTTCTCGCGCGATGTAAGGCCTTCGGCCATCAATCCAATTACTTCCATAAGATCTTGCGTATGCTCAGACAGATCTGATGCTTTTGAGAAAGTGGTCGCAAGGTCGAAAGGGTTTATCTTTTGCTTACTCTTAGCCGATAGCTTGATGTACGTACCACCAACTGATTCAGTCAGTCGCTTATACTCTCGCTCAGGATCGATCACGATAACACGCGTACCTTGCATGAGTTGGCGTAATATCTCAACCTTTGTCGTATAGCTTTTACCAGCGCCAGACTGAGCAAAGGTAATCGAGTTGGCATTATGGAGACTAAAGCGATCAAGAATCACCAGTGAATTATTGGATTTGTTAACGCCATAGAGGATACCGCTCTCTTGCACTAGCTCGGATGACATAAATGGGAATGTTAATGCAGCGCTGGAGCTATCGAGGTTTCGCTTTTGTGCTAACTGATCTTCGGCTCGCGGCAAGATAGATTGTAGTGCTTCAAGCTGTTGATACCGTGCTACTTTTGAGTAGAATAATCGAGCCGACATCGTTGCTTCGAGTAGCTTCGTAATCTTATTCAACTCTTCAAGGCTTTCGGCTCTAATACAAACGTATATGGACATTTGGAATAACTTTTCTTGGCCACGTTGAATCTTATCTCGTAGTTCAATAGCAGACTCAAGCGGGTCGGTAATCTCAGAGCCGACAATCTTACCAGCTCGCATCATGGCACGCTTCGTACTTTCCAGCTCAGTGATCTTACGGTGCAGCTTTGGCAGTGCGGACAGAGCGCTTACTTCATGGACGTGGTAACTAATATCTGTGTCGTGATTAAAATTAATCAGACTATCCATCCAGCCAGAATTTGCAACGAACGGATACCCAGATATATAGAGTGTCCGCATGTATACACCGTCTATATTGAGATGGTCGATATTTTCCTCGAGCCCTGCGTATGACAAGATATCGACAGCATCTTGCTCGCCGAACGTGATGTTTAGTTCTTTTTGACGCTCCAATCTTGCCGCCTTTCTTTTTTTGACGGGTGCAGTGACTGGATCAAGAATTTTGGTTCGCATAGTAGTGGCTAGCTTATTCATTATGCCTCTCCTTTCTGCACGAGTGCGGTGTGAATGATTGATAGTGCCTGCTCGGTAATTGGTTGCAGCTTTGCCTGTGTTGGGCTATAGAAACTGTAGAATAGATCAAGCACTTCAAGGCTATCTAGTTGATCGGTATGCATGCCGAGTCGAGCGATACCCTTAGCTATAATGTCGAGCTTTATTTTCATCTGCTCACTTACGAGGTCGAAGTCTGTTTTGCCATTTAATTTATACGGCACGATGATATAGAAATGACGAGTCAGAATCTTGTTATCGGTAATAAGTGAGCGGATGAACTCGTCGTAGTTTTGTAGCTGCTGCTGATAGATCGGTACGGTTTCACTCTCGTAACGCTCATTAAGGTCATCGAGGTACTTATCCATATCAATCTCACGAGTGCGTACCAGTATTTGTAAGTTAGAGCCGACTGAGTTGAGGAAACTTTCATATGTTTCAATAATCGCGTCTTGCTCCTCTTCGCTGCGCAACTCGAAGTTCAGCGATGATACCTGTAGTATCGCTCGATATTCGTTGTTTGGTAGCATCAATATGCCGTCACGAACTCCTTTAATGGCAATTTGCCCTCTGGAGCTAGCTTTAGTCTTCGATTTCTGTAAAGCGAACATGTAGATTTCCTTTCTTACCGGTCTCTAGCCGAAAGTTAGTGGCTGGGTTTTCAATGGTAGCTAATATTCTGGCGGTGGTAGGTATATCAAGTTGATGAGGAGAGGCCTTTTTGACTGGCTTCTTTTCTGTCGATTCTTTAACTTCTGGTGTTACGGCCTTGCCGTGATACTCATCTCGACCGGCCGTAACATTCTTGTTAAATAGGTAGTATTTTGGTCGAAGATTATAGCGAAGTACGGTGACGAGCCAAAGGGCGACAATCTTACCCTTAATACGGATTGACAGCAGTCCGAACAGTAGCGCCACGACACCCATGATTACGTATTTATAAAGTGCACCGCCCATGAATGGAGGCAAGAGTACAAATATACCGGCAGCAGCAAATACGGGAACGATCAGTAGCAGGATCTGCGAGAATCCAAGATTGCCAATGATTCGATCCTCAACGGTCGTCACTTGTGCCGGTACGACTGTCATTTTCATAGCGTCTTATCCTTACTGTTATTCCTTGGCGTGGTCGAAGAAGCTGGTACACGAGTCACTTTAACGGTCGGAGCTTCGTATGTTGCGCCGGTTCGTGTAGACGGCCTAGGCTTAGTCGGTGTGGCGGTATGTGCGATCTCTGCCGTGCCCTTCTTGTTTTGGTAGCGAACCGTTTGAGTCTTACCTGTACTGACAGCCCGTGACTCAACGCTGCGGATCATGCGGCTCTTTTTAGCCGTATCGGTCTTTGAGCTAATTGTGCTTGCGGCTGCTCTTGTTTTACCGCTCAGATAGCTTACGCCGTTTACAAACTGGCCCCCGAGCTTTCTCATGTTGCGTGCGCCCATACTTACGTAGCTAAACTGCATCATGACACTCTGAGCTTTTAGGAGCATCAGGATAGTTGCAATGCCCGTCACCATCGCCATAAGAGTGTCTGGTACGGCATTGTCGCCTGACGCTGTCGCCATGCCAGTGAACAGCGAGGCAGATAGCTGCAGTATGGCGACGTGGACGAACAGCACGAAGATGGTCGTAAGGTATGTTTTGAATGCTGTCTCTGTAAAGTCACGGAAGCCAGGGATTAGCCAGAGAAGACTCACGATTGGCGCGAGTACCGCTCCTATGTAGAGCGTGACAAGACGCATGACATAATAAACCAGCAGCACGATCGAGCAAATGACAAAACCTACCATAATCAGTAGCGCGGCAATACCTAGGCCGGATGTCTGCTCAACTACTTTCATCAGGGTGTCCCAGACGGATGACGATCCAGAGATTAAGCCGACGGCTTTTATTAAGGCATTCGAGAGTGCGATAATACCGTCGATCAGGAATATCGAGGTATTCATCAGGACGAATATCATGGCGACCCGTGGCACAAGGTGTTTCGGCTCAACCTCATCAAAACCAAGTGCCGATGCACTCATGACGTGGAAGCCAATTAGTACAAGCACGAGTATAAATAGTATGTTGGCTATGCCCACCATTGCTAACCAAAAGTTAAAGACACTCGGATTGCTCGCCATGGCAGGCGTACTGGTGGTAAAGAAGTCGAGTGCACCCAAGAATGGCGTCGCTACTCCGTTAACTATCTGCGCCAAGACTCCAGTGATAGCCTTAACGACCATATCAAGGAAGCCGTTGCTTTGCTCCTCCTCTTGCACCGCCTCAAGACTAGGCAGCGTGGCGTTGCCGGGACTTTGTGGCGTGCCATAGGCATTAGTCAGTATGGTTGTGAGTGTTATGGCGGCAAGTACAATAATCAGGCCAAGGAGTGCCTTTTTCAGCACGTCCTTGGCGTGCTCCATTTGGTCAGGCTTACCACTACTCGTTATGTATAGATAGCCAGCTTGAACAATGAAGAAAACACAAACAAGACCGGCGAGGCCAGATAATATCTGAACCACCGGCATGACATACTCACGCATCGAGGCGATTGCATGCGATGTGTCAGCAAACGTACCTAGACCCATCAAGAGGGCATCTTCAAAACCCCACATATTCAGGTGTTAACCTCCAAACGCCTGTGTTGCGAGTGTCGTAACGATATTTGCGAGCACAAAGGCAGCAATAACAATAGCAAGCCCTATAGCAGACCATGTAAGCGTTCTCTTAGCCTTATCGAGCTGCTCTGGATTACCGGAACTCGTGATATAGGTAAACCCACCGGCAACAAAGAAGCCGGTTGCGACAAGTCCTGCCAGCCCCGCAAGAACGGTAATGACACTTCTGATAAAGTTTTCTACGTTACTCACTCCGCCTGGCGTTTGTGCAAATGCAGGCTCCGCGAGCACGATCGGCAGTCCAGCTGTGATAACTAATGCTAGTATAAGCGATGTCTTTTTTAACCCCACTGCAGCTCCCCTCATATTTAGTTACAATGCTCCCACTTAGCACAAAAATATCAGAGGTAGAAATACGCTACAAGACGGCACTTTGAGGGTACTAAATACCTCAAGAGTACGCTAGGCACTTTGAGGTAACCGTAGATTTAAGATAGATGGGCGAGAAAATATTAAAACACTAGCAAAATGAAATTGCAATCAAAAAATCTTTTCAATTTACATCATGTCGTGTCGAGATACTTCTATTGTAGAATAGGGATATGAGTCGTCAACTAGCATCCGAAAAAGTCGTTGTATCGGCACCGCTATCCTTCAGCGGATCGGCGCAGCGCATCTGGAAGATTACCAATGTCGAGAATCCTATAGCGAAGTTTGCCCTAGCTTTGATTGCGATAATGCTCATTATGTGTGCGTGGACATTTGTTCTATGCTGGTATTTCGTGATGTACGTGCTGTTTGGCGTATTCTTCTTTATCTTTAGGCTATTTACTCGTAGCAGGCGTAAAAACAGGCGTGATAAGTTACGCCATCGTGAAGTGCTTGACGCTATTGAGCAACATAAGCAGCTCTAAGTAACCACCAAAACAAGTTTGGTGTGACTTCGACTTTTCGTGGAAAAATCGAAGTGATAATAAGTTCACACACTACCGTTGTCGGTCGTAGATTCTTTTGGCTTTGTGTATGTTTTCGTGGTGAGTGTCAAACCAGCTAGCGAACTCTTTGGACAGCTTCAGCAGCTCTAACCCAACTTCAGTTAACTTATATTCAACCTTTGGCGGAACGACAGGATAGACGAACCGTTCAACTATACCGGTTCGCTCCATCTCTCTCAATGTTTCGGTAAGAACTTTTTGTGTAATACCGGGGAGGCACTTCGCGAGCTCAGAGTGGCGCTTCGTATCGCCACTGAGTGTCACTGCAATGCGTAATGTCCACTTACGAGCCAAAAGACCCACAGTGTGTTCGCGTAGACGTCGTCTTGTACGTGTTGGCACAGGAAATCCTCCTCATGCAGCACTCGTTCAAACGCTAGGTAGGCCTAAACTTCGTTGAAGACCGACTTGCTGCCTAATAAAAAGGCGCTCCAAGAGATATACCCTCGGAGCGTCGCAATACTATACAAGACCCTTCAAAAATAAATGTAGCACATAAAACATCGAATGGTCAATATGCCTACACTAGGTGGTCTTGCCTGTATAGAATACTTTACCCTTAGGTAGCTTCAGGTTGGGCATCCAGAATGGCGAGCCGTCCCAACCCTTGTCTGGGTCACCAACGTTACGGTATAGGGTGATTACGGACTTGCTTTCTATTGAACTGCCTAGTCTTCGATCGTCCGGGGAAAGCATAGTTCCTGTTTTATTACCAATATTCCTTCCTCGACGGATAATTAGTGCTACACTATCCTCAAATCCTTTTTCTGACGATAGTGATCTTAGCGCAGAGATATACGAACTGATGCTCCAATTATTAATCTTATCGTCCTTGATTTTAGACAATATCTTGATGGCTGCATCTGTGTTGATTGTATGATAGGAGCGATCTGCATCATATCTTTCGAGTACGGGGTCAAGCTCGAAGGCATTAGACTGATCAGGATTTGGAGGGAAGTAGTTTACACCACCAACTAATACGTCCAGCTTGCTCCTGTCAACTACGCTATCACGAGTTGGCTTTACACCTGGAGGGAACATAAGCTGAAGCTTATCGAGATTGCCTTGCTCTATTTGATCGTAGAGGACTTCATTGGAACTATTAATCTCGGCAAATAGGTTATATAAGGCACGTGGCATAAAGACACGCATAAGAAGTGGATCACGGTCGTATCCAAACATCCTACTATGCTGCCAAAACGTATCAGCCTGAGGCTTCTTTGCTGACCGTAGATAGTAAACGGTCTGCAACCCTTTAAACGTTACACCACGCCCAAGACTATTGCCACCAACAACCACATTAAGGCCGGTATCTATGTCAGGTGTGGTCTCGCTGTCTGGCCCCGAGTTCATTGTTATATATCTAAAGTCAGGATCAGACTCTAAGAAGGATATCACGTCCTTGAAATCGATAATATCTGGCTTTGATTGTCGCAAATCCACATAAGACTGCTCGAGCTGTCGTTGTATGACAGGATTCCGAGGGTCGGCAATGACTTGCTTCATATACTTTTTTAATTTTCTCATTATAACCGAGTGGTCATCAATCTTTGAGCTAGGGTGAATCAAGAAGTTGCATACTTTACGCTTTTCATTCATCTGGTGTGCTGAAGTAATCAAGTACGTGGTGGCGGCTAGCTTCAATCCGTGCGGGGTGTCGTCGGTTTCAAGTAGAAGGCTCAGTTCATCATCTTGAGTCGACTTATTGGTGAAAGGAGTTGGCTTAGAGTAAAAGAAAGATCCCCCAAGATAGCCATTACCGGGACGGAAGTAATGAATAAACTTCGGTTTCCAGCCCGAATCTAGCGACTGTAGCAAAAGGGGCTGTGGCGTGGCAGTGACTTGGAGATAGAAGCTGCTGGTACAAAGCTGCTTGATATCCTCAAGTAACTGATTGATAGTACTCTTTTCTTCAAGCTCTTTTTTATTAACCTTTGTATTAAGCGAGGTAGCGTCAGCCTCATCATCAATGATAAATATAGGCCTACCAGTACAATAGCCTGAAGAGGCTAAGTGATTCTTCCACTTCCGCAGTACACTAGCATTTTTCTTTAAAACAACTGCCGTCGGCTGCCTTAGTTTTTTGCTGAAAAAGCGCACTTCGTCGTTCTCATTGCACACGTTAAAAGTATCTATACTCTGCATAGCGCGCTCGAATGTCTGCTGCTGTAGTGCAGTCATTCCGCTCGTGAGAACCAAGAACAGCTCAAAGCCGTGATCTGCAGCAGCAGACATAACACCAAACATCTGCCCAGTCTTTCCGCTCTGCACCTGTCCTAGTAATAGGCCAACCTCATGATCCATATGCGAAAAAGTAGCAAGATTATTTTTGGATATAGTATCCATTGTTTCGCGAACAGATAAAACAGCTTCAGGTGTGTCTTCCGCTAATCGAGATAAGTACTCCTTTGCGTGACTCATCGATCAGCAACTCCAAAGTCAAGATACCAGAGGTCTTGTCCTCTTAACTTAGCTAGTACAAAATCGTCACGTCCATACGCACTCATAGTGCTCTGTGTGCATAGCTCTCCTGTCTTAAGCGCACCAGATTGCTCGAGGCGACCTTTGAGCCACTTACCCAGAATCTTCAAATCCTTTTGCGAGCGTAGATTCTTGCTGAAATCACCACTTACTTTACAGCTAAATGACCATCAGTCATCCGTTATGACATTAATAACTCCGCCGTCACCAGTCTTGTCGCTTTGCGGGTATCCGGGCTGGCTTGTGACATACTTAGGTACAATAAGTTCTACCTCGTACCATGAGCGTGGCATAACAAAGCCCTGCTTGTTTTCGCGACCCTTTCCATTGAATGTATTCAGATTACTTCTAGTAGCATCATCAGTCTTTAGTGGTATACGAAATTCATACTCAAAATCAGGATTAGCTTTTATTGATTCGACAACCTGGCTGTCCGCTTTATCTACGCCGTATTGTTCATCCAAGAGGTTATTCTTACTCTCTATAACCTTAACGTCTAACTCATTGAATGGCCTTGTGGTCGTCTCTCGTAAGCGAGTGATGAATTCCTCAAGTTCGCTACAGTCAGATTCAGGAAGCCTATAGTCCACTTCATATTGGCGACCTGTTTTATTTTCTACGATATTAGTTAGATTCGATGATCCAATCAGCCCGCCTATGGTGCGATCTTGGTTTTTGAAGCTAATAATCTTACCGTGGAATGGGAAAGTGACGACAAAATAGACTCCACCTAAATTATTTGAGCGAAGCGTATTATCAAGATCCTCCACAGCTTCTTTTTGCTGCTTAGTAAGGCCCTCGAAGTAGTGCATACCGATGTTTAACTCTAGGTAGGGACCACTATTCGCCTCGATGATACTCTTAAGGTCGATAAGGGCATCGGCAGAAATGTATCCGGAGGCAATCTTTAACCTATCCGACCTCTCCAGCAGTTCAGTAAAAGCGCTATGATAGGTTTCGGATTCAGTCTTTAGGGGTGGGTAATTCGAATATATTAAACTCACGTCAATCCAGAGCAAGTGCCGGTTTCAGGTTAATTCCTTCGCTTATTATACCATCTTCTTTGGATAAGACGGACACCTTGCTCAGACCTTCCTTAAACACGGGCTTTAGGTGCTCGGCAAATACTCTTGCGGCGATAGGCGGTACAGAGTTTCCAATCTGCCGGCGCACCTCTGTAATTGATCCTTCAAATATGAAGTCATCCGGATAGCCGAATAAGCGAGCACGCTCCCTGTTGGTGAGCGGGCGAGGCTCTTCGTAGTGGTACCCCCATGTACCACCGCCACCACCTGCAATAATGGTAGTAGACGGCTTGTTTCGATCAAGGCGTCGATATACATGACTAATCATGCCCTTGACGTAGTAAGGGCTATCCTTAGGTATAGACGTAAAGTTTCCTCCCTCGGGAATCAACTTAAGCATCTCACGAGTCTTATCTTTGATATTTTGATGTTCATTATTGAATGGTACTTTCTCAACGCCCTTTAGGGCTTCGCCTGCCGTGAAGTAGTTAGTTTCGTCGTGAGTATATTCTGGGAATTCATACTCATAATCTAGGTCGTTACGAATACCCACGATAAGCACTCGCTCTCGGAGCTGAGGTGCGCCGTATTTTGCGAAATTATTTAAGCGGTACTTCACGGTGTATCCAAGAGCTGCAAAGTCTTTCACGATCTGTTCAATAGCCGCGCCTTTATTGGCCGATAGTATTCCTTTGACGTTCTCCCCGATAAATACTTTGGGTCGCTTCACTTCAACCGCCTTAACAAAGTAGGTGTACAGGTTTCCACGTTCGGTTTCTAGGCCACCACGCTTCCAAAGCATCGAGAAATCCTGACATGGAAATCCGCCAGTAATAATGTCGCAATCAGGGAGCTCGCTGAAATCAACATCCTCAATACTGCCTTCGTAAATATGATCTCCAAAATTTCTCTTATACGTTTGACATGCCCAGTGCATAAAGTCATTTGCCCATACAACTTCGTAGCCTGATTGCACGAAGCCGAGGTCGAGTCCACCGCAGCCAGAGAATAGCGAAAGCAGTTTAGGTTTGTTGTCAGTACCCTGATTCTTAGTCATTTTTATAACCCTCCATTTATATACATTATACAGCATAAGTGGAGTTTGGCCGCTATTGATATAATTAGGTTATATTACATACCACCTCTGTAGTTAAAGGTTTGTCCACAGATAGTATAGTTCGAGCACTAAGCTGTACTGTTGGTGTTTTGACTGTATGTTTTTACTGTTTTATACCAGCTGTCTAAACGAGCCAAAATTGCCTCCATGTCGTCAAATGACGGGGCGATAAAGTTTACGCCCTCACTTTTATCATGTCGCGCAGCCCACTTTGAAACTTCGCTGTAAATACTCTGATATTCGTCGTTGTCCTCTTTTGTAATAGCCGCCAGTAGCTTTACCATTCTTGGCTTCACTTCGGCGGTTCCACGATCAACGACTGCACCAACAATGTCATTACGTACAATACGTTCTAGAGTTTCCGAGAGAAAACCAGCCCACAACTGGATGCGCTCGTCACACTCTTCTGGTTCAATAGTAGAAGACTCTTTTTTTATTTTTGCTAACTTTTCTCGCAGAGCACCAATACGCTGTTTTGCATCTTTTGCTTTCCATGGGTGAGTCTCTAGAACGTGACCAGGTGTATTGTCTCGATGTTTGATTATAGAGCGCTCGGTCAGTTTTACACCCGACTCCTGAGCAGCCTTGACGAGATCTCCCAAGAACGTTAGGTCATGTGTAAATACAACGACCTGTCGATTTCTACCAAGCTCTGCGAGTCGGCGTGCAACTTTTTCACGTCTGCCGTGATCAAGCGACGTAATAGGATCATCAAGTATCAGTGCTGATTCGCTAGCGTCGAGATACACTTCTGTCATAAGACCCGCTATGCCAAGCGCTGTCTGCTCGCCCTCACTAAGGACATCCTGCACAGTCTTAGTCTGAAGAGTAGAGTTTAGCAATGCGGGCTTATGGCGTAATTTTCCTTTATCGCCACCCTTATCAGCAAGCTTAATTCGATCAAGCCCAAGCATTTCCGATTCTCGAGCGAACCTGTCGTTTACAACTTCGTTTACGTGCACTCGGGCAAGACCTGTAGAGAATACTGTGGTCGCTTGAGTGCCTATGGTATTTTTCAGTACCCCAATATCACGAACTTTTTGTAGCCGTACCACTTCATCCTTAATCCTATCTAGATGCTTCGCCAGTTCGATTCTATCCGCAAGTTCGTACTTCCGAGTAGATGCACCTTTTAGTTGAGCGGCAAAGGCTGCTGCATCTATTTTTTCAGAACGTCCGCGAACCTCTAAGGCCTGATTTCGAAGATTGTCGGTGTCAACAGCCTCAAGATTCAGTGCCTCTTCTTCGGTTTCCTTGCGTAACCTTTGACCAAGTCGTGTTTTCGCATCCTCTGCAGTTGTCAGAGCCTTTTTTAGGCTAGTGGCAAGCTCTGGTAGCTCTACTTCCAAAGCAGTTAAGGCGTTAGTGGTAGTGGCTGTTGATATGTCTAGCTCATTCACATAACTGATACTTTTGCTAGCCTCGCTCTCGGCATCTTTCGCTTTCTTGGCGGTCTGATCATTTACAAATGTCTTAAACCTATTTAAACGAGTTGCTGTATCTTCACTCAGTGATTGTTGGCAAAGCGGGCAGACGGCACCTTTCTGGATAAACGGAAATTCATGTTCATGGTACGCCTCCTGCTGAGAATACTCTTCAGCAGCCTCCCAGAGTGCACGCCATGATTCAGTACCTATACCCTCCAGCGGTTCATCGGTAAAACTAACCTTGGATGCAGCATCTGCAGCTTGGCGTAGCGTCTGTGCGTGAGCTATCTTCTTTTCGAGACTGCGAACAGGTTCAATGCCAAGAACGCTGCTAATTTTGTCAAAATGCGCAGCGAGCATTTCTAAGTTCTTTGCGACATCTTCTAGTCGCTTCTTCTCCTTAGCCTGATTCGTTGACTGGAGTCGAGCCTCCTCTTGTATGAGCGTCGCTAGGCGATCTTCGGCATCATCATCTAGCAGTGTAGCCGCCTCGATCTCATCGGATGTTGTATTAGCACTTAGTGAATTCAGGAATTTGGATGATTCAGTGAGTGGCTGAAGACCCTCTATCTGATACTTACTCATATTTAGCTTTGAATGCTCTTCATCAAGAATTGCCCTCAAGTTATCGGTAGCGTGAATGAGTTCGTCAAGTATCTTTAAGGCGGAGGGTCTATATGCTAACTCGGTATCGCTCACAAGGTAGTCATCCCCACAAGCTTCATCATAAAAGTGAATCTGCGTCAGTTCAGCTGCAACTCCCGTCGGCCAACTAAGTGTCTTATCCTGACCATCCACTCTATATCTAATGACAGCACTCTGTTCAGTGTCACTATCGCTATTGAATGCGTCGGGTAGAATTTCTTGTTTATGGCGTGCCGCTACTACGTCCTTGGCTAGTCTTGCAAACCCCGACTTGCCACTCCCGTTGTCTCCATATATAACGGTTAGCCCTTCTTCTCCGAACGTAAGGCTACTATCCGTAGTTAGTGCATTAATATTTACGAGGTCACGTATCTCGAGCAGCTCAACTTTCGAGCCAGTCGATGATGATACAGGTAGGCTTGTCGCGGTTAGTGGTTGAGAGGATACGGTGACTTTCTTCTGCATCAAGTCAGTAGCTAGGGACTTAAGAGTCTCGTTGTCTACCGAACCTAGAATGAGTATATGATCAACGAGGACTCGCATCCAATCAGGACGTTCATTAAGCCAAGTGGCAATCTTATCTTCTATTGATAGCATTTGGTATCTTTTTTCGTGCCTCATACCGTATGGCTTGAAACGAATACGCATCGCTGTGCGGGCACTCTCCTTTATGGATATTATATAATAAATACAGCATTTTTACATGCTGATATTTTAGGCCGGCTATAAGTCAAAATGCCATAAGAATAGACATAACAGCCAAGATAGTGCCACTCAAAACCGGAACAGATAACTTCTCCAGATATGCAGATGCTCCACTCCAGGCTTTTCGCTTTTCGAAAAGAGTCCTCCCTAGGCTGTTACCTCTGGTGGTGGGGTAAAGCTTTACATAGCCCCACTCCATGTCAGGCTTTACTTCAATTAGATTCTTCTGCTCCAGGTATTCAATGTCTTCACGACTATGCGAGCTCAGGGCTTGCTGCGCTGAATAGCCAAAGTGAGTGTGACCTTGCTTGACACTATCGAGCAGCAATAGTTGTTTTCTATTAAATAGTTTATATATTAAACGCATATACGTCTCCTTTGAGAGCGAGTTTTTATAATAATAGTACCCTCACTATCTATTATAAAATTATTGATATTTAGCTCTCTAAGGCTAATTCTTGAAGATTGTTATATATGGCTACCATCGCATAAGTATCCAGTCCGCAGTATTCGCGCAGGTCAGTAAGAATCTGATCTTTGTCCGGCCTTGTTCCGTCTACAATCGCTTCTCGCCATGACCGGCTGGCAGTTGAACCTTCTTGAATGCCGAGTTCTTTGTACGAAAGCTCAGGACAAAGGAGCGGTAGTACTTTTTTGATTGAGTACTTCCCTTTTAGTTTCTTGTCAAGGTACATTCGCTTGCTAAAGATATCAGCAAGGTCAACAGTGCGTTCGTTGAGGTCTTCAAAGAATGCTGCATGTTTTGGGTAGAACTTGGCGTATTCCTTATGACGCGAGCATTCAAATGTCTTATTCCAGACGATGATCGAGCCTTTATCGCCAATGTCTTCTTGTAGGCGCTGGATGATATTCTCGGCCGGATTCGTATTGGTATCGTGAAGGTATTCCTTGTGCGTGACATTGCCATTCTCGTCCATGATGTGCAGTGAGTATTGAAACACGACCTGCTGGTACGGGAAGGTATGATCAAATGGCGGGAAGATGTGGTTGATCGACTCGTAGTCGAGAAAGTAGGCTGGAAATTCAATATCGTCGAGGAATGATTGAATGGCCTCTTTATCAATAATGAGTTCATCGAGCTTCGTTACTCGCACCTGATCTTGCTGATGTGCTTGTAGCTTTGTTGAATCTGGAATATCGACGATAAGCTTAACATCGTCGTCTTCAAGCTGCCCAATGAGCTTATCTGTGCCAGCGCCCTTGTTTGAGGCGAGATCATAGATGCTGTACTCGGGAATGTCGGGATGGAGTTTGTAGAATATCTCGCGATAGTCGCCGGCAGCGCCGAGCCCGACGTGGCGAAGCGAGTCGCTCGGCATCGTGTCGCTTTCCGCAACCTTTGCTGCTTCACGCATTTTCTCTGGGGTGGTAAGTATTTCTTTATTAACTTTATCTGTGACGTCAGTGAAGGCGGTGATATCCTTAAGGCTGATATCTCCGCTGCGAAGATATTCTTTATTAGCGTGAAGCACTTGCGTAGTGCGAACTGGAAAGCCGCTCCATTCAATAACGGTCTTTTGAAATGCGAGGTCGCAGATATGCTCCTTATCCGGTGAAGTAGTGGCTTTAATCTCTGTCAGTATGTAAGAGTCGCCGTCTTTTGTGATAGCGTCAGCGATACACAAGAAGCCGTCATAGACAAAAGCCGCCTGCAATATAGTATCGACATCCTGCTTCAATAAAACCTTGGTCTCATCTGCCCACTCCTGTATATCGGCATAGTTATTGCGATCAAGGTGAATCGCATCCGGAAATATCTGCTCGGCTAATTGCTCAAACTCGCGGCCCTCGTCGATGATTGCCTGTGAATTTTCATCAGGTGTCGGTAGAAAATCTGGGTCGTGCTTGCGTAGCCAGAGCCAAGCCGGATGTTTGAGGTAAGTGATATAGTCTGTTTTTGAAAGATGCATCTGTTGCTCATTATACCGTAGAAGAAACCTGATTGCTCGAGTTCCCTGCCTGTATATCCAGTACATTACGCTTATTCTATTCTGGCGTAATGTCGGGTTCTTTTATGTCCTGTCACCTTGCGAGGTACAATAGAAATATGAAGAGCGACCCATCAGTTATTAATATCAACGGTAAAGTTCTCGGCAAACGAGATATTGCCATACAGAGCGCGCCTGACTTTAGGATGCTAAAAACGCTCATTACAGACTACCTTGTTCGTGAAATGCGTGCCACGACAGCCATAGATGACGTCGAGATAATTCAGAAGATATTCGGAAAGTATGCGGCCAAGGTTCCCGAGCTGCAGCCCTATGATTTCGAGGCCAACCAGCGAGTCGATGAGCTACTAGCGGCTATCATGATTGCCGAGTCTACTAACGCCTTGAGTAATACGAACATGATACCTGCGTGGCAGCGGCCCAACCAAGACGATGCCATGGAAGATTTTACAGGCAAAAAGAGCTGGGATGGTTTTATCTACGAGCATGTGCCTATGGTGCAATATAAAGAAGGGATGACAGCCATGCCTGTACCTATTGAAGTGAAGTCATTAAAGATTCACCCATACAAGGAGAAATTTAACGGCCTTAACGACCTTCTGGCAAAGAAACTCCCAAGGTTTTCGAAGCACTTCCAGAAAGAAGCCACACTCGCAGCCGTAGTTGTCTTTCCACTTAATAACGGTATGGAGACTGGTGCCCTACGGTTTGATCTGAAAAAAGCAACTGTCGAGATGAATAAGTATGTAGCTAATAATGTTGTCGGCTGCTTGCTATTTGTGGATATCCTCACGGATAGTGAAGACTATATCAATTTAGGTATAAGAAGCACATTCGTCAGCAAGAACCCTAATTTTGCCGACAATGGCAATATCGATGATATAAAAATGTTTGAGTCTAAGCTGGTGCGGTTTAAAATGAAGACTGGATAGCCTTCGCATAACATAGCTGTTCATGTCGTAACACCATACTTCCATGCTATCTATTAATTAATGGCTGAAAGACACTGTCAATGTGCGAATTGTCATCCGATTCCATGTCTCTTTGCGCTTCAAAAGCATCATTGTCTTTAGAGTAAAAGCTTGACCCGTCATAGTCATCTGGCGGCTCGGCCCATGCATCAAACGTACAATCTACAAAACTTCCATCAAGGCCACAATATTCTAGCGTGTCGTTCATCTCATCTTTAATATCGATATCCTTCTCGCCGTCCATTAACCGCTGTCGCACCTCTTCGCTAAGAATGTCTTCATAATACTCGTCCTGAGCTATTCTTTCGGCTATGCGATCCAAGACAAACTTTTTGATGCCGTAGCTCCATCCTATCTCAGCCACTGTTTTCATGTCTTCATAGGTACCGACAGCACCTACAGCCGAGTGTACAAAATTATCTGCCACTTCATCTGGTAGGTCGTCGGAATCACAGTACGTATCAAAGGCATTAAGTGCGGCCGAAACGTCTCGAGTATGAGGGATAGAAGACTGCAATGTCGCAAGTACAGCCCGATAGAACTCTTGATTGACTTCCTCTATAGCATCCGACACATCAGAGAGTCTCGATATGCTATCAAAAAGATCAAAGCTCTCAGGAGTACCTGAATTACCTAACCATGGCAGCTGCTGCCAGCTACTGAGGACTTTTTCCTTCATCGCTTCAACACCCGATTCATTTAGTACGATAGGAATATAGCCAGATAGCGACGCCCGTAATTCGTAACTGCTACTAACCGCACTGATTGCGAATGGATGCGTAAGCTGGTTGAGGTATACGGCACTTCTAATGAGCTTTTCAATCGAGTGGTTGTGTCCGCGATAATAGTGGGTGATAAAGTCGTAAATAGTAGGATTCAATACGTCTACGACGATCTGATCATCTTTATCTTTTGATGTTTTCAGGAATGTACCTTCAAGCACATCAATAGATCGGCGCAGCTGCGTTTCGTCGATCGTATCATCAAAAGAAACTACTGCCTTATGTAGATATTCAAAGCGTACATTTCTTCCGATAGACATCATCACCAGCATAATATTGCGAGCATTTTCGTCGATCTTATTCATATAGATATCCTCGTATAACATCCAAGGATTATTAAATAGTTCGATTACCTTATCGCAAAATGATTCTGGCAGGCAATCCAACCAAAGCTTTTGCTTATTAATCGCTTCAATGAGGCGTGGATTATAGTTCCTATGTCTCACGATACTTCTATATACTTTTTTGTCGACAAAATATTCAAGGTGATTCTCTGGTATATCCGATACCGCGAGATGGTTGTAGAGGATCTTGGCTTTTGTCACCAAGTCATATTCAGACAAGTCGACAATATATTTCGCGTCAAGAAAGCCCTGATCCTTAAACACTTCGGTGCTTTGTTGAGCCTGATGAAGTATATACTCACGCGTCGTCATAATAAGTGCCTTATTTTTTCTTAGACGGCCTGCGTTTTCAATCAATGTCCTAAATATGCCATCCTCTCTGCGAGATAGTTTATCATCTAGGTAATTACTCCCCAGAAAGTCATCAAACAGGAAAATCTGCTTCTTGTCAGGGTCACTGCTCATCATCTCTAGGGCGTCATTGATATCTTGTGGCAAGGCGACCAACTCATTAAAATCACCTTCACCAAGCAAGTAGTAGCTCATAACGTCGGCAAGTGTCGTTTTTCCTACTCCAGGCTCGCCAGCAATGACAATAAACCCATGCTCCTTAAGTGTTAACATGGCCTCATTAAAACTTGGCGTTGGAGAATAGGTTGCTAGCGTGTCGATAATCTTTTCTTTGATAAGACCACTATAATTAGACACCCTACTTGAAAGTATTGTTTGTAGTACGTTGCTGCTTGCGATCCAGAGCTTATAATGCCTCTTCTCGACGCCGGGATGCTTGTGTAGCAAACTATTCAACTGTTTGGGCGTAAGTATATCGCTCGATTGTTTGATATATGGCGAGAATAGCGTAACTATATCGTCTACCTTTTCCTCGGTAAGGTCTAGTGATACTGAGAGGATGTACCTCTCGGGAGCAGGACTCATTTTATCTAGCTTTAGGCGCTCTTTGGCTAAATTTGCCATTAGACCCGACACGCTCTTGTAGCGCTTACACTGCACAATAATCGTGCGCTCATTGTCATGTACCGAGTATCTTAGGTCGACACCACCATCCGCTCCATCCGCGAACGCCTGAAACGATATACCCATTTCTTCTGAAAGTAGGTCTTTAGTGAATTCCTCAAACTCACCCCACGTTAAAACATTAAAGTTATAGTCATTCATTTTGCTTACCTCAGAAGTAATGCACCCGTTACCCTAACTTGACTCATTGCTCTTATTGTAGCAAATTTCATACTATCTTTTCGACATGTAGGCTATAGTGGTGATTCGTCATTGAGAATGAATCGCTTCCTCTCTGTCTTTTTATATTTTCATCTATACCTATTATACAATTTCAGACATTTCAAGATATTTACAGAAAAGTTGCAATAAAATAACTCCTTACTTCACGTACTATTTCATTATACGAGTCGAGCAATAGTATCAAGGTAGTATTCGCTCCTTAAAATATCTTTATACTTTCTTCTTTTAATGGCTATTTTCAAGCGAAATCTCCACCTCTGACACCTTTGCCATGCGACTCCGTGCTGGCAGGCCGTTACGTAAAGTAAAGGAGGAAGCCATGCACAGCATAGCAGAAGCAACACAAACTCTAGCCGCCGAGTACAATGGGTGGACTAATCGCGAGACGTGGGTCGTGAACCTGTGGCTCACAAACGACGAGTGCTACTACGAGGAACTCCGGTCTATCATCAAGAACTTCGATAGCGACGAGCAAGCCGAAGAGCTTGAACAGTATGTACACTGGATCATCGACACAGATGAAGCCAGCATGACGAGCGACTTGCTCTCCACCTCTCTAGGCAGAGTGAACTGGTATGAGATAGCAGAAAGTAATCGGGAGTGTACTCCGTCCTAGGGTATGACGTTAAACTACCCCGCAGTAAAACTAGCGAACGTTAATATTATACTGGTTATACGTACTTTCTGACGTTGTTTGCACATACCCAGAAGCTGTACCGCCATATTTGTCTTTAACCTCAACCCTGTATTTGTTTATCCCTCCGGCTAGATATAAACTAATCCTCTGGAATACAACACCGCTCTCATCCCATTTTATATTCTTGCCATCAACAGTTACGCTAACGATGTCCTCTCCGACTTTACCAGCTATCGGTAACGCATTATTTTGTCCGTTATATCCAGTCCACTGACCGATCTCGAGGCAAGCCTCCTTTGCGTCAGGTTCGCTACAATTGAATGACATAAAAGACGTCTTTTTATTATCATAATTCACAGTGAAGGTATGTACGACGTCACTGGTATTGCCTACAGCGTCGCGCACTCGCAGCTCTAACTTATTTATACCGCTCTTCAGTTTATATTTGCTACTTACCTCACCTTGCGTATTTGGCTTATACTCTTCTGAGTTAACTAAAAGCACGTCATCTTTTCCTATAGTGCCGCTAATCGGCGTACTATCCTCGGTAACACGAGTGGGAGGTGCATTAATTTTGACCGTAGACGCCTTAGGCGCCGTAAGATCAACCGTGGACTTTTGAGGGCTGCTTCTATTGCTTACAAAGAATAGGATGCTCTGAGTCGTGGTTACATCTATTTCACCCTCGGTGTCGTTAGTAAACTCAATGGAAAACTCACCACTTTCATTAACCTTAGATGAGTCTACGAACGCATTGTTGACATACAACTTAACCGTACTGCCAGCCAGTGCATTTCCTTCCGCACGGCCCTTAGCCCCCATTACGGGCTGCACCTGCTTAATATCTGGAGCAGGAAGATTAGTAAGAAATAGCAGTGAACCAATAAGTGCAATTCCTAGAACTACACTTACGATAGTTGCACTTTTTTTAAAAATACCTCTGCGCCCGCTGAGTTCTCTTTTTTCGTTCAATCCCTTAACCATGCGCTTTATACCTCATAATACATAACTTATATACGAGTATATCAAAAATTGTTTTTACACCAGAAAGATAGCTTGGCATATCCCCGTAAGTGTCTTCCTCCCTCTGTCTCTTCAGTATACGGGTGAACCAAAACTATCAAGGTCGTATTCGCACCCTAAGATATGGATCATTTTTTTTAATTGAATATCTTAAGGGGAATCTCCACCTTTGACAGCTTTGGTGTCATCCCGAGCCCTTCTGGACAGAGAGGGAGAAAGCCCTCTCCTTAAGCAAGGAGGGTTATATGACCACAGAAGCAATACAAAACGAAACGTCAGTAAAGATAGCTGCGCTAAACGACGAACACCGTCGCAATATGCAAGGTTGTACCGTCACGAAAGGAATCGTTGCGATGGGATCCGCCGCCAACGAAGTATTTGTTGGCGTTAGGGACTATGTAGCGTTTACGGAAGATAACGATCCGTACGGTGAGCATGATTTTGGCTCACTTGTCGTAGCTGGCGAGAAGGTGTTTTGGAAAATAGATTATTACGATGAGAATTTGAAAAACTGGTGCGATCCGCTAGATTCGGATTGTCAGCGAGTTCTCACCATCATGTTAGCCGAGGAGTACTAGCTCCTCGGTTTTAGTTTGGTGCGTTACGTCGTGGAGCTGGACGTTAAACAGCTCCGTTTTGGTTTAGTAGAAATTAAAGCATTGGAGTTTGAAATGAGTATTCAAGAAAACATTACCCGAGAAGAAATTAGTCACCGTGGTGGAGGCGTAGAACTAGATTTAAGCGGCTTTGGCTACGAAGATGAGTATCTGAGCGCCTATCAGAATTACTTAGGCGGTGGGATGCGTGGCGCGGTTGCCAACAGCTGCACTGTCGAGGACTGGGAGATGGATGAGAGGCTGGTTCGGCTGGCCAGTGAGCTATGTGAGTACTACGATGAGCGGCTTTACGAGCTGGAGCTTGTCGATGAATATAACGAAGAGACGACAGGTAGGCTTGTGAGCTATCCGGGGCTTTAGTTGACCGTCCTAGGCAAGACATAAAACTGCCTAAGCCAGAAAAGATATAACGGGTAGACCATTCAAAAAGTCCTAAAGGACTATTTAAATGTCTATCCAACCAATAACACATAGGCATGCTCCATACTTACCCTTTCGGACATTCACATGCGTTCCGCAGTGAAGCCCTCAAGTGCAAGAATGAACCATACCAGGGACGCACCTACGGTACGACATCGGTTGATTATTGTTTTAATAGTTGCCACGTCAAGCGCAGCAGTCGGCACGTACTGTCCGATGGACAGAACGCACACGCCTGCCACACTCGACGGACAACGAAATCTCGGGTCTTGTCTAATATAGGGCGATGGAACCGTGACCATTACTCGCGCGCGAGCTTACGAGCAATCGTCACGCCAGCGTGTTACCTGAAGGCTATGCGAACAGCTTAACGTATTCTTTCGGCTTAAGGGGTGAAGACCATGGTGAGGCGATGGGTTTATCGAATGACTCGATAGATGCCGCCAATATTGGGAGTTCGTCGTCTTCTAGTCCCATACTTTCAAGTTTCTTCTCGGTAGTGTAAAGAAAGCTGTATTTTGCTGAATGGTCTTTTAAGATAAAGCAAATATGAGGGTAATTATCAGACGACCAGCCTTCGTCTTCACTGTGTGTCACTATCTCCTCTAGGCGTTTACGGACGATATAAAGGGGCTTGTCGTCGACGATAACCACGATAGCCTCTTTACCCTCCGGAGTGCGTATATATAGGTCTGGACGGTTTTTAGGGAACTGTTTGAAACGGTTGATCTCGGTCTTGGAGAATACATCTGAGCCTTCGGGGAGGTGCTGCATGATAGACACGTAGCACTGGGTAAGCTTCAGGCTATGCTCGACAAAATCATTCGTCATCTCGTCATTCTTATACAGAGCGTGAACCACAGACTCTTTAACGTCCATAACCTTGCGAGTAACTGTTACGCCAGACTTATTCAAATAATAGTATGCCGGTTTACGATCTATGCGCCACTCCTCCTTGTATACTTTTGTCACTAAACCTTTACTCACTAGCTGCTCTAAGACTTGATAGACACCCTCTCTACGAATACCCATAACCATAGCTAATAACCCTGCTGATACAAATCTGAACTTGAATAATAACTTTAGAATACGTTGCTGCCCGACAGTTAATTTCTGATTACTTTCGTCACTTCTCATAACCACTTCTCTCTCCTATACGTAGTATATATAAGAGGAGAGCAAAAAGTAAATACACACCTCTGTTAAATAATGACTATTTACTACCTATGCACAGTTAGTAAATAATACATCAAAAATAGGTTTAATTAGTATTGCTTTTTATGTTAATTAGTAATACTATTTATATAGAGGTTGTACGTTAATAACTCGGCTAGTTACAAGTAAATAGCATTACATGTTAAAATAAGGGCAAATGTCCAGAAAGATAGTCAGTATGCAAATCCGCGTAACCGACGACCTGCGTGAACGAGCGAAGGCCGTCGCAAAGCAAAAAGGACTCACATTGAGCGAGCTTATGCTTCAGTTGCTCGCAAGCACTGGAGATAAGCAGCTCAAGGACTTAGTAAAGAAAGAACTAAAAGAACGACCAAAGCCAGGACGACCCTGGGATAAGTAGCGATAATCGTAGCTAGCTGAATTATTAAGACGTAACCAATCTCGGAGCGTCTTTTTCGTTTCATGGAGGGTATATGGTAAGTAAAAAGTCATTCAAGGGTATCACGCAAAAACTTGTCGGTGTTATAACCGTCAATAACGAGCGCATCGAAGAGCTGCGCCAGATACTTGAGTCTGAACAAGATCGACCAGTCACCCATGAAGAAGCGAAGAACATCGGAGAAAGTCTAATAACCGTATATAAGGTACTCGCTGGCGACAGAGAGATCTTAGGGGTTTCGCGAATGGAGGGTGAAGATAATGAATAAGAAAAGCAGAGCTGTAATACTGGCTCGCGTATCAAGTAAATCTCAAGAAGACGAGGGGTATTCCCTCGATTCTCAAGTTAAGCTCCTGACGGGATACTGCGCCAATAAGGGGTTTGCTGTCGAGAAGATATTCAAGATAGCCGAAACAGCGTCAAAGGAACAAAGTCGCAAGATATTCAAAGAACTGCTCACCTACATGAATAAGAACGCTATCTATCATCTAGCAGTCGAAAAGACCGACAGGCTAACGCGTAATATGAAGGATGCCGTTGCTATTGATGACTGGCTTAGCAAGGATGCCGATCGAATGCTCCATCTCGTAAAAGAAAACATTCAATTACACAAAGAGTCGAAGTCAGACGTAAAGTTTATGTGGAATATCCACCTAGCTGTCGCGAAGAAGTACACCGACAACCTACGAGAAGAGGCCATGAAAGGTTGGGCAGAAAAATTAGCACAAGGATGGCTACCGGCCGTACCTCCTGTTGGATATATGACCGTAACAGATCATGGCAAGCGCATACACGTACCTAATCCAGCCACGATGAACTCAGTTCGGGCGATGTTTGAACTATACCTAAAGCCTGGCCAATCAATTGAATCTGTTGCTGCGAAGATGCGAGAAATCGGCCTGACGACACGTAACGGCAGGCCTATACCAGAAAGTCACGTACATAAAATCCTCCTCAACCCTTTTTACATAGGAATCAATCGCTTTAACGGACAGGAGTATCCCGGCGCTCAAACACCAATAGTAAGGCGCGAAGTGTGGGAGGCTGTGCAAGATAAGCTGCATGGCAAACGACCCAAGAAACAAGTACGCCACAACGTATCTCTCAAGGGTGTTGTTACCTGTGCTACGTGTTGTAGTCAGGTCTCATGGCAACTACAGAAAGGCCGTTACTATGGAGCCTGCCAGCGTCGTGACGAACGATGTAAGAATCGTAAGTATAAGTACATCCGAGAAGATGTCGTGCAAGAGGTTGTCAAGCAGGAGCTTGAGCGCCTTCTATGTCCCTCTCAGAGTATTCTAGAGTGGGTTGTTGAGAGTATGAAATCTGATGTCGAGAAAGCTGCAGATAACCGCGCAGAAGTCGAGCAAAACACGAAGACACGTATAGAGCGCATCAAGTCTATGGATGAGGCCCTGTACGATGACAAGCTTGCTGGCGTTATTACGCAGGAGCGATATGAGACCAAGCACGAGTCATTCATGAGTGAAATTGAGACTTTAGAGCTTGCCATGGCGTCGTTTGACAGCGCCGTCACAGAGCGTAAGCGACGCGGCATATACATGCTTGAACTATCTCAGCGAGCAGCTAAATACTACGACGAAAAGGATGATGACGAAAAGCGCCAGATTTTGATAGAACTGTTCGAAAATATCGTGTTTAAGAACGATGCCGTATCTGTTAGCTTGAAGGATCGAGCCGAACTAATCGCAAAGTATAGTTCGAAAACTCGCGATTTACTACAAACATTAAAATCAAATGATAGAACTTTTACAGACAATGAAAATAACAGTGGTCAAATAAACGAAAAAAGCGCCGAAAATGCGCTTTATCCATTATGGCAGGGGTACTAGGAATCGAACCTAGGTCGCCGGTTTTGGAGACCGGAATACTAACCGCTGTACTATACCCCTTCGGGTCACTGTCATAGTGTAGCAAATTCAGGGCTATTTGACGAGCCCTAGCTGAATGCCGCTTTGCCTACCAGAGACTGGATCCATGCCTGTCTCGGACATGCCTGTTTCAATACATCAGCACACCATCGACACAATACATAAGGCAATCAATAGTCGTAGAACGCCCTCGTAATTGCTACCGATATCGCCGCACTTGATCTCAGGCCAAGTCTGCGCTCTGACTGCCTCAGCTCGCACCGAACTTCACCAGAAAACGGTGTCACGATAGCAGATGCGTGATATGAAACACTATACTCACCCAGAATGGTGATTTTTTCATGAGCCTTCCCGTGCGATACGAGCTTGCCACCAATCATACCAACCGACAACTACTCATCACGCTTGATGCGCATAGCACGTTTGAATTTCTTCTCAGCGGCAGGGTCAGCGTGTCGTGCAAGCGGCTCATACATAAAGATACGGTCTTTCCTATTCTTTTTATCCGCATCAATTTCCTTGATCGCGTTCACAAAGAAATTCTCAATCAACCATTCACGCCCTGGCGCTGTCTGCCCCACAACAACAATACGCCAGACATCAGCACCCCACTGCTCGGACTTCTTGATCTTAAGAGATTTTGGCAACAAAGAATCGCCAGTTGGCATCATACGAATCAATTCCTGAAGCTCAGTCTTGGCACGATCAATATCTCGTGTGAATAGATCCACTGCGAGAGTGCGCACGCCATTCGGCGTCACATGCACTGCTTGAATCTGCTGATTATGCACCCATACCACCTCACCACTAAGCGTACGAAGCTTTGTAGAACGCAACGTAAATCGCTCAACGACGCCAGATAAATCAATGAAGGGTTCTATCTTGATGTAGTCACCGACATGAAACCACTGCTCTGTAATCATGATGACACCTGCTGTAATATCGCGAAGCACCATTCCGAGCGTTTGACCTGCGAACACAATAAAAAACGCACTCGCTCCGATTGCTGCCGCCCCGCTACTCGACACAGGACTCCAGAGTCGCCATACGACATAAGCAACAACCGCAACCACTGCCGCCCGGACAATCGCCACAGTCACACTGAGATATGTCTCTATCTGGCGAAGCCTAATCGCCACCGCATCATCAGGCACCTGCTCACTGCGAAGTGCGACCTTCTGAGCAATAAAAATTATAAGCCGCGCAAGATACTTACTTGCAAAGTAAGCAACTGCTATCGACACAATCATCAAAAGTACCGAACGGTAGGCATTCGGGCTTGAGAAAAAATCAACAATGTCATTTGTAGCTTCGTGTATTACATCATCCATAAACGTCACTGATTATACTGACTATTGGTCATGGTTTCAATATCTGCTATCATAAGCGGTAAAGGGGATAAAATATGCACACAGTTATTGTCGGTGGCGGGTTTGCCGGTGTCAAAGCCGCACTCGAAATCAGTAAAAGAAAAATCGGAAAAGTAACACTTATTTCAGACGAAGATCATTTCTTGCATCACGCAACACTATATGCCACGGCGACCGGCAAGAGCCTTGCCGAATCTGTCGTGCCACTCAAAGTAATGTTTGCAGGTAACAAGAATGTAACCGTCGTTCAAGACACGCTCAAAGCTATCGACACCGATCGCAAGGCTATCACCTGCGAAGGTGCCACCTTTCATTACGACAAGCTAATACTCGCGATCGGCTCTGTCACGACATTCTTTGATATTAAAGGCATCGCCAAACACTCGTACGGCATCAAGACGCTCGAGGAAGTCAAAGAGTTTAATGATCATATTCAGGATGAAATTATCAAAAATCGACGCCTCGATAAAAACTATGTTGTCATTGGCGGCGGCCCGACAGGAGTAGAGCTAGCAGGTGCCCTTCACGAATACCTAGAACACCTCTCGCTCGTGCATCAAGTGAATCGGCCCAATGTCCGCGTGACGCTCGTCGAGGCAGGGCCTCGCATTCTACCTCGTATGTCAAAAACCGCAAGTCGAATTGTGACGAAGCGACTAAAGCAACTTGGCATTAAAGTCTTGACCAACCACAAGGTTGAACAGCTCGATAAAGACTACATTACGATTGAAGGAAAAAAAGTGCCGACCGAAACAGCCATCTGGACATCCGGTGTCGCAAACCACTCATTTTTCAAGAAACATACCGACTTCTTCAAACTAACACCCAACGGTCACGTTGAAGTGAATCAGTATCTAGAGGGGACGCGTAACGTATTCGTACTCGGAGACAATAACAACGTTAAACATAGCGGGATGGCATGGCCTGCGCTTAACCAAGCAACCTTTGTAGCAAATCATCTCGCTCGATTGAAAGCAAAAAAACCTCTTGTCGCCTTTCGCCCAAGCACACCACCAAGTGGCATTCCTGTCGGAGAAAACTGGGCGTACGTCGAGTGGCATGGTATATATGCGGCCGGTCTGACAGGCCACGCTATTCGCCGTCGCATGGAATTGCACGGCTACAAACAACTTTTGCCAAAAAAAGTCGCACGTGCTGCATGGCGCGCTCACGATATACCTGAAATTGACGGCTAACTACCTGTTGTATTCTGTGCCGCTTACGCTTATAATTAAAATCAAATGAGGGCACAAAAGAAAGGACGATCGGCAGCCTGAAAATCTTGGGTGGGCTACCAGGGGTAAAACATGAAAATATTAATGCTAGGCTGGGAGCTACCGCCGCATAACAGTGGCGGACTCGGCGTTGCCTGTTATCACATGGCTAAAGCACTTGCTCATTCTGGCGTTGATATTGATTTTGTCGTGCCTTATCAAGCCGAGCATCCCGATATTGATTTTATGAATATTCGTGCTGCCACACCGGTAACACCCCTCGAACGCTACGGCCTTGGTGCATACGACACAAGCACTGTCTACAGACGACTGTCCGAAGCTGATGCAGATGAGCTGCATGATATGCGTGGTGTCCAGAAGCGATATGTTCAATTTGTCGAATACCTGCTCGAAGAGGATAGCTCCCCCTATGACGCAATCCACGCACACGACTGGCTCACGATTGAAGCAGGAATTCGTGCACGCGAGCTGCACAATATACCCCTGATTGTACATGTACATGCAACCGAGTTTGATCGCTCCGGACTAGCAGACTCTGGTGGCAATCCACTCATTCATGAAATTGAATACCAGGGACTTATGATGGCGGATCGTATTATCGCAGTCAGTAACGCGACGAAAAACATTATCGTACAACGCTACAATATCCCTGCCGACAAGATAGATGTCGTCCACAATGCCTTTGACCCTGCCAGCATGGATGCGTCGTACTCCTACGACCTGCGCACCTATGCCTACCTCGAGACACTGCGCGAAGAAGGCTATACGATCGTCACGACAATCACACGATTCACCGCACAAAAAGGCCTCACCCACCTCATGCAGGCAGCCGCAAGAGCAAGCGAACGTTACGACCGCCTTGCCTTTCTCTTTGCAGGTGACGGCGAGCAGCGCGATGAGCTGATTCAGCTCGCAGCCGAACTCGGTATTGCAGACAAGGTATTCTTCACCGGGTTTATTCGCGGTAAGAAATGGCGTGATGCCTATAGTGTGGGTGATATATTCGTTATGAGCTCAGTCAGCGAACCATTTGGACTGACAGCGCTTGAGGCCGCACATCACGGCAATGCACTCATCCTCACCAACCAATCAGGTGTAGCCGAGGTTCTTGATAATATCTACCGTTATGACTTCTGGGATATCGATGCACTTGCTGATCGTATCGTCGCCATCGCCTCTTCGGATGCACTCAAATCCAGCCTCAAAGAAAACGTCAAAAAAGAATATGCACGCATCTCATGGCACGACGTCGCCATACGCTGCCAACAAATCTACACAACAACATCCCAAGGAGCAATCGCATGAGCCAGCGCGGTATCGTCCTTTACCTCCATGTACACCAACCATACCGAGTGCGCCCATATAGTGTTTTTGATACTGGTATTCGACACGACTACTTCTCAGGAGGCGACCAAGATGCGAACGTCGACAATCGCTCAATATTTGAAAAGGTAGCCGACAAGTCATATCGACCCATGAACGCCCTGCTACTTCGCCTCCTTCAGACGAACCCTGATTTTCGCATCTCGTTGAGTATATCTGGAGTCTTCATCGAGCAGGCAAAAGAGTGGGCGCCAGACGTCATCGAGAGTTTTCAGGCGCTTGTCAACACTGGCCGTGTCGAGATCCTCGCTGAAACGTACCACCATTCACTCGCTTTCTTTTATAGTCACACTGAATTCGATCGCCAAGTAGCCATGCATCGCGACACTATCCGCGAGACGTTTGGCGTCACACCAACTGTGTTTCGAAATACAGAGCTTGCCTACAGTGATGATCTTGCTACCTGGGCAGAGGCGCACGGCTTTACCGGCATCGTTGCGGAAGGGTGGGACCCGGTCCTTGAGTGGCGCAGTCCAAACTATGTCTACACAGCCGCTCGGACGTCCCTGCCGCTCCTTCTGAAGAACTATCGTCTCAGTGACGATATCGCCTTTCGTTTTGGACAACACTCACTAACAAGTGACCTCTACCACACCTGGGTCAACCAGTCACTTGGCGACCAGTCAATCGTTAATCTCTTTATGGACTACGAGACATTCGGCGAGCACCAGTGGAGTGAAACAGGTATATTCGACTTCTTCGATTCGTTCATCCACTCTTGGACAGATACATCGGACGGCACCTTCTATACTGTTAGCGAGGCGATAGCCACTCATCAACCGGTCGCAGAGATTAGCATGCCCCACACTGTTACGTGGGCTGACAGTGCTCGCGACCTGTCTGCTTGGAATGGCAATAAGCTACAGCAAGAGGCACTACGCTATGTGTATGCCCTTGAATCTGATGTCATCCGATCAGAAGATGAGGCGCTTATTAATGACTGGCGCAGACTCCAAACCTCCGACCACTTCTACTACATGTACACCAAGGGTTTTGAAGACGGCACAGTACATGACTACTTCAGCCCATACGACTCACCCTACAATGCATTCCTCTACTACCTCAATGCGATTCGCGATATGCGCTGGCGTCTGCATGTCCATCATAATACAGGAGTACTGAATGGCTAGACCAATCGTCCTCTCAAACGGTGAGCTCCACGTTGGACTCAATAAATGGGGATTGGTTCATGACTTCTACTTTCCCTATGTTGGATTTGAAAACCATGCGGCGGGTCAAAACCTTCGCCACCGTATTGGCATCTGGGTTGATCATGAGCTGTCATGGCTTGATACTGACGAATGGCAGATTTCTTTTCGCTACCCCCATAGCGCATTAATTGGACATACGCTTGCAAGAAACGACCGGCTCGGTATCGCACTAGAATTCGATGACTTTGTCGACACGAGCATGAGTGCTTTTATGCGCAATATCCACGTCATCAATCTTCACGCAGCAGATCGAGAGGTTCGCCTCTTTATGCATCAAGCGTTTGCAATTGGTGACTCCCGCAGCAACACAGACACAGCGCAGTACCTGCCCGACAGCAATGCCGTTCTCCACTACCGTGGTCGTCGCGCATTTATCATATCAGGTACCCACGATGCGAAGCCCTTCGACCAATACACGGTTGGCCTCTTTGGTATTGAAGGGCGCGAAGGTACATTTCGAGACGCTGAAGATGGCGAATTGAGCTTTGGTAATGCCGAGCATGGACGTGTCGATTCAACTATTCGTTTTACAGTACATGTTGACGCACACAACTCGCAGCGCATTCACTACTGGATCGCAGCTGGCACTTCCATCCGACAGGCCCTCTATGTTCACAAGCAGATTCAAAAAGACGGCCTCATAAAGCGCCTCCACGCAACCGCCACCTGGTGGCATCACTGGCTGACACCTGCCTACGATGTTGCTGCTCGCATCGACCCAGAGCACCGCGAAATGTTCGTACGCAGTCTCATGATTATCAAATCGCAGATAGACAAGCGTGGTGCCATCATTGCAAGCACCGACTCATCAGTCCTCAATTACTCCCGAGATGCCTACGGATACTGCTGGCCTCGCGATGGCGCACTCATTGTGTGGCCTCTTATTCGACTCGGCTACACAGACGAGCCGAGACGTTTTTTTGAGTTTTGTCGACAAGGCCTACAGCCAGACGGCTACCTGCTTCACAAATATCGTGCCGATGGCGCCCCTGGCAGTAGCTGGCACACCTATATTCACGAACATGGCGTCGTTGGACCACCTATACAGGAGGATGAAACGGCACTTACACTCTTCGTTTTTGCGCAGTTCTACCAAAAAAATCAAGACGAACGGCTCTTGCGAGACTTTTATCAATCAATGGTCGTACCAATGGCATCCTTCCTCGCGAGCTATGTTGATCGACAGACAGGACTACCACTACCAAGCTATGACCTTTGGGAGGAAGTTTACTTAACAACCACGTTTACAACATCTGTTACTTACGGAGCTCTTGTCGCCGCGTCTGAACTAGCAGCCGCCGCACAAGATGAAGATAATGCCGTCAAATGGCGTGCTGCTGCTGACGATATTCGCGATGCCGCACACAAGCATCTCGTCAATCGAGAGCGCAAAGCCTTCTACAAGGGAGTGCTCATCAAGGACGGTGAAATCGTTGAACGAAACACAGACATCGACACTTCAAGCTTCTTTGGCGCCTTTATGTTCGGGCTTTTCCCGCTCGATAGCGATGAACTACAGCATGCTGCCGCAACGACAAAGGCAGTTCTTGGATTCTCTCACGATTCCCCACACGTACCTCGCTATGAAAATGATAATTACTATCGCCCGTCACATGAAGTGCTCGGTAATTGGTGGCACGTTACCTCTCTCTGGATGGCACAATATGAGCTCGAATTCGGCAATCCCGATACGACACGGCAAACACTGACGTGGACCAAAGACAAAATGCTATCAAGCGGTATCCTGTCCGAACAAATCAACCCTCTGACAGATGAAATGATCGGTGTCGCACCACTTGCATGGAGTCACGCAGAATACATTGCGACACTCCTAGATACCATTACAGACCCTGGTAAATAGTCATTTCTCGCGCCAAGAATATTGACTTTTTTACATTTTGTTGCTATAATAAAAGTATGGAATCATTTGCATCAGTACTCCGCACCTGGAATAAGCAGCATTCAAGCTTCACGAAGCTTCAGCATGCCTATGCCGCAATCACAATTTTAGCATTTATTACCGCTGGGCTCATTGGCCTCCTGAACTACCGACTTGGCCAAAGCATACTCTTTGTCGCTATGTGCTCACTCCTGATCTTTATCGCGAACGGTGTCGTTTGGGCACTCGTTAAAACGTTCTTGATGCCTGCCGAGAAGAAGTCAGCAAGCTCTCGAAAACGTAATCCATAGCCAGTACAGAGCGTCAGTCGTCCGCGCCGACTGTGAATGCCTTTAAGACACGACGCTTGTATGGATTGCTACCTGGAAACATATCAACAACACTGAGACGAGTAAACTCTACTTCGTCTCCCTTATTGAGACGAGTACTCCTCTGAACAGTAGCATGGGGAAGAAACCCATCATACGCAAAATGCGGATCATTCAGCGCAAGCCCACCCTTCTCCAGGGTGGTTATTATGTCTCGATGCAGCGTCAATAGACCCTCTGACCGAACAAGGAGCGTTACAAGCACCTGATTCTCACCGAGTAGCTTATCATCACCTGCCTCAGTGCGAACCGTCGGGCGGCCTCCAGTCGACTAAACATCTCGGCAGTCGACCAATCGATCGCAAACGTATCAACGACCGTCGAATGAAGTGGCCAATCATCAGAGGAATACTTGTAACCCTCAGCTATATCATCAAAAAACTGAACAATAGTGTACTTCTGTGTAAAATGTCGCTCTGTCATAGTAGCACCTAACTAGCAGCCACCCCTTCCTCTCTATACGATATACCGCCACGACGCCACTCCACCTTAGACAAAAGCACGCAACCTTGGTGTCGTATAGGCTGTCAATAAAAAAGATCGCTCATTCGATCGATCTTACGTAAAAAATCCGTATTTGGAGCCACGACCGGGGCTTGAACCCGGGACCTCATCCTTACCATGGATGCACTCTACCAGCTGAGCTATCGCGGCATATGACAGCAGAGTTTATTGTATCAAACTGCATCCAACAAGGCAAAAAACATAAGGTGGTGCCGTATTTCACATCGTTCTTACTATGAGTGGTATAATAAAGCAAATGTTTAAAGCACAATCAATCCAGTATGCACTACCGTTCGTCGTTGCAGTAAGCATGGCACTCACCTGGACACATCTCACGCAAGCGATGTATGACTACAATGTGGGCTTTGCAAAACTTCTCGGCCTGTCAATTTTTCCGCTCATTGGCTGGACGGTAGCATTGACGCTTGGCTATCTGATCATGGAGCGCCTTCTCAAGAAGCTTGCTATCAAGCATAGTATCGCGCAGTTCGTCTTCATGATTGTTGTCTACTCGATTGTTGTTGTCGTCGTTGAAACGGTAGGATATTACGTGATTGGAATACAAAATATCGGCACCAGTCAGTATGCTGGACTGCCCCTTTGCAACTGCCTTCATGCTCCCGCATGGATGCAAGCAGGGTACTTCCTACTCGGTCCTATTCACTGGGTTATCGTGCGAGGCGTTCGCACCTTCTCCCCGTTGATTAGTGGTCGATTCGCGAAATAGCCTTTATCTCTAGTATTTTTTGATGTCATCTGATACAATAAGTTAGATTGAAAATAACAACTATAGCGAGAAAGTATGGCAAAGAAGAATACGAAGCGTAAATTGGTAGGTTTAGTGAGCGATGACTCTGGCGCTCGTATCTACTACACGACAAAAAATACGCAAAACACCCCAGATAAACTCACACTCAAGAAGTACGACCCAAAATTGAGAAAGCACGTAACGTTTACTGAGACTAAAAAGAATCTTGGACGCAACGAAGTCAAGGCACGCAAGGGCTAGCGCATAGAGGGCGATAAAAACACCGGACATACCCGGTGTTTTTTTATACAGATACAGACTACGCCCTCATGCTATACTATGCATAAGTAGTATCATGAGTGAAAGGTATACCGTAATGACTCGTTACAAAAATGGATTTGGTATTATTGAGATTATTATTATCCTTGCTATCGTAGGGGTTCTCGCTGGCCTCGGCTGGCTATTCTTTATGAAGAAAGATACTATCACCTCATCACAAGATGATGATAAGAATTCATCCCAATCCGACAAAGCACCGGAGCTTCAGCCCGAAACTGTCATGCAGACGATCCAGGATTCACTCGGCGACCAGTACACAGTAGTCTCTCTCGAAAAAAATAACACGCCTCAGAAAAATCAGCTCAGCATTGAGACCGGTCAGTCATCGCCTCCTTATAAAGTCGATGGTTATGACTATTTTGTCACCTACAATGGTGGATCGTCACTCTATCTTCTCCGCCCTTCGACTCCTGACGAACAGCTTCCGACAAGTAACGACGCAAAGATTCGTCGTGACATAGAAACGCTCTATTATGAGTTCGGCCTTGATAGCATTGAGTCGCAATCTGACGCATCGGGAAATCTCACGAATGTGTTTCAGGGTAAGGGTCTTATCTGCACTATAGATGCACCTAGTGCCGCAGTCAGCGGAAGCACTGCACAATGTGGTCTCATAAACTCTTATCCAGCTGTCGCCAAGGCGATGGAGCCATTCGAAGATGTACTCGAGCATATCGATAGTAATACTATCCTATCCGGCTCCGTGAAGCAAAGTAAAGCAGCGGACTACCACATCGCAAACGTTTCTGTCGGCAACATGCAAGGTGGAGGCGCCGTAGCACTGCTTTGGAAGCGTGGCGCCGGCAACTGGACTCTTTTTCGGTACGTCCAGAATATCCCGCAATGCACCGCCTTCACCACAGCAGGCCTCCAGAGGGCGTTTGAAGGGGAGCCCTGTATTGATAGCCGAGGGAAAACCATTACCGTCACCCCTGTATCATAGCCCTACTAGTATGGTATACTAGAGTAAGTTATGTTAGCACTCCTTATCCTGGCAGCAATCGGCATCCTAGCACTCTATCAACGGCAAACCATCGCCGAAGTGGCGACTGATTTACCATCAAAGATATCAGAAAAACTCGATCAACTCTGGAGTATTGCCCAAGAGTCACTTCAGAGCGACAAGTACCTCCGTGCCGAAAAGGCGCTCCTTACAATCTTGCGCGTCGACGAACGTAATGCAAGCGCCTATAATCGCCTTGGTATCCTCTATGTCAAGCAGCAGCAATACAAGGACGCGATTGAGTGCTTTGAGATTGCTCAGAGCCTCGAACCGAGCGCAAGCAGTCTTCATAATGTTGGCCTCATCTACTTCGAGACAAAGGATTACGAAAAAGCAGCACTTGCCTTTGAGCAAGCGCTCGAAATTGATAATGACTTATCGTCACGACATATCGCCTATGCCAAAGTACAAGAAAAACTTGGCAATAGTAAAAAGATGATCGAATCACTCGAGCGAGCTGTCGAGATCGACCCCATCCCGCAAACTCTCAATATTCTTGCTGACGCTTACGACAGAACCGGGCAAGATGCACTCGCACTAGAATTACGAGAAAAATCCGCCAAGATGATCATTCCGCAAGGTCAGCCGCGTCGCGTACGGCAACCCCGAAAAGTCATTATGTAACAAAGAAATAACTCATCACATGATGAGTTATTTCTTTGGTGCTGAGGGAAAGATTCGAACTTTCGAAGGCATATGCCGGCAGATTTACAGTCTGCTGTGTTTGACCGCTTCACTACCTCAGCATACTATGGAGCCGCTTCAGGGATTCGAACCCAGGACCTGCTGTTTACAAAACAGCTGCTCTAACCAGCTGAGCTAAAGCGGCATATGTGTACACTAGACGTACTTGAACAATTGTACACGGTTTAGCGACCAAACGCAAGAGAATACCTACGAAACGCTACCGCACGACGGCACGCGTCAGCACCAAGCGCACATTACCGTTCCGATCAAGCTGCTCTCGTGCCGTTTCGAATCGACCGAGTAACCGCACTGTCTCACTATCCGCACGCTGCTTTGTCAAGATATCGCGCTGAACCAATGTCATTGCATAGTCAATAAGCCCTACTGCACGCTGACGCGACCCCTTAACTGCATCAATAATCCGCAAACGTTCATAGAGCGACCCCTGAATAAGCGCATGGGATTGTCGCAAGAGAGATGCCTCTGCCTCGAATCGACCTTCGTCAGTTGCAAGATTCGTGAGCCGTGCAGGCAATCCTTTTGCAATAAAGAGAAGCTGCTTTCTTCGCGGCTCATCATCTACACCCAGTCTATCCAACAGTAACCCTGACTGCTCGGTGGTGATTGGTCGGATTATCTGTATCTGCAACCGTGAACGTACCGTCGAAAGCAGCTCATTCGGTCGATACACCAAGAGAATAAACGATGTATTATTTGTTGGCTCCTCAAGAAGCTTCAAGAAAGCATTCTGTGCCGCTTGCGACATTGTATCAGCAGCGACGATAATAATACACCGCAGCTCCTTGCTCTTGCCTTGAGTCAGCTGATAGAGACGACGCACGATATCGATCGTAATACTCCCATATTCAAGGTCGACCTTATCATTCTTTTCAGGATATATGGTCAACACCTGCGCAGAAGCGAGCGAGGCAAGCGCCTGCGCTGCTGTCAGGAGACCAATCCCTTGTTCGCCGTACAGCCCGAGCGCATGCGGCATATGATCTGCCAGATGGTTCAAGTCTTCGTGCGTCTGCTCATGAAAGATTGGCCGTCCCTGCGTCATCGTCTACTCCACATAAGTGTCAAAATCAGTTGGTGTTTCGACGGTAAAAGTCTTTCGTACACCACCGGGAATCGTCAACTCAAGAGACCGTGCATGCAAATACAAACGCTCTGCTGGTATACCTCCATACACACGGTCGCCGACAATCGGTGTTTTGAGATGCTCCATATGCACACGTAGCTGGTGCGTACGCCCTGTCTTCGGACTAAGTTGCACAACGCTCACCGTGTCATTCGCTCGTAATATGCGGTAGAGGGTCTGTGCAGACTTACCGCCCGCATCGACGCGGAATGTACTTGGTGCCGTCGGGTTGCGGCCTATCGGTAGATCAATCAAGGCTGTCTCCTGCGCAGGATGACCCGAGATAATCGCCACGTATTCTTTCGCCGCCTTACGATCGGCGAATTGCCGCTGCAAGACATCCGCTGCCCCCTGATTACGTGCACCAATCATAACGCCACTCGTATCACGATCCAATCGGTGAACAATGCCAGGGCGGTTCGAATCACTATTGTAGCTTGTGTAGCGGCGGAAAAACTCTGCAACCGTAAACTCATCACTGAGTGCACCTTTGGCGTGTGTCAGGATGCCTGCAGGTTTATCGATGACGATAACATTATCGTCGATATATATAATTGGTAGAGATTCACTAGAGTAGTCAGCCGTACGCGGCAGATCAATTGCAATGATGTCATTCTCTGTCACTTCATACTTTGGCGACTCGCGCACATCACCGTTGACCGTCACACGCCCCATACGAATATGCTTCTGCCACGTACTTCGTGATGTCTCTGGATAACGCTCCGCGAGCTCAATATCAAGACGCTTCTTATCGGAAATAGCCACGAAAAGATACGCATCCTTACCCTTAAATGGCAACCCGTAGGTCATCAGATGGTCATTTGGATTCTGTAGTACTTCACCGGTTTCGTCATGCTTAACTGTACGCACCTGACCTATAACCGCCGATGTATTATCCTCGGCTGTATCATCAAAAAGAATATAATACTTCCGCTTCTGAAATCGAAATGACACCATTGTGCTTGTCGGCAACGGATGATAAAAAACTAACTGCTCGACATGACGCGGGACATGCTCATCACCCGCCACATGAAAGCGACGAAGAACTGCCAGGGCATCGCTTGATGTTACCTTCATTGCGCCCTCAGACCAACTGCCTTTTGCACACGTAGCAATGTGGCATTAGCTATCTCGCTGACAGCACGTTCGCTTCGCTCAAGTTTCGCAAGGATAGCAGCATCATCAACAGTCGCAAGCCGACTCTGAAAATCAGTCAAAAACTCTGCCACGCTATCCGCAACAATTGACTTAAACTCACCGTAACGCTCCATGCCTTGATATTCCGCAGCCACCGCTTGCGGCGACACTCCACGAAGTAGTGCCAGAATATCAATCAAATTGCTAATTCCTGGTTGATGCTCCTTATCATACGCAACACTCGCCTTGTCGTCCGTTGTCGCACTCATGATCTTTTTGCGAGCAGCCTCTGGATCATCGCCAAGAAAGATAACTCCCCTACCGGTATCATCACTTTTACTCATCTTCTTTGATGGATCCACAAGATCCTTAATGCGCAGCCCCTGGTCTTTTCCGAAAAATTCATGCTGCTTCGCAACTGGCTCAGGAATGGTAAATAGCTCGCCAAACTTACTATTCATACGCTCAGCAATATCACGCGTAATTTCAAGATGCTGTGTCTGATCGTCTCCGACAGGTACATACGTTGCATTATAGAGTAAAATATCTGCCGCCATAAGAACTGGATAATCGAATAGCCCGACACTGATTTGGCCATCGCCAAGCTTACCTGACTTATCCTTAAACTGCGTCATACGACTCATTTCACCAAAACCAGTAAAGTTATTGAGAAGAATTGTTAGCTCACTATGGGCAGGGATGTAGCTCTGACGATAGAGGTTAATCGAATCATTATCAAGTGGCAATCCGGCGGCCGTATAGACTCGCGCATTGTTCATGATGCTAGCAAACAGCTGACTGTGATCAATCGGTGTCGTAAAGCTATGAAGATCGGGAATAAAAAGATTGACATCGTATTCGTCAGAATGATGCTTCGCCATGTCGATCAATGGCAACATTGCGCCAAAATAGTTACCGATATGTAAATCATTGTTGGCACGAATGCCTGTAAGAATTGTTGGTTTACTCATAATTATATCCTTATTATACCACTATTACTGCTGTTCTTCCTCGTCCAAACCGCCAATCCCAATCGGCTCTATGCAGCGTGTCGGATATTCTCTTTATCCTACTGCCTTGTTGATTCGCTTTCACCTCATGCTCTTTTGCTCACACCGATTCATGCATCAAAACGTCATACAATGTTGCTTCGTATCCGTAAAATGCCGCCCAGTATGTCTCGCCATACTGATAATGCCACCATTCGTGAGGATTTGGCGCAAAGCCAGCTGTAAGCATCGCACGCAGTAGTACCATCCTGTTCTCGTGCTGTTCAGATGTTACTAGGTCGCTATGAAGAAACGAGATCTCACTATCGGTGTTTGGCGGACAGCCCATGTCAATATACGCACCCGTCCTTTTGTCCCTCACGTCTATGTCAATAGCGCCACCCGTAACGTGTGGCGGGCACACGACACGTGGATCAGATACAAATACTCGTGCGTGCTCGAGATGCTGCTCATCACTCCAGCCCACATGACGAGTACGACTCTCGCGAATAAACGCATTCAGCACCGCTACCTGCACTTCGTACGGTCGAAATCCCGCTTTAACAACAATACCCCAATGATCAGGTAATCTGTCTACCGCCTGCTGCAAGCGATCAAACGCTCCTTCGCGTACCGATAGTTCAAAATCAGGATGCCTAGTAATATAGGGCGTGTAGCACCTACCCTCTATATCCTCGGTAGTCTCCCAAAACGGCTCTATCATAAATCCCGCTCCTGTAAGCACCTCGGCACCGACAAGTGCCTCACCATTATCCTTACGTTGGACTACAGTAGCCAGCGATCGAAATCCGTATTTTGATCGCTCATACATATCAATTACCAGTACGTCAGGTGTCGCGTCGGAAATAATCATACTCATTTCATCATACCATCAATCAAAATACCCCACGAATGGTGGGGTATTTTGTGTTCTTCCGGAGGACTAACGCTTCGAGAACTGCTCGCGCTTTCGAGCTGATCGAAGGCCGTATTTCTTGCGTTCTTTTTCGCGTGGGTCGCGAGAAAGAAGGTTTGCCTTCTTGAGTGTCGGACGAAGATCTGGCGCATCAACTGTGATCGCTTTTGCAATCGCTAGTTTAATTGCGTCGACCTGTCCTGATGTACCGCCGCCCTTGACGAGAATCGTTACATCAAACTCTTTCTGCTTTTGTGTCGCTGCAAGTGGATCAGTAATCTCTGCAAGATAGGTCGTGTTACCATCTAGGTAGTCTTTTGCAGACTTACCATTGATCGTAATATTTCCCTTACCTGCATACAGACGTGCTGTTGCGGTCGCGCTCTTGCGTCGACCAAGACCGTAAAAGTACTTTCCTTCAGCCATATTACTTTACCTCTACTTTCTCTGGAGTTTGTGCTGTATGTGCATGCTCACTGCCGGCAAATACACGAAGTCGCGTCATACGCTCAGCCTGAAGCTTATTCTTTGGAAGCATACCACGAACAGCTGCTTCGATAAGACGCTCAGGAAACTTCTCACGGACTTCTTGTACGCTCGCATCTTTGATGCCACCAGGAAAACCAGTGTGTCGATAATACTTCTTGTCAGTTTCTTTATTGCCTGTAAATACAGCATCCTTGGCATTGATAACGACAACGTAGTCGCCAGCATCAATATGTGGTGTGTATGTCGGCTTATACTTACCAGTCAGGTACGTTGCAATCTGAGTTGCTATACGGCCAACTGGTGCCTCTGAAGCATCAATAAGAAGCCAGCGACGCTCAATCTCAGATGGTTTCTGTGAATATGTTTTCGCCATAACTATGCTACAGCCTCCTTGACTTCCTCTGTGCTAGAAACAGCCTTCAGCTCATCAACAAACTCAATCGTTGCCAGCTGTGCACCGTCACCTTTGCGGATACGAGTGCGTGTCACGCGAACATGACCGCTACTGCGCGCCGTCAGCTGTGGTGCAATCTCGTCAACAAGCTTGTTTGCCATGTCGAGCGTTGAAAGACCAGCAATCACGCGACGACGATTCGCGAGGTCGCCTTTCTTAGCTTTAGTAATTAGTTTCTCAATGTAGCGAGACGTTTCTTTTGCCTTCTCGAGAGTGGTCTCAATCTTGCCATGCTCGACAAGATTGGTCGCCAGACCCTTGAGGAGCGCACGTCGTTGATCACGTTCGCGACCAAACTTACGTCCCTTATATCCATGTCGATGCATATTAAATATCTAGCTCCGCTAATTTATCTTTTACTTCATCAAGTGCTTTTGAACCAAAGCCCTTGAGCTCACGCAAATCCTGCTCAGATAGCGTAACGAGATCGTGAATCGTACGGATCTCGTTATTGATAAGCGCGTTAGCTGTACGTGCCGTCAAGTTAAGATCCTCAATTGGTGTATTTAGTTCACTTGTCTCCTCTTCGTTGACCTGACCAAGTGCAGGCGCTGCTTCAACAGATGTACTGCCAGCAAGTGCTGTATACTGATTAACAAGAATTGCCGCAGCCTCTTCAAATGCGTCACGCGGTGACAGTGAGCCGTCGGTCTCAACGATAAGAACGAGCTTATCGAGATTTGTCTCCTGCCCGACACGCGTGCCGTCAACTTTATATCGTACACGAAGTACCGGACTAAACACCGCATCAAGTGCAATGTGGTCGCTATGCAGACGTTCCTCTGAAGACTCCTCGATCGTACGATACCCACGACCACTCTCTGCAACAAAGTCAATAACAAGTGATCCCTTTGGATCATCGATCGTTGCAATTACTTGGTTCGGGTTGACAACTTCGACATCAGCATTCGCAGCGATATCGCCAGCCGTAACAACACCAGCACCCTTCTTCTCGAGACGGAGCTCTGCTGGACTATCAGTATGTGCAATCAGACGAATGTTCTTAATGTTGAGCATAATGTCAACGACATCTTCTTTGACACCTGCAACCGTTGTGAATTCGTGCGTAACGCCCTCGATCTTAAATGATACGATAGCTGCACCACGAATACTCGAAAGGAGCACACGACGAAGACTATTACCAAGCGTATTACCGTATCCAGCCTGAAGTGGCTCAATAACAAACTCAGCTACGTTGGCACTTTGCTCATTAACGCTCGCGAGTGCAGGGTTGTGAATTACTTTAGACATAATCTAAGCTCCTTTTTAGCGTGAGTAGTACTCAACGATTAGTTGTTCGTTAATATCTGCTTCAGCCTCTTCACGCTTTGGAAGACCAGTGATTTCAATCTTAAGCTTCTTGACGTCACTCTTGAGCCAACTAAGTGGACTCTGTGAGGTGTTGCCAACAACATCGTCAATACTTGTAAAGTAGCCAGACTTAACACTCTTTGGGCGAACAGTTAATACGTCACCAGCCTTGAGGCGAATTGATGGAATATCAACACGACGACCGTTCAGTTCAAAGTGTCCGTGCGATACAAGCTGTCGTGCGGCACGGCGACTCGTAGCGAGTCCAGCGCGGTAAACAGCGTTATCGATGCGTCGCTCAAGCAACTGGAGAAGGTTCTCGCCAGCAAGCCCTTCTTGTCGAGTCGCTTCCTTCATGAGGCGCGAAAACTGCTTCTCAAGAAGACCATAGGTTCGTCGAACCTTTTGCTTCTCGCGAAGCTGTGTCAGGTAGAGGCTCGGCTTTCCTTGGCGGCCATGTGCGTGCTGCCCTGGAATACCACTTTTACGTGCCATAATCTTATGTGCTTTTGGATGAAGCGCATAACCTTCACGGCGACTCTGCTTCACAATTGGAGAAGTATCTCGTGCCATTACGCCCTCCTTGCCTTACGCGGACGGACACCGCCGTGCGGTACGCCAGTCACATCCTTAATACTTTCTACTGAGATATCAGCACTACCGAGCGCGCGAATCGCAGCGTCTCGACCAAGGCCAACACCTTTTACGAACACATCAACACTCTTGAGTCCATACAGGCTCTTTGCTGCATCAGCAGCTTTTTCAGCCGCGACCTGTGAAGCATATGCTGTACCTTTTTTGCTTCCTCGGAAGCCAACAGCACCAGCACTCGACGCTGTCAGTGCATTACCCTTCTTGTCGGTAAAAGTAATGATCGTGTTATTGAATGTCGCCTGAATATGCAACTGACCAGAAGGAACTGATCGGCGCTGTTTCTTGCGTGGTGATTTTACATCTGCCATATCTTGCTATCCTTTCTCTTAGGTCTTACTTGCTGATTTAGGCTGTGATCCGCCAACTGCTATCGCGCGACCCTTACGAGTTCGTGCATTCGTTCGAGTACGCTGACCGCGTGTCGGAAGACCTGACTTGTGACGAAGACCGCGATATGCGTTCACATCCTTAAGCCGCTTAATATTATTGGTTACGAGACGTTGGAGATCGCCTTCGGTTGTATAATCTGTATCGATTATCTCGCGAATGCGCTGTTCTTCAGCCTCGGTGAGATCCTTCACCCGAGTGGTCGGCTCAACTTTTGCCGCCGCAAGGATGTCTCGAGCA
>CAYYWC010000007.1:0-49183 GCA_964475295.1 uncultured Candidatus Saccharibacteria bacterium
GGTCACTCGGGATGATCGACTGGAGCGAGTTGCAGGAGATATAGTTGATCACTTTCTAAACCGTGGCTATCAAGGTAAGGCAATGGTTGTTTCGATCGATAAGGTCACTGCAGTTCGAACCTATGACAAGGTTCAGAAGCACTGGCAATCGATTATTGATTCCATCTTAGTGCGCTTAGACTCAAATCCTGAGCCAGAGATGCGCGAAAGGCTTGAAGGGCAATTGGAATATATGCGCTCTACAGACATGGCGGTGGTCATAAGTCAGTCGCAAAATGAAATCGATGACTTCAGGCAAAAAGGGTTGGATATTGTGCCACACCGCGAACGAATGGTTCACGAGGATCTAGAGGAGAAGTTTAAGAAGCCATCTGATCCTCTACGAATTGTTTTTGTCTGCGCCATGTGGATCACCGGCTTTGATGCACAATCAGTCAGCACTGTGTATCTCGATAAACCCATGAGAGGTCATACGCTCATGCAAACAATCGCACGCGCTAACCGTGTATTTGCAGGGAAGACTAACGGATTGATCGTAGACTATATTGGCGTGTTCCGTGATCTGCAAAAAGCACTCTCAATTTATGGTGAAGGTGCGGGTGGAGATATGCCTGTTCGTAATAAGCAGGAATTGATTGCTGATCTAAACACGGTTTTGGAAGAGATTAAATCATTCGTGAGCTCGCACGGTCAATCACTAGATTCGATCGAAGCATCAACTGGGTTTGAGCGAGTAGCCGCCATAGAGCGGCTGGTTAACGAAATTGTCGCAACCTCTGAAACCAAAAAAGCTTTCGGCTCATTGGCCGGTTCATTCGATAAGCTATTCAAGGCCATTCTGCCCGACCCACTCGGTAATCAGTATTTGCCAGCCTACCAGTTACTGCGGACTATACAGGGTCAAATCCGGGCATTGGCCGGTGATGTGAGTATTGATCACGTCACTAAAAGTATCGAGGATCTGCTCGATGAGTCTATCGAGGCTGGTAGTTATACCATCAAGGAACTCAAAGCCGATGAGGTAATCAATTTGTCGCAAGTTGACTTCGAAAAGCTGCAGCAAAAGTTCGGCTTTAAGCCAAAAAATATTGAAGGCGAAAAGCTCAAGAATGAGATAGACGCTCGACTAAAACATCTTTTAGAGCTAAATAAGACACGAATTGATCTGGCAGATCGATTCCAGAAGTTAATTGATGAATACAATGCTGGCTCAAAAAACATCGAAGAGTTCTTTAATGAGCTGGTCGAGTTTGCTCACGAACTAGACGAAGAAGAGCAGCGGGCCGTACGAGAGGAGATGAGCGAAGAGGAGCTGGTAATCTTTGATCTGATAGTGCGCCCGGGGCCAGAACTTACCAAAGCTGAAGTCGCTCAGGTTAAAAAAGCAGCTCGTGACTTATTGCTTAATTTAAAGCATCAAAAGCTAGTATTAGATTGGAAGAAAAGCCAGCAAAACCGAGCTATTGTTCAGCGCACTATTCGCGATGTTCTGAATGATGAGCTGCCCTCGGGTTATGATAGCGACTGGCAACGCAAGAAGCTCGGTGTACTATATGAGCACTTTTATGAGAGCTATGAAGACGCTTCCGTTAATGTTTACGAGATGGCTGGTTTGTAATTATGGCGCATATAACTCTTATCGATATGTCTGCGATTGAGGCGCGAAAAGTCTTACTGAAAAATGATAGCTATGTTAACTTTGACCTGCCAAATTACTTCAATTTTGGCCCATTGCTAAATAAAGTATCTGGCCAGATGGAGGGTCGTAATTGGTCCGAATTTCAAGGAATTGTTGTCGACGATGATGGTAGCCCGAAGAAGACAAAGGGCGGCAGCGACATTAAAAAGAGTCCTGGCTATCAGTTTGGTGTTAATCACAGAATTGTAGTTAACAAGAACTCAAACCTGTCATGGCGCCCTTTGGAGCTTACGCACCCCGTGCTGTATGTTGCATTAGCTCATCTTTTTACAGAAGAATCTAACTGGAAGTTTCTTGTTGATCGCTTCAAGAGCTTTGAGCGAGATGCTATTGAGGTCGCTAGTATCCCTCCTGGCAAATCATTCGATGAGAAAACTAATAAAGCAGAACAGATAAAAAAATGGTGGGAGCATGGTGAGCAGCGTAGTGTTGAGCTGGGTCTTGAGCATAGCTACATTAGTGAGACTGATATATCCGATTGTTATAGCTCAATGTACACGCACTCTATCGCTTGGGCAATTCATGGTCGGGACGAGGCGTTTAGACAGCAGAGAAATAGAAATATTCTAGGCAATCAGGTAGATGATCTTTTGATGGCTATGCATCATCGACAAACAAATGGCATCCCGCAAGGAAGCGCGATGTACGACTTCATTGCTGAATTGATTTTAGGCTACATCGACACACTATTGTATGATGCGATCAAAGACGAAGGAATCGAGCATTATAAGATTATTCGCTTTAGGGACGACTATAAAATATTCACAAAAAGTCCAGTCGACGGAAAAAAGATACTTCGCATAATCAGCGATACACTGATTGATTATGGTCTGAGGTTGAATGTGACAAAGACGATCGTTGGGAGGAGCTTAATCGACTCTTCTTTCAAAGCCGACAAGCTAGAAGGTCTCTTTATTCCAAAAATTGAAAATAATTATGCAAAACACTTGATGCAGATCCATCAATTCTCTGAAAGATACCCAAACTCTGGGCAAGTGGCTAGAATGCTGAACATACTACATGATGACATGTATGGTCGTCTTGGCGGCGGCTTGATAAAGTCGCTTAAAGATTACGAGAAGCCCAAGGTAATGATAAGTATTCTTGTGGACATGTGTGCAAAAAACCCTCGATTTTATAATATTATTGCCGCAGTGATTAGCCTCCTGTTATCGCAGCTTTCTGATGAAGATAAAATCAAGACCGCTCAGATTGTTCACGATAGACTGCAGTCACTTCCGAATACAGGCCTTCTCGATCTATGGCTTCAGCGTGCGGTTTATAAGTATGACCAATCGCTATCTTTTACAGAGCCATTAACTCAAATTCCGATATTACATGGCGGAAATCCAATTGGAATATGGAATAGTGAGTGGTTGATCCAAGATATGGTTGATTTAATCACTTCAATTCAGGTTGTTGATATCGAACTGTATGCAAGTAACCCAGCAGTTACTACAAGAGATGAAGTTGATGAATTCAGGGATATACCAAGTTAGTTATGATTTCTAAGTCTGATTACATGCTCTTTCTCCGTCAGCCAGCCTGGCTTTGGCTGAAAAAGAATGACCCGAGCAAACTTCCACCTGTCGATGCGGCTACTCAGGTAATGTTCGACGCCGGGCATGCGTTTGAGCCGTATGTGGAATCGCTGTTTCCAGAAGGGGTAACGCTCGGCTTTAGTGATTTCGATGAATACCGCTCGCTACCACTACGAACCCAGCAAGCACTTGAATCGGGTGCTCAGGTAGTATTCCAGCCCCGCTTTGAATGGAATGGATTTACCTGCATATCAGACATAGTGTCGGTAATAGAAGGTAAGACAGTTGATCTATATGAAATTAAATCCAGTACGAGGGTTAAACCAGATCATCTGTACGATCTTGCTTTCCAAAAAACCGTGCTTGAAGGTAATGGATTTACAGTTCGGAATGTATCGGTGATTCATGTAAATAACCAATATGTTCGCGAGGGTGACGTTAACCCAAAAGAGCTTACGACGTTTGCCGATGTGACCGAAGATGTAAATGAAATTGCCGTTAAAACGCCAGAATACATGGAGGCAGCGAAGAAAGCTGCCACGCAAGCCGAAATGCCTGATCCGAACCCGGAACTAGCAAAGCTCGGCTCGAAATCTGAGTGGATGAAGGTCTATGAAAATATCTTTCCACCAGAACCAAAGGTCTGGCCAGAAGATACTCAGCCTGTAATCAACAAGCAAGAGATCGAACGCTTTTTGGGTGAATTGCAATATCCACTCTATTTCTTTGATTACGAAACAATGCAGGGCCTTGTGCCATATTTCGATGGACAACGACCGTATCAGCAGGTGCCGTTCCAATATTCTCTACATATCATCCATGAGCCAGACGGTGATGTTGAACATAGAGAGTATCTTCATAAAAATAACACTAATCCAGCACCAGATTTAGCAAAGCAGTTAGTAAAAGACATGGATGATTCCGGCTCAATCATTACCTGGAATATGCGCTTTGAAAAATCGGTAAACGAAGAGCTGGGACGGATGTATCCGGAATATGCCGAGCAAATCACGGCCATCAACGAACGTGTTGTCGACCTCATGATTCCATTTAAGGCAAAATGGTATGACGATCCGCGCTGCGAGGGAAGTGCTAGCATCAAAAAAGTGCTGCCCGTAGTGTGTCCTGCGCTAAGCTACAAAGACCTCGGTATTCAAGACGGCAACTCGGCTCAACGGCTCTGGATGGAAGCGGTACTCGATGAAACACGAGCCGACCAGAAAGAGCAGATACTTGCCGACCTGACTGAATATTGCAAGATGGATACTTGGGCAATGGTTAAGATATTTGATGTACTGAAAAGCCTGTAATTAGGCACTTACTTTTTCGAGATAACTCTTTTTTTGTATTCGTGCAGTAGATGTCGACCTTTACCAGGAGATACTTGCCGTAGAAATTGAAGCGAACCACGTAGGCTATCGCTTGGCGTCTTGATGCGTGCTACGCGTCGCTTAAGACTTTTTAACTTGCTGTGGCCTAGCGTCAAATTATTAGCGCTATCTAAAGTGATACCAGTTATTTTACGTCCTTTTTCTATTACTTTGCCACCTTTGGTTATTACGGAACCCTTTTTTATAACTCCAGTATCTTTGTCTGGATGAATTTTATACGGAGTTGAGTTTACTAGGTAGTTAATGTGCCTGCGGTGTTCGCTAAGTACGGTGGTGTCACCGGATATAATTATGTCATCCACCCAAAGAGAGCATTTCATGCCGTTTTCTTTAGTGTATTTACCGAGCTTGTTGCCTAGTGGCTCAAGTGTAAACATAGCTAGGCTGGTGCTCGTTGGGGCACCCTGTGGAACGTGCGGATCATCGGCAGGGTAGGTAGTGAGTTTAGTCAGGATATTCGCCGCCTCTTCCCCAAAGTTTAGTCTGTAACGAAATATGCGATATACGTGTTGGTAGGTTATGGATGGGAAAAAGTTTTGTACGTCATACTTCATTAAAGCCTTAGACTTTGCGTGTAGCTTGGCATTGTCAATTACTGAAATACCGGGTCGGCCACCCATAATTTCTGCTGGCAGAGACTCTATGGCTGGCTTAAGTATCCGCTTGTCGATACGGCGCTGAATAACCTTCAGATAATCGTTCGACGGTTCTATTCGTCTAACCTTTTCAGTGCCATCGGGCTTGATCTTCGTTTTGTTGTAAGGTGAATAGTAACTATCTGCATCGGCAACTAGGGCGAGTAGCTCGTCCTTGTCAATTTTCAGAATTTCGTAGGCTAACCTACGTGTAGATGTTGGTGCTACCATGATTTAACATCTATAAGTGTAAATATAAAATCATGGTGCGCTACTTAGACATTAAAAGAATAAGTAGCGCGAGTGTGCTGCTATCGATCTGCAAAAGCAAACCTTTGTAGTAAATACTAAGCATTACTGCATCCTCCTTCTCCGGATCTTAAACGCCGGACACGCAAGGGCATTCAACCAAGAAGAAGAGTCAATATTACTCAACAACACACACCACGGCCGTCCGCCGTGAGGACAAGGGACACGCACTAGAATATGAATGTCATAAGGTATAAACCATATCACAAACTCATACACTGCAAAGTACATGAACTGCATCACGTGGGTACTGGGCCATTTAATGCCAAAGGCACGACGTAAACGTCAATCACTAGGTCTCAGCTTGCAAGAAGAAGTTTGTTAATGCGCGGGACAAGTCCAGTACAAACACCGACCCGTCTCGTTGCTTATTATACCACAAACTCACGTACATGGCTGTGCCGATGACGGAGGTGAATGACTTGGGCGAAGATTTTATAAGCCGGCCAAAACCTCAACGATATTTGGGTTATCTCTTCGCAGTATCATATAAGGTCCATTCGGAATCATTCGCCCAATAATCTTTCCATCACGAATCTGCTTTCGAATTGTTCGTACGCTAATATTCAGTTTCGAGGCAAGTACCGTATCGGGAATGGACTTCTTGTGGCTATAATCTCCACACAAAGATCCTGGTATTTTTCGTTTATTCACCGCATCCTGGCAATTAGAGCATTTAAAGCCCCATTTATCAAACCAGCCAGGGGTATTATACGTAGACTTGAAGCATAGTCCGCACTCTCGACCTTCGCCGTCCATAGCAAATCCTTTGGGGAAGTCTTTGAGTTTGGCAAAGCGTGCTTTTTCTCGTTGATCTATTTCAATTAGTAAGCTAAAGTAATCAACTAACCTACGGCGCTCGTCGTCCGTAAATTCGCGCTTTAATAGGTCATTTTCGCCCATAACGACACCTCCTTGTGACTTATTGTTGCCACAGTCCAATTCTATACACACCGTGTCCGATTTGTAGCGTTCTACCTCTGTTAAAGAGTTCGTGACCTGTAAGCGGAGCCATAGAAAATGACGCACCATTTGGTGTGTCATTTTCTATTGTTCTGTGGCTTGGCGCGAGAACCAGTGACTCGCCAGATTGTCTGGCGATAGTCGCGGTTCGGTGTAGCGATTGAAACGAAAAAGTGTTTACATTTTTTCGTGAAAGAGCGAAAGAGGCTTTGGCCGATGCCCAGTCGCGGGAGCCAAGCATAAAAACTATGACTTATGTCATGGTGTTTATGCTTTATACTGTGATTATGAAACTATTCTTTATTTACGGACCACCAGCATCAGGTAAGCTCACTATTGCCGAGAAATTATCTGAGCGTACAGGAATACCGTTGTTTCACAATCATTTATCCCGGGATCTGGTAAAAGATATCTATAAAGACAAGCTAAGGGATAATTACGAACTTGTGGATCGTATACGGTTTGATGTTTTGGACTATTGTTCAAAAAACGACACAGACCTTATTTTTACCTATGTCTACGAAGGTGCAGATGATAATGAGAATGTACGTGAATTCATAAGGACAATCGAAAATAACAAAGGCGAAGCAGTCTTTATAGAGTTAAGTGCAACGCAAGACGACTTAATCACACGCGTTAATAATGAATCGCGTAAAAAGTATAAAAAATTAACAGACCCTAAAGTTATGAAAGATATCACGCAAGATATGAGTATTTACTCAATTCCTTTTGTTGAAGCATTAAAGATAAATACATCAACACTATCTCCAGATGATGCGGTAGCTGAAATTATTAAAACTCATCAATTAAGCTAAGTGATGGTGGATGCTAGTATATTGGTATTGACCGATATCCTGTCTCACTAGGGTTATAACCTGGTCTATCGCTGGGAGCCAAGCAAAAAGAGCCCCGAAGGGCTCTCTTTGCTTGGCTATCTACGTTTGGCGTGAGAACCAAATCTTTTGTGAAACAAAAGTGGTTCGGCGAAGTGAGTAAAGCAAAAGAAAGCGCCGAGGGCAGGTTGCTATTGTAAACAATTTACAATTGTCTTTTTTGCAGGTATAATAATATGTATGAGAGAGTCTATCGTGGCGCGAGCAACACCTGATCGCACGACAAAGTATGTTACTGCAGTTCGCCGTGCACTCGAGAAGAGAGGGCATGCGACCAACGCAGACTTGCTCGCAATGCTTCAGGTGGAGTATCCAGCGGTGAGCGCGACGACTGTTCATCGTGTCACGGCTCGCCTGCTGGATGCAGGAGAGGTGCGCCTTGCGCCATCTGGAAACGATCATGCGATGAGGTTCGATGTAAATAATCAGCCGCATGATCATTTCATGTGTACGACATGCGGTCTTTTGCGTGATACGCAGCTCGGTCCGTCAATCCGCGCAGAGATTGAGCAGAGTATTGCTGATGGATGTTCGATATCAGGTGATCTTGTCGTGTCTGGTGTCTGCAAACGATGTAAAGAAAGGGGTGATAGATGAAAGTAACAGTGTATACGACGGCAACCTGTCCGTATTGTGTCATGCTCAAGCGATGGCTTGATGATAAGAAGGTGGAGTATGAAGAATATCGGGTGGATCGTAATCCAATCGCAGCGCAGATGATGATACGAAAGAGTGGGCAGCAGGGCGTGCCGTTCTCGGTCGTTGAGTACGACGACGGCACATCACATGGTATTCTCGGCTTTGATCGTCCAATGTTTGAGTCGGCACTCGATAAGGCAGCCTAGATGCGTAAAACTCCTGATGGTAAACTGAAACCAGGAGGATTACGATGCAGTCAATTGAAAAAGGTGTCTATCGCCACAGTAAAAAAGGGCAACTCTATGAGGTGATTGGTTGTGCGCTCGAGACAGAGACGAATGAGCAGCTTGTCATCTACCGGCCGCTCTATGAGTCAGAGTTTGAGTTGTTTGCCCGTCCATATGCGATGTTTATGGAGCAGGTTGAACTTGATGGTGAGATGAAGCCACGATTTGAGAAGGTCGACACGCCGTAGATGCACGCTGATGCATTTGAATGGCTTAATATTTCGGCTGAGCAGGCAGCTCGACGACTTCTTGGGTGCGAGTTGGTTCGGACGATTGACGGACAAGAGATACGCGTACGGATTGTCGAGACCGAAGCCTACGACCAGGAGGATGAGGCGAGTCATGCATTCAGGGGTCGTACGGCTCGTAATGACGTTATGTTTCGTCGTGCGGGACATTTGTATGTGTATTTTACCTACGGTATGCATTATTGCTGTAATGTCGTTTGTGGCGCTGAAGGGTATGGATCGGGTGCGCTGATTCGCGCTGTGGAGCCACTCTGTGGATTTGATTATCTTGAATTGAATCGTGGTGTGAGCGGTGTGAATGTGACGAACGGTCCAGCGAAATTAACACAAGCACTTAGTGTTGATATGACACTAAATGGTCATGATCTCGCGACGCCACCATTGCAATTGATTGAGCAACCTGCCCTTGCGGACAGTATGGTAGTAGCCGCTCCGCGAATTGGCATATCAAAGGCTGCAGATGCACTGCGACGGTTTTATATCGCTGATAGCACCTATGTGTCAAGAAAATAAGCGTATACTAGAGGTATGACACAGTTCACTATAAAGCGTATTTACGACACTGCTGAGGTAAGTGATGGCTACCGTGTACTGGTTGATCGTTTGTGGCCACGTGGTGTCAGTAAGGAGAAGGCGGCTTTAGACGAGTGGGCGAAAGACATCGCACCTAGTACTCAGCTGCGCACATGGTTCGGACATGATCCTGAGAAATTTGTTGAGTTTAGTCGGCGCTATCGTCAAGAGATTAACGAGAACCCCCAGGCAGTAACTATATTCAAGTCATGGCACCAGTCTGATGTAGTAACGCTTTTGTATGGTGCGCGTGATCAGCGGCATAACGAAGCGGCTGTCTTGTCTGAATATCTCAACAATCAGTGATTGACGCAGCCTCTATAGGGTTCATTGCTTTATTCGTCTGAGTATATTTTAATAGGTATCGCATGAGTAAGCCTATTTCTGACTTCAAGGTCGTTGCAACATCAGCATTCGTCAGTGTGTTTGATGTGGCACTCAATCTCATCGTGGCAGGCATCACAGGTAGTGCGGTTATGCTATCGCAAGCCCTGCAGGGTTTATCTGATCTTGTCACAGGTGGTATCCTATTCTTTGGCGTTCGTCGGTCTAAGCGTACAGCCGACCACAACTATCAGTTTGGCTATGGTCGTGAGGTGTTTTTCTGGGTGTTGCTTGCAGGGATTGTTATGTTTGCTGGTACGGGTGGTGCATCACTGTATTTTGGCTATCAGCAGTTTGTCGATCCAGGTCCAGTTGAAAATGTCTGGCTCGCCATGATCATGCTGGTGATCGGATTTACAACCAATTTCTATGCGTTCCGTCTGAGTCTCAAACGCTTAGCACAGCGTAGCGATGGCGGAGGCGCCTGGAAGCAGCTACTGTCATCTAGTATTGTCGAAACAAAAGCAACGTTTGTCATTGATCTGCTGGGAACATTGGCAGCGGTTTTTGGATTTGTCGCATTGCTTCTATTCGTTCTTACGGGATACGAGCAGTTTGATGGTGTCGGTAGTATCGTCATTGGCCTGTCGATGATGACCGGAGCAGGATTGTTAGTGCGTGACGTTCACGGCCTAATTGTCGGTAAGGCAGTCGATCCGACAACCTCAAAAGAAATTATCGCTGCAGCCGTTTCGGTCGATGGTGTCAATGAGGTCCTTGATCTACGGACAATGTACCTGGGGTCTGAGCGACTACTAGTGGTTCTTGAAGTCCATATCGAAGATGGTCGGCATACTGATGAGATCGAACAGATTACCGACACAATCAAGAGCGTCGTTCATAAGCGTATTTCTATCGTTGGTCATATTCAGGTAGAGATAGAAACACCTGATGAAGCGTAGCTAGTGGCGGGGTGCCACGAGCACAGACTTGACTTATTATCTACAGAATGATATAATTGTAATATAGCATATCATAAATAAACATGCCAACAAATCATAACACTACACCATTTAATCACCATGAAGTAGATGATACACCCGAGCAGGCCGTATCCGAATCAACGCGCCGGGCGGCTGGCAAGCGAGTATTATTCCGCGTGATGAATCTTGATAATCATGGTGGTATACAGCATCGTGCCGAAGATGGTACGGTGACATATGTTGTCGAGAATCAGCAGTATCCTGATCAGGGTGACTTTGCGTTTGGTCACGAAGAAACAGGGTTTCAGGAGGCGACGACGCGTGCTTTTCCGCGCAATCTTCACAATGTGCATGCTGTCGAGGTGGATGCCGATCATATCGTCGAGCCGTACCCCGAGGATGCTCCTGGGTTGGTATATATCAAGAATGGTGCAACGGCAACAGCAAGGCGGGTACCAGGACGTATTATCGAGAGTTATATTGAGTCCCCCGATAGTACGCCAGACCTATCCCGACGAGTTGCCGATGAGCTATTTCCTGACAAGACGACAGATGGCTAAGTTGCTATACTGGTGACATGGTGACCTATGAAGACTTTGAAAAACTAGATATTCGCGTTGGCAAGATTGTTGAGGTTCACGATTTTCCTGAGGCGCGCAAGCCTGCCTATGTACTATTGATCGATTTTGGCGACGAGATTGGCATTAAGAAATCTAGTGCACAGTTGCTGAACACTTACGGTAAAGAAGAGTTAATTGGTAAACAGGTCCTTGCTGTCGTCAACTTCCCACCACGCCAGATTGGCCCAGTACGGTCAGAAGTCTTGACACTTGGTTTGCCAGATGGCAACGGGAATTGTGTATTGGTGACGGCAGATAGGGAAGTGCCAGTCGGCGGCAAGCTATACTAGCATCTACTCTTCCTCCGATTATCCTCCCGACACAGAATTTGGCAGCTCTCAGTTACCACTCTAGACTGCTGAGTATACCACTCTCGATCATATGCAGGTTAAAGATGTAATCATTATGATCGTAAGCTTCCTCTAGGGGTCGTTTTGCAGTATGCCAGCCCAACCCGTCGGTTATCCAGATGAGATCGATGTTTTGCGCTTCCAGCTCATCGTGCAGGCCTTTAAATTCTCCACATACCGACTTGAGTTTTGATCCACCTCCATTATAGAAATTAGTTTCAAATAGTTTAAGATTTCCGGTGATCGGATTGAATATGGCGAAGTCAAAGCTTCGCTCTGATTTATCGATTCTAACATCAATATCCCATTGTATCTTGATGATGCTTGGTCGAGCTTGAGTGAGGTATTCAAAGCCATTTTGGCGGCAAAAGTCAGATAGAAATGTGCCGACAATATCCTCCATTAGGAAGCCACCACGATTTTTGCGACCATTGCTGTCGAGACCGACCTCAATACCGGTGACGTAATCGACGAGATTTTTAATACCTCCAGTTTTGAATAGTTGAGCGAGTCGTGTTTCTTCGAGAAAATTATAGTATTTATCGGCTGAGTCTAACCCACGAGAAAAGTCAAAGAGCTCTGTGTTTCTCGTTGCTTTGTCGAATACCTCGATCTTTTTATCGCGCACGGCGATGAGTACGGGAAAAACCTTGACGATATCAGGATTTGAGGCGAATAGCCGACAAAATTCCTCGTGCAGGTTTTCTTTTCCTAGAAGATAGTTGAGTTTGTTGAGTGTTATTTCAAGTTCAGCACGATTTGCAAAAACTTTATGCCAATTGACGAAGTAATCCCAGGTTTTTATAGAGCTACGGAACGTCGAAACGAGGTAATTAAAGTCTTTCCGCATGCTAGTAATTCGTTACAACGACCTCAGTTATCTTGCCACGTCCAGACCCCTTTGAGTTGATCGCTCGTCCTGCGCTTACTTTATGAATTGTCACACCGCCGATATCCGCATAAAGCTCGTTGATGAAAGGTGTATCAGAGTTTGACAGCATGACAAAGCAACCACGCTTGTGTAATTCTACGAACGTATCGCGAAGCTCAATCTGCTCTTTTTCAAGAAAGCTGCCTGCGGTATATGACGTGAATGAAGCAGTCCTGCTGACGGGAAAATAAGGCGGATCAAAATATATAAAATCTCCTGACTGTGCCGTCTCGAGGACGTGCTTATAGTCTTGGTGCAGTATACTGACATTGTTGAGTGTCTTTGAAACGGCTCGGAGGTTTCCCTCGTCACAGATAACAGGATTTTTATAGCTACCAAACGGAACATTGAATTGACCGCTTCTATTGACGCGATATAAACCGTTAAATCCAGTCCGATTGAGATAGATGAAGCGTGATGCAACTTCAATATCATTGAGTTTGCCGATGTCTTTTGCTCGTAACTCCAAGAAGTAGTCTTTCTCGTAGATATGTTCTTTGAGTGATAGTATAAGCTTTTCGACATCACTCTTAATAACATTGTATGTCGTGACGAGTTCGATATTCATATCCGATAGCACGGCTTTCTCTGGCAGGACATCGAAAAATACTGCACCACCGCCAACGAACGGTTCGTAGTAGGTGTTTATTGCTTGGTTGAATTTTCCTGGTAGAAGCAGGTGCTTCTCGTGAAATTGAGCGATATGCTGACGCTTGCCGCCAACCCATTTTACGAAGGGTTTTGCTTTTACGGTGTTATTCATTTTGTAGCGACCTTTCTTTCTTGGTCGCCAACAAAAAATAGCGACCACATACGAGTCGCTACAACTTTTTGTCAACTTGGGTTTCAGAAACTCAAATCGCGTATGTGATCGCAATTCATCTCTGAAAACCAAGTTAATTAATATAACTGATTAAATTTGTTGAAAAAAGTTGTAGCCCTTTTATTGTACCGTATTGTGTGCGTTTGTGTATGTTATTTATGCTTGTTATAGGGGTGGCTTATTAGGTACAATAAGTGAAACTCTAGAAAGTGCAGTTATTATAATGGGTGTATTGATGTAGTTTGCTCTGTTGAAAGGATATGAGGCTATATAATGATGAATTTTGAATTTTATAGAATATTTGTTTCGCAACTAGAGGCACCTAATCTCCTTACCGAGGTGCAAACGAAACATGAAGCCTTTTTGAAGGCTTTTTCTGGTATGTCTGACCCAATTTACTTTAGTGTGGATAGGAATAGTTATGTATTTGTCGAGGAGAAGCGCGAGGAAGGGCTATACATTTATGGTCGGATTGGCAAACGAGCGTCTGTGACTCGACATCTTCCCCCTGAAAGGGAATTCTCAACTGAAGAGCTAGAGGATTGGCCCACCGTTCCCGTGTTCGTTAACTTAACAGATAATGAGGTACGTGGCCAGTCGATTGCTATCGGCATTTCCCAGAAGGTGGCATTAAAACCGATTAAAATCCTTAACGCTTTCATTAATGAGTTGGAGCGCAGAGTTCTCTCGGATGAATATGCGTTAAATATAAATCCTGTTACACGTCGCAGAGATTTCTGGGATGTAATAAAAAGTAACAAGGGGGCTATAGAAGAAGTTACTTTTTCATTCATCACACCAAACCTTTTTAGATCATCGGATAAGATGGACGAAGAGTTAAAGTATGCTAATGAACTGATGGGTGCGCAAAATATCGATATAAAACTTGAGAACAGAGGAAATGGACTAAACTTAAGTGAAGATCAGCCATTTGCTAAGCGTGCAGTAGAATATGTGACTGACGGAGGTGGATCGTATACGATTCGCGTGAAGGGCATGAAGAAGGCAGTTAAAAACGGTGAGAGCGTCAAATCTATGCAGATTGAGGAGTTCGAGGTAAGAAATCTTAAGAATGATGATTCGCAAATTGAACAGATATGTAATAAAATATTTGCATGTTTAGACTCATTGGAATAGTGGCTGTTATCGCTGTTGTGAGCGGCTTAATCTGTTTAGTATCCTATATTAGTGGGTCGGGATTCATTATTAAATTCTCAACGGAACAGTCTCTGCAGATAATGGCAACTGCCCTTGCCTTGAATGTTGCTACGATCTCATTTATCACTGGAAACTTTCTGTCAATTGAGCAGAAGACTAAGACCTCGATATTTAACGAGACAAGAAAAGAGCTGAGGCATAACATATTATTTATGATTGTTTTGTTTGTCATAAACTTTATTGTTGTTTCTGGTGTTGGTACGGACGCTATTATTTCTGGAGTTAGGGTTAGTGATGTTCTGGCTGTAGCTTCTACTTTTTTGACGGTATTCTTCGGGGCGCTCATAGTAGAAATATCAATGCTTATCCTTAAAAATAATAAGTAGAGTTTACCGTGAATTCGCAATCGAGGTGAGAAATATAGCTTTTGAGCTTTTTTATCCTTCTTTCTTGCGCTGAGTACGAATCTTTTGCGCTTCGTGCACGATTGGCTTAATTTTCTTTCGTACGCTTTCAAGTTGCTTTGGTATAGACTTTGAATTTGTCTTTCGGCTTGCAAGTGAGAAGTATTTCCAGCGTTCGTTTTTCAATAGAAAAGCCCTTCCTCCTCTGAATCTCCTTGCAAGTGTGTTTCCTCGGATGTGCATGTCTTTCTCTGTAAAGACAAAACCAAGGTATTGAGGATATGTCTTCATATTGAGAGTGTCTGACGGCTCTAGGGTTCTAATAGCGTTTGTGAAAATACCAGGCATCTGTTGGTAGATGAAACAGTCGGTTTTTTTTGTGCTGATTTTTAGACCCTCGTCCTTGATTAAAGATTGGGCAGTCTTATATACTATTTCAAGATGATGAGGATCAACAAGAATCGCTATGTCATCACTATACCTTGCATAGTGTCCGCCCACGCTTTCGATGAGAGCTTTCATCTTGGTGTCAAAGTCAATCATGTATATATTTGCAAGCAAGCCACTGATAGGGCTACCCTGAGGGATGCCTCTGTCTGATTTATTTTTATGGATTAACTTTCCCTTTTTAATCTTCTTGTTGAAGTCGGCAGGGCTACAAAGGACGGCTCTTCTGTCTTTGCGCAATTCTCCCAGCGCTTTCTTATCAAGTCCAAGGGCTTGATGTGCGTCGTTAGCAAACACATAGCGAAAACTCGTAATATTTTTATAAATAGCAAGTTGATCGGCAGGGAGTTCATTCTCGCCAAGTGTGCGACGCCATTTTTCATAAAGTCGACGGTGATTTAAGTTGTCGAAAAACCCCGAAACATCCAATAGTAGGATGCCTGTATCTCCACTAAAATTTTTAATCTTTTCATATAGTTCTTTTGCGAAATCAATATTTGACTTATTACGATCAGTGTTAGGGAGGGGTATGGGGCGGTAGGCTAGTACATTATCCGAAAGCCTGTGTTGTGATACGAGTTGTTCGTAGCTAGTTCCAAGAATATGGCTATAAAGAGAATACACACAAGCATCTAGGTGAGATGCGTACATTATAGGACGGTTCTTTATCGTTGAAAATCTTTTGTCGTGGGGGCGCTCGTTACCTTCACTTGTTTGAAGCGCTTTGTTGCGATACTTTCTGACTCGCTGGTCTTCGCGAAGGAAGGGGAGAAACGGGTGTCGTGACACTAGCTCGCTTATCGTCAATAGACGGTATGCAGGATCTGTTTTATCAGACCCATCAACTCTTCTGAGATCTACTCGTCCATCAAAATGAAGATAGCCTCTGGCGCCAACAAATTTCTTGGTGTGCAGAGACTTGCTCTCCTTCTGTTTGGAAATTACTTCCTTTTGAAGATTTATCCATCGTTCGTAATCTGGGTTGTTCATGTTCATCATAGACCCAACACCCCTACGGTAAGACTCGATAGCTGGGGTGTTGGTACGGCCTAGCCGCATAAAATGCAGCGTTGGCTTGGCAGGTGGTAAGTGTTCTTACGCTTTTAACTTACAAAGGAGTAAGATGTACAATAGAATTGTAGACCTAGTAATCGATCTGATAATGAACAACCTGAATGACTTAATTGTCATGGTGGTTGCGCAACCAGCATGGATTACTTACCTTACGTGTGTTTATCTAATGTTAACCGTAATCAACAAAAGTATTGACACATCTCCGCCTCAACAGCCAAACATGAATCCTGCCATCATGTTTTTCGTTAACGAAACGTACTTATATTATAGCATATTTCTTGCTATGTTTACAGGCAGTATGGTAGTAGAGAAGACTATGAACAATCTAACCCACTCCCAAAAACACATCATTATCGACAAAGGTACCGTACTTTCATTTACTGACGAGCTACTGAGCGAAAACAGGGTCGGCTTCGTGCTAAAATAAAACCAACATGCTTATCGCTACAATCGTCATCCTGTTCATTCTCGCCGTACTGACTATATTCCAGCTGGCGCTCGTTATGGGCGCGCCGATTGGGCAGTTTGCGTGGGGTGGGCAACACAGGGTGTTACCGACGCGATTGCGTGTGGGAAGTGTCGTGTCGATTGGTATGTATGTATTTTTTGCTGCACTAGTGCTGAGTAAAGCAGGCATAGTGTCGATTATCGGCAACGGAGCATTTCTCGATGTCAGCCTTTGGGTGGTCACGGCATACCTTGCGACTGGCATACCGCTCAACGCACTCTCGCGCAGTAAGCCCGAACGCTACACTATGACACCTGTCGTGACGGTACTGGTAGTGTGTTTTGTCGTTGTGGCGTTAGGGTAGACCTGGGTCAACGCTGTCTTGGTAGACGGCTGGTGAGGGAAGACATACGAGTAAGTATTGGGGTCATGATTACTCGATTACTGGCAGGTCTTCAACAGGACGCTCTAAGATACTAGCGAGCTTATCAATTTTCTGGAATTTTCCATATTTGATCTGCGAACCATCAACGGCGTAGAGGCGGTAGTAGTGGGCATAATGAATCTCCTCTCCTTTGAAGTTCTTTGCGGTGGTGGGCTGGTCGATGCGCTTGATATACCAGCCATCTGGTTGCTCGGCAATGATACGCTTTATTTTTGCATAATGATTGAATGCCATATAGCTACTGTATACTAAGAGTAGATGTTTTTAGCTATCAATGAGATCCTGAAGGAGAAGTCACGCTTTGTTCTCATCACTATCGTGATTGTTCTCGTGAGTTATTTAGTATTCTTTTTGACCGCGTTAGCATATGGGCTTGCGACGAGCTATACGCAGGCATTAGACAGGTGGGATGCAAGTGGTATTATTCTTGCTAAGAATGCCAATGATGTCATAGGTCGATCGTTACTATTTGAGGATGATTACCGTGATCAGTCGGGGGATGACAGAGCGTTACTTGGCGTGGGTGCGGCGACGATTGAGATTGATGGTTCAGAGGATGTTGCGCTATTTGGCATTGATCAGACAAGTTTCTTGAACCCTGAAGTTTCGTCAGGGCGGGGCTTCGCAGTTGATAGTGAGGTAGTTGTCAGCGATGAGCTAAAGCGGATTGGTGTCGCCGAGGGGGATGTGATATCGCTTCAGGGGGCAGATACGACCTATACAGTAGTGGGATTCGTCGAGAAGGCAACCTTTCAGACGGCACCCGTTGTCTATATGACGCTACCTGCGTGGCGCGTTGCAGCGAGTGAGGTGTCGGGTATGACAGCGATGCGCGATGATACAACGGTGAGTGCAATTGTTACGCGGGGTGATGAACAGTCCGTACAGACAACTGATCGTACCGTCTGGCAGTCAATGCGTGACTTTAGCTTTACACTGCCTGGATATCAGGCGCAAGTACTGACATTCAGTCTGATGATTAGCTTCTTGATAGGAATCGCGGCATTTGTGCTAGCGATATTTATCTACATTTTGACGCTGCAGAAAAAGAATATCTTTGGTGTACTCAAGGCCGAGGGTGTATCGACCGGATATATCGGATGGTCGGTAATGGTGCAGGTGCTTCTGCTACTGTTCTTCGGACTTGCGATAGGCTTGGCACTTGCGTTGTTGACTGGCTTTTTCTTGGCAGGCAAGGTACCTTTTGCCGTGAATGTATCATTTTTCTTGGGGATTATAGGGCTGTTCGTGGTGTGTGCGATACTTGGTGGACTTGCATCGGTGCGCTCGGTGGCAAAAATTGATCCTGTGGAGGCGATAGGCTGATGACAAAGAATGCAGTACTTGCACTCAAGAACGTGAGTCGAGAGTATATCCAGGCTGGTCAGAAGTTGACCGCATTACAGCAAGTTGACTTTTCGATCCATCCAGGTGAGTTTATAGCGATTATCGGTCCGTCGGGATCGGGCAAGAGTACGTTCCTCACGATTGCAGGCGGACTGCAGAATCCATCGAGTGGATCGGTGATAATAGGCGGTACGGATATTACAAAACTATCAGTGAAAGAGCTTTCTCAGGTCCGACTGTCTGAAGTAGGATTTATTTTGCAGGCATCAAATCTCGTGCCCTATCTTACGGTCGAGAAACAGCTTCAACTGATTGATCGTGTTTCGCGGCGTAAAGAGGACGCGAACGCCATGGCAGACTTGTTCAACGTACTCTCAATCGAAAAGCTTCGGAAGAAGTATCCGACTGATTTGTCTGGTGGTGAGCGGCAGCGTGTCGCGATTGCGAAGGTGCTCTATGGTACGTCGAGCTTGATTCTTGCTGATGAACCAACGGCAAGTTTGGATACAAAGAAGGCGTTTGAGGTCGTAGAGCTTCTTGCGAAAGAGACACATGAGCGTGGCAAAGCGACCATTATGGTGACGCATGATGAGAGACTTTTGAAATACTGCGATGCAGTGTATGAGATGCAGGATGGCCGATTAACTCGACGAAAAATGTCGTAGTTGTTGTGAGGAGGTGTGTATGACAACCTATACGCTTGCCGGAGGATGTTTCTGGTGTTTAGACGCAGTGTTTCGACGACTGAAAGGGGTTGAAGTTTCTATGTGTGGCTATGCAGGTGGATTGGCAAGCGATGCCAGCTATAGCGCCGTTTCGACGGGTACGACAGGGCATGCCGAGGTGGTGCAGGTAACGTTTGATGAAACGGTCATTCCAGCGCAAACTATTCTTGCTATTTTTTTCTTGATTCACAATCCAACGACGAAAGATCGCCAAGGCGCAGATGTCGGACCGCAATATCGCAGTGCGATGTTTTATGCGGAGGATACGCAAAAGCAGCTATTTGAGATGGCGATTAAACGCGCGCAAGTACATTGGGACGATCCAATTGTGACGGAGCTGACGCCGCTCGATGCATTTTATGAGGCGGAGCTCGAGCACCAAGATTATTTTAATAACAACCCTGCCAATGGATATTGTAGTGTGGTGATTGCGCCAAAAATTATTAAAGCACGACGTGCCTATGCGGAGTGGTTCACACCCGAGGCTGGGTGATTATGCTTGGGCGCTGCTGTGATTTTCTATCGTTGCGCGCTGGATGAGCTGCCTAACTGTTTGCGGCTTTGTTCGTGGAAGGTGATGTCCAGTCGGCGCTGTCATAACTTCAATATTACTTGGAATTGAGAGCTCGATGAGGTTGTCGATATATACTTTTCGATCACGCAAGCCTGTGACGACGATTGTCTGAGTCTCGAGTTGCTGTAGGTCGTCAATGCCTTGTCCCTTGAATACAATGTGGCGTATTGCTCCTTCGCGGGCTTTCGCGGTATGTTTGCCCCACAAGTGAAACCCGACAACCCGGGCAATAGCCCATCCAGCTGTACGGTAGCGAGAGGTGAGTAGAAAGTGATAGATACGGCTTGTTCCAATGATGGTTGACTGTGCTTCATGTGCGTTTGTGTAGAGTGGTGAATTAAAGACGAGTAGTTGGGACACGAGTTTTGGATACTTTCTTGCAAAGCGCATCGCCACTAATCCTCCGAGAGAATGTCCTGCAAGGATGAACGGCTCGTCGCCAATAACAGCCTGAATAGTCGAGTAGATATGTTCGACATGTTCATCGTAGCTATAATCTGATGCAGAGAGGTTGGCTGCATAGCCAAAACCAAGGAGGTCGATAGCAATCACGTGATGACCGTCGCGCTGGAGCTGTCTTGCGACAGGGCGCCAGTAACGTGCGGATGCAAGCAAACCATGGAGGAGTACTACCTTTGGGCCGCTGCCTGGGTACTCGTGAATGTATGCATGGTGAGAAGATTTTCTTGAAAAAGACACTTCACCATTATAGCATCAACGAAGCACTGCGATATACTGGCTATATGAACCCCCTGACCGACGAAGAGAAACGTATCATCCTCGACAAAGGCACTGAGCTGCCATTCACCGGTGAGCTGCTGAACGAAAGTAGGACAGGTGTATTTGTCTGTCGTCAGTGCGATGCGCCACTATATCGGTCGGAAGATAAGTTTGAGGCGCACTGTGGTTGGCCGAGTTTTGATGATGAAATTGAGGGTGCAGTAAGGCGGACGGTTGATGCTGATGGTGTAAGGACGGAGATTACCTGTGCTAGTTGTGGGGGTCATCTGGGGCATGTGTTTGAGGGTGAGTATCTGACGCCAAAAAATATTCGTCATTGTGTAAATTCGGTCTCGTTGCGATTTCAGGTCGCACCGGATAGGGGTAGCGAGTAGGAAAGGCGACTTTCGAATATTGCAGTACTATGGTGCTTATGGTACAGTAAAATTGCGAATAGTGAACAAATAGACAGGAGAACTTCTCGATGAAGCAAAAAATATTAATTGGTGCGCTAATCGTGGTTGGGCTAGCCTCAATTGCGTATGCGGCATTTTCACAGTCACTCGTTATCAATGGTACAGGTACAACGGCTGCTGATTGGGATGTAAAGATTACTGGGATCACGACAGCTGCATCAGATGGTGCAACACAGGTAAACGGTAGTCCAACATTTACGGCAACGTCAGCAACATTTGATGTTGAGCTTGCTCATCCTGGTGCATCTGCAACATACGACATAACGGTTGCAAACGAAGGATCTATCGATGCAGTTCTTGATAGCCTCACTGACGTCGCCTCTATCAATAGTGCGGCACCAGCCGACATTACTTTTACGGTAACAGGTGTGACGGCAGGCACGACGACATTGGCTGCAGGGGCGACCAATACTGTCACGGTAAAGGTTGAGTGGAATGCAGCGTCGACAATTCAGACAACTCAGTCAAAGTCGGCAACAATCACCCTGAATTACATCCAGAATACGTAATTAATACGTCATCAATAAGGCAGAAAGCTAGGGTGTGGAATGGTTCGCCGTCGTCATCAATTGATTAGTTTGCGAGCATTCCTCGTGGCAGGTATTGTACCCCTCCTCCTCGTGAGTGTGGGGTATGCCCTATTTTCTCAGAATTTATCCCTTCAGGGAAAGGGGACGGCGGTTGTTGATACGGTACCGCCCTCTGGCGGACTGGTGGCAACCTGGGTCCGTAATATGTGGCAGTCCGGCAGCAATTGGTCGTACAATATGAATGGAACAGTCTCAAATACTGGAACAACACCATCATCTACATGGGAAATAATCGTTCAGCTACCAGCATCAGTGACGGGTCTCTCGTGCTGGGGGGCGGATTGCACACTGCAGGGGACGACACTAACGATTGCGAATTTATCATATAACGGTGTTATTGCCCCAGGAGGGTCAACGACGCTTGGTGTGAGTTTTGTGAGTAGTTCGAATGCAGTGACATTTAATGATGCGGTAATTATTGCAAATGGCACAGGGGCGCAGTTTGCGGAAATAAGTGGACTGACGGCCACGATGACACTTCAGAACCAGTGGCAGTCCGGCAGTAGCTATGTCAAGCAATATAATGTATCTGTAACAAATGCAACAGGCAGCAATGTAAAAGCCTGGCGGATCAAGGTGTCGAATTGGGTGAGTACAACCCATATGGTCGAGAGTATATGGAACGCTGGGTATGTGTCGGAGCCATCGAGCTTACTGCTTACCGGTCAGGCTGGGCTTAATTCCGGGGCTTCAGCCAGTTTTGGTGTACAGCTCAAGGTGCCATCATCCGGATGGTCCCCGACGTTTATCGTAGAGGGGCGTGTCTAGTGACTATACGGATAGCAAGGCTGTTCCCACCAGTTGTATGGATTGTTCTTTTTGGGATTGTGCTATGGTCTGTGTGCATTATTCTCTTGAGAAGCATATCTTTCCTCGATATGGGGGTGTACCGTCTTTATGTTCAGCCCGCAGTTATTGGGATACTTGTGTTCATCACCTGGCGTCTTAGCCGGGGAAAATATAGTCGCTTGCGTCGTCAGCGTGAAAAAGCTATTTTTCTGATAGGTATTCTCTCATTATGGATCATTGGGTATTTTTTGAGTGGACTTGTCGTAACGTTTGTGCAGAACCCATTGATGGGTGATATGACAACAGCGGCTATTAATATGCTGTTGTATGGTGGTGGCGCTGTCGCACTTGAGTGGGTTCGACATCGAATTGTACTGATGACAGGTCGCAAGCGTCCTATACTAGCTGGGGGTGTTGTTGCACTATCGCTTCTTGTATTTCAAACGGTTGCCTTGACACTCTCTCTGTCTGACGCAATTTCGGTCATTACGATGCTCGGTGCGGTGATGCTACCACTGGTTGTCTATCATATCGTTCAGACATACTTAGCCTATACAGCTGGTTTTATGTCGATGGTTGTTTATGCGGTGGCGTGGACCATCCTGTATACGCTTTTGCCGATTATGCCAAAATATGACTGGTATATGGTGGGTATGTCGGCGCTTGTTCTTGGTGTGCTGATTGTTCTACTGCTCGACCGCACACGACAGGACGTCGATCGGCCGGTCCGGATGGGGAAGCGCCAGCAGGGGCAGCTTGCGAATGGGCTTTTTGTTGGCTTCATGGTAGTACTGATCCTCTTTATGACGGGTGTCTTCTCCTATAAGCCAGTCGTGATTATGTCTAATAGTATGATGCCTATATATGGGAGGGGTGACATGGTTGTTGTGCGGCAGAAAACACCTTCTATGAAGATAGCAGTCGGTGATATTATTCAGTATAGTCACGATGGTCGTATTATTACACATCGGGTTGCCGAGTTAGCTGTTGATAAAGATGTAGTACAATATATAACACGGGGTGATAACAGTGACAGTAATGACCCTTGGTTGGTTTCGATCGATCAAGTTGGCGGGATTGTCCAGGCAAGGATACCGTTTGTCGGGTATCCAACCGTTATCCTAAATGAGATACTGCAGGATTGATAGCATGATAATAGGGTGGGTATGGCACTAGATGTAGGAAAGAAGTATCAGCAGCAGCATCGCCACAAGCGACAGTGGCGGAAGCTTCTTATTGTGCCGATTATCGTGAGCCTCGGTGCGCTTGGTTTTTTCATGTACGATGCAACCGTTGCTCATAGAGCACCCGAAGATACATCGTCGTATACATATACGGTTGATCAGGGGCTCGTGTATGACGTATCGTATCTCGAAAGTAATTATTTTGCTGAAACGGCATCACGACCAGCGGCGTATGTGCGAGAACTGACAGATGTTATTGCTGTTGATTTTTCGTATCTCTTTAAGACAGAAGAATCTGCTCATCTATCGTATACATACACTGCCACAGCACATGTCATAGCATCGCATATGCCGAAAGGTACGAGTGATCCTAAGACAGTCTGGGATGCGTCATATCCGCTCATGCAGGCGACATCTGGATCGGGCAAGCGTGGTGTGGCACGGGCTAGTACGACGGTTGAAATTCCATTCCGTCAGTACAGTCAGCGAGTCGCACGTATAAATAGCGGATTAGCATTAGATCTTGATGCGAAAGCAGTCGTCACCTTTTCTGTGACAGTCTCAGGGGTGGTTAGGGGCATGCTTGTTAATGAGCATCGTACGATGAAAATGACCATTCCGTTAGGTCAATCGGTATATGCGATTACGACTGACTATGATCAGAGAGATTCCAAGGTGATCATAGCTGATGATGCCACTGGTCGCGAATGGTGGCGTACAAACCGCACAATGCTTGTTGTCGTTGTAGTCGGTGTGTTGGTGGGGTCGGTAGCACTCCTTATGCAACCATGGCGACGACGAAGTGTCGAACGTAACCCCTATAGGCGTGAGCTACACCGGATCTATCGATACCATGATGGGCTCATTATACGCACAAAGAAGCCACTCGATCTCAAGGGGCGCGAAGGTCTGTCGGTCGCGAGTTTTGATGATCTCCTGACGCTAAGTGAAGAGCTTCGTACGCCAATCATTGCGAGTGAGCTTAGCGATGAGGCGACACGTTTTGTCGTTCTGCACGAGGCCATGGTTTATAGCTTCTTGCTCGGTCGCGAGGCATTGACGACCCCTCCTGTAGCTGGTCGAGCACGCAAGCCGTCCAGTCGATAGAATTCACTATGGAAGAGCGAGCATGATACGATAAGGGTAGTATGTTGCAATATCTTCGATCAACGAGCCGTCAACTTGATATCTCGCCACAAGATGACTTGAGGGTTGGTACTTGGATTCGCTCTGATAGGCCGAATGAGACTGAGCGTACACAGCTCATCGAGCTTGGTATTGATGAAGATATTCTACTTGATACGCTTGATCCGCATGAGGTGCCACGTGTTGAGGCGGAGGATGGATGGACGTATTTTATTACGCGCCTTCCTGATACGGATGATGAATTCAATGATTTTACGACCCCGATACTCTTTGCTATTGGCTCAGAGTATATTGTGACAGTGAGTCGTGATTCGCTCGGGCGTCTCTGGCAACCTTTTATTGATCGAACAAAAGCACCAACGACACAGAAGACGCGTTTTTTCATGCTGATGATGGAGGCAATTGTTCAACAGTATCAGACGCGAGTCGCGCGTATTAATCGACAGATGCGCGCAGCGACTGATGATGTGCGCAACTTGCGATCGCGCGATATCACAACGCTGACCGAGTATGAGCGAAAATTGAATGACTACCTTGACGCACTTGTGCCAACAAATACAGCGGTCGAAAAATTGCTCGGCGGACGCCTTCTAACACTTTATGAAGATGATGGTGATATTGTGGAGGATTTATCGATTGATCTCGAGCAGCTGATAGGGCGCTGTAAGAGCCTCTTGCGTACGATTACAAATATCCGTGATTCATATCGCGCAGTGATCGATACGCAACTAAATGAGACGGTTCGTATATTGACCGTTATTACATTGGCGCTTACTATTCCGACAATGGTGGCTGGATTGTATGGCATGAATGTCGATCTTCCAGGAGAACATTGGCCACATATGTTTTGGGTGGTGATTGGGATTAGTGCATGTTCAGCATTGCTGCTTAGCTTTTATTTTCTCAAAAAGCGGTAGGCGCGACGTACTTGACGTACTTTTCATACTTACAGTATACTAAAACATTATGCACGACAAAAAACTATATGGAACCGCAACGGTGGGCGCAAAAGGTCAGGTTGTTATACCTGCTAATGCTCGCGAAGAGCTACAGATCCAAGCGGGTGATCGACTCTATGTTGTTGGCTCAGAGCGGGGAAAGTTTGTCGGTTTTATTAAGGAAGAACAGCTGCGCGAAGTAGTTGATAGTTTGATCGAAAACGCGGATCAACTACGTATGCTTTTGCCAGACGAGCAAAGAGGGTAGATATCTATGCACCATCATCTCAGCTTGCGTGGCAAGCTCATTATTATGGGGTCTGTTATGGCGAGTCTCTTTCTCGTTGCACTGGATCAGACAATTATTTCGACCGCGCTTGGTCGTATTGTCGAAGAGTTTAATGCATTTTCATCACTCGGATGGATCGTTACAGCGTATCTGATAGCAACAACAATTACTGTACCGATCGCTGGCAAGCTATCTGATCTATTTGGGCGACGTATTATGCTGCTCGTTGGTGTTGGTGTCTTTACACTTGCGTCGCTGATGAGCGGTATGAGTGGATCAGTTCTCGATTTGATACTGTGGCGCGCTATACAGGGTATTGGCGGTGGTATTATCACGGCCAATGCGTTTACGATTGTGGGAGACTTATTCGCAGCACGTGAGCGAGGTAAATGGCAGGGGCTTATCGGTGCTGTTTTCGGGCTCAGTTCTGTTATTGGTCCGCTACTGGGAGGATTTTTGACTGACGGCTATACACTATTTGGTGTAACGACCGATTGGCGCTGGACATTCTTTATCAATATTCCTGTCGGCATCGTCGCCTTTGCGCTGATCATGAGGTATTGTCCGCCACTTCGTCATGCCAAGAAACCACGGATCGACTATATCGGCGCGGCGCTGCTCGCGCTAGCACTTGGTATACTTATTCTCGCTGTTGACAATACTGAGATAATATTCGCGGAGTTGCTTGATGCGACCGGGCTATCGCTCCTTGCACTGCGGATTATTATGGGGCTTATTGTCGTTAGCGCAACGATTGCATTTATATGGGTTGAACAACGTGCTCGCGAGCCCATCCTGCCGCTGGCACTGTTTCGTAATTATAATTTCGTCATAGTCTCTCTCGTCGCACTGTTATTTGGTTCGGCATTTATGGGGTCGATCCTATATCTTACGCAGTTTAACCAGCAAGTTTTTGGCGCGTCGCCGACCGAGTCGGGCCTTATGCTGCTGCCAATGGTAGGAGGTATTATGCTCGCGAGTATTGGATCGGGACAGATTATTTCACGAACAGGTCGATATAAGATTTTTATGCAGATCGGGATCATTCTTGCGACAGCTGCTATGGCTGCTCTTGTGACACTAACGCCCGAAAAATCTTTCCTCTATGAGGCGATCATTATTATCCCACTTGGACTTGGTATGGGTGTGATGATGCCCGTCATTAGTCTCATTGTGCAGGCAGAATTTTCTCAGAAGGAGCTCGGTGTTGCAACAAGCTCCTCTCAGCTCTTCCGAAGCCTTGGTTCAACGATTGGAACGGCAGTTTTTGGCGCAATGTTGACAGCGGGCATCGTGGCAAACCTTGGCGATATGAGTAGGAATGCATATATTGAAACGATACGCTCTTCTCCGGATGTGGCAAAAATAGGGTCAATTGACGATGTCAATACACTCCTAACACTAAATATGCCTGACGTAAAGCAGCGGATTACTGAAGGTGTCGAGGCATCGCTTGTGCAGCTACCTGATGATGTGCGGACTGAAGAGCAGGGACAGTTTGCCAAAAAGCAGGCAGACTTCTCATCGGTTGTGACACATGCCTTTTCTGATAGTTTGCAGACAATATTTATTACCGGGTCCTTAATTCTCCTTGTGGCGGCGGTTCTTGTTTTCTTGGTGAAGGAAAAACCACTTGCAAAAACCAGACCCAATGAAACACCTGGTGAAATATAGTGCTTACGCTTTTATAGTATACTAATAAGCAGCAATGCTCAGCTATTACACAAAACGCTCTCGAGGTGAAAGCTTTCAAAAGACCGCAAGTGCGCATGAATATACATCATGGGTGCATGGTAGCGCTGTGTCTCAGGAAGAGCTCGATGTACTCGTGGAGCGGTATGGGCTCTCAGCTAATATTGTTCGTGACGTTCGTGATATACACGAACTCCCTCGTATTGAGTATGGGGAACGAGGACATCTCTATACGTTCTTACGTGTACCGCAGATGAGTCGGCGAGGCGAGGTTTCTTCGACGCCACTTTTGACGATTGTGCGGGGTCGTCTGTTCTTTACGCTTGCGTATGGTTCAATCTTTCAGCCGGAGGAGATTATCGAACGGGATATTGCTCATTCAACATTGGTATCAACAAACTTGGCGCTTCTAACGATTGCTGCTGTTGTTGCAGAGTATGAGGCGTTGATTCATCGAACGGCAGGTGTTATCCGAGATGTTAGCCGACGACTGAGATCACACGAGGTGACCAATAAGGACTTTGTGCATTTCGTTACAATTGAGGACGGACTTAATGAGTACACGACCAATCTAGACGGTACGCAAGCGCTCGTGCGACATCTTCGCGAGAATCGTCGACAGACATTTAGCACAAACGATGAGGAGATGATCGATGATATCCTGCTTCATATCCAGCAGCTTCTTGTGGCGGTTGCGAGTCACCATCAGACAGTAACAAGTATCCGTGATGCGTATAGTACGATTGCAAATAATTCACTTAATAACCGTATGAAGACCCTAACAGTACTTACTGTTCTGATAGCGCTCCCGAACGTTTTCTACGGTATGTATGGTATGAATGTAGCACTTCCGTTCGCCGACCAGCCGTGGGCGTACAGTGTTGTTGTGCTATTTACAATTATCATCATTCTTGTTGTGTATTGGCTTGCGCGCCGGTTCAAAGTATTCTAGTATGTAAGCAGGAGCGGTATGAATTATACCGTATGTCTTGACATGGCGAGATACGCTTGCTATGATAGTTGATGTGTCTCGCGCTTAGGGAACAGATAATACTACTAAGTAAGGTCGATGAGCGCGCAAAGAGATGCAAATGCACCTAACGTGAGGTGCGAGGAGTTTAACAACACATGCCAATAGCTATCGAAGTTGTGCCAACACGGCGCAAAAAGATTGCAGTGGATGTGGTGCCTGCCGAATGGCAACTGTATATCGCACAGTAGGGATCGTGTGATCCAAAACCCGAAATCTCTCCCCGAGATTTCATCCCAAAAAAGAAACCACCCCAAGGCACCGGGGTGGTTTTGCTTTTTACGAGCTGGTGACTACTCTGCGCTCTCTTCGTCTATTTCAATGCCTGCTTTTTTGAGTTCAGCTAGCACAGCCTCTTCAAACTTTGTATCATCTCCCCAGACGCTATCATCAAGTGCCGTACCGTTAAGTGAGAATGAAGGTGTTGACTTGAGGTTCTTTTCTTTTGCGATAGCAAGATCAAAATTAATTTTTTGCGTTATCGCTTCACTTGCAAGTGCTTCATTGTAGGCATTGATATCAAGCTCAAGGGTGCGTGCATACCCTTCGAAGATTGCTCCGCGTTCTTTTGATGATGCTCCCGACCAATCACTCTGCTTTTCGTAGAGCATATTGTGCATTTCCCAGTACTTACCTTGCTTGCCGGCTGCCTGTGCAACTGCCGCTGCCGCACGTGCGTTCGGATGCATTGATGTGAGTGGTAGATTGCGGAAGACGAATGCAATTTTATCTTCGTATTTTTCGGCAATTTCTGTTACACGAGGATTGACACCTGCACAGCCTGGACACTGAAAATCACCGTATTCAATGAGTACAACACGACTGTCTTTGTTGCCAAATACATTGTCTCCTATTTCTCCATTTTTCTCATGTGCTGCGATGATACTATCGAGATTAAATTCACTTACATCGATACGATTTTGTCCTGAAAAGAATATCAATGCACCGAGCGCCCCGATAGCCGCGATGCTAAAAATAATCCAACCTTTTGCTCCCATTAGCGTTCTCCCTCTCTTTCTTACTCTTTCTATAGTACCATGCGGTGAGTGCGGGCAACAGGGGCACTTTCGTGATCTTGCCGTGTATCGTACAATGACTGTATGACTATTACGCTTGGAATTGTACTGGCTGTACTCTTTTACTTACTGCTGCTTGTTGCAAGCATGCGGCCTCTGCGTTCCGACATGAGTCTTGCCGAGTTGCGACGTCGTGGAGAGAAGGGTGACGAGCAAGCCCGGGCTATGATCAAACGGGAAGAGGTCGGTGATGACATTCAGACGGTGCTCAAGATTGCGACGGCACTTCTTCTCGTCGTGTTTGTACTTCTGTCGGTTGCGTGGTTTGGCTGGCTCGTTGGTAACGTTCTTGCAGTCGTTGCTGTCTTAGAGTATGGAGCGCTTGCACGGACGAAGCCTATTCGCCAGGGGGGTGAGTGGGTTTATGGTCGGATCGAGCCGTATCTTATGCAGTTTGTGCAGATTGGGAGCGGTGTTTTGAAGTTTGTACGCTTTCAGTCTGATGTTCAGGTAAGGAGACGAGTACACTCGAAGGAAGAGCTGGTTGAGCTTGTTCAGGATTCAAAGAATATCTTGCGCGACGACGAGCTAAAGCGCCTTGTGAACGGACTTGAGTTTGGTGATAAGCATGTATCGCAGGTGATGACACCTCGATCAGTTATCGATACGGTCGCGCACAATGAACTGCTCGGCCCACTGACGCTCGACATACTATATAAGACCGGGCATAGCCGTCTCCCTGTTATTGATGGTGATATCGATCATATCGTGGGCATTCTCTATGTCCAGGACTTGCTGGTCGCAACAAGTAAAAAGACACCAACTGCCGCTGATGTGATGGAATCAAAGGTATTTTATATCCGGGAAGATCAGTCGCTGCAGCATGCACTCAGCGCATTCCTAAAGACACACCATCATCTCTTTGTTGTTGTAAATGAGTATCGCGAGACAGTTGGAGTCGTAAGTCTTGAAGATGTTATCGAGGCACTGCTCGGTCAGAAGATCATCGATGAGTTTGATGCGCACGATGATCTTCGTAAGGTAGCGGAGCGTAATCCACGGGGCAATAATAAGCCAGTAGCACGTACAGATGTGTAGGTGCAGAGATGATTATACGTCGTGTTAGTTTTTCTTCTCACGGACAGCCTTTTATAGAATTTGTAGACGGCGTAGATATTTGGCAGGTGAACCCGCTCAATCAAACTATCGCGCTTCAGTTTGATACATCGCAGCGCTTTTGTATTGGCGGGTATGATATGGTGGCCGGTGAGAACTACGCTTGTCCACATAGTGCGACAGTGGACGGGAAGTATGAGCAGTGCAGGGTGTGTATGAAGGCGACCGGCTTTAATCCAGCCTTTTACCATGCGACGACGATATCGGAGCAGCAGCTTGCCAGAAATGCCGAGCCACACCTTGTCTATCTAGCATATTTTGCACCAAACGTGCTCAAAGTTGGTATTTCTCATGCAAAGCGAGGGATAGCTCGGCTGCTTGAACAAGGTGCGCGTGCGGCAGTCGTGCTACTTGAGTGTAGTTCGGCGGATATTGCACGAAGCTATGAGGAAAAAATGACAGGTATGTATGGCATTCGTGATACGGTACAGCTTACTAAAAAGACTGAGCTAGCGAAGGTGCCCTTTCGGGCTGAGCAGGCGCAACAAATCTTGGGTCGAATTGTGAGCGATTTACAGGTAGATTTGCGAGTGACATTTGACAGTGAAGATGTCATGCTACTTGATCAGTACTACTTTAAGACGTTGCCTGCTCCTGATCTTTCCCAGGCTATTGATCTGAGGGCGCATGATGCAGTTGCGGGTGAACCGATTGGAATGCTCGGCTCAGTCCTCTATTGTCGCTACGATGAACAGATTGTATCATTGCCGCTAAAAAAGTATGTCGGCTATACGGTAGCAGATACAGTCGGAGCACTTGACCTTGGTGCGCAACAGATGACTCTATTTTAAGACGGCCACAGTTTGCCGATATTCTTTGTAAAAGGTGCTACACTACTTGTATATAAGGAGGGTATTGGTGTGATAAAAAAGGGTAGTCAGGTCGACGATGACGGGATAGCATCTCGTGGAGATGAACCTACTTTACAGATAGACAATTGCGTATCGCCACGCAGGGAGGGGCGAAAAAATAAGAAAAAAACAATAGGCATTATCGTCCTTGTCGTTGTCCTCCTGGGTGGCTTGGCTGCAGCTTGGTGGTTCTTTTGGCGCCCTCAAACTGCAGAAGATACAGTAGGGCAGGGCAGTACCTCGACGATAGATAATCATGCAGCGCTTAGTCCGGAGATGCAACGTTTCTTGCATCCAACGACAGGTGAGACATGGCTTGCGACGCCAAAGAAACTGTCAAAGCAGGGGCTTTATAGCAATCCTGATGGCGGCACTGAGACTATGGTTGACGATGTGACCGGCGAGGAGTTTGAGTATGAGTATCCTGAGATTGACTATTATGAGGTTGGTGCTCGCGATGGCAGGACGATCATCTTGTCACATGTCAACGAAATGCATGGCACGTATGAGTTGTTCGAGAGGACAGTAGATGGTGTCGTGAGTGTCATTGCGCACCCAACGCATGATGTTGGCAGCGACTTTGAATACCCTGAGGCAAGCAGATACCAAAAGGATGTGACAGTCGATAAGGTGACTCGCTATGATTCCCTGAGTCTGCCGACAAGTATTACGCTCGATGATGGTACGAGATTGCTACGTCCTGATTGGGTTCCGATTGGTCGACTTGTCGGTGGGGCGGGCCAGTCAGTAGTAGGCGAATCTCGTCGTGAGGTGCAGAAGATTGGTGCAAATGTAATTTATCGTACGGAAACGTCTTTTGCTGATACGAAACTAAGTAATATTGGCTATAGTATTCAAACACCTGCGCACACGGTGTACGATCTCATCTACGAGCCGTTGCCGCTCAAGAATAGTGAGCTCGGATGGCTCGACGCGCCAAAGGTGGCAGACAAAGAGCAGGAATATATCAAGCCAATCGCTCGTGGCTGTGGTATTGGTGACCGTGTGACACGAAGTGATACATTCACGATGGATCAGCTTGAGCTATTCAAGACATCACCAGATGGCAAAAAAGTTTACCTTCTCAAAGATACGGATAACCTTCTGTGGACGCAGACGTATGATGAGTTCAAGGCATATATAGAGAGTGACCCAGAAAATAAGTATAAAAGTATAACAAAACAGCAATTTATTGCACAGAACGCCATTCTCGTCTACCAAGACGCACATAAAGAATTCTTGGTGTATGTAAAGAATGATCTTGCACCGATGGGTGGCTGCGGCAAGCCGGTCGTCTATCTGTATCCGGCAACGACAACTCGCGTCAACGTCAAGGTTGGTGCGGATGTGAAAGTCTCAGAGCCGCTCTATAATCCGCTGACAGGTTGGAATGCAGTTGCTCGACCGGATGGACGCCTGACGGTCGATGGGTTGCCGTATGACTCACTCTTCTGGGAAGGCCCTGGTATCGGACAGTACCCAGCAATTACCTCAGGAACAATCGTACCGCGAGCAAAGGCTGTCGCGACAATCCGTACGCACCTTGCACAGCAGGGCTTTAATCAAAAAGAGATCAATGATTTTGTTGAGTATTGGCATGACAAGCTACCAGAAAAACCATATATTCGTTTGACATGGTTGACGACCGAGCAAATGGATCGTCTGGCGCCACTTAGTATCTCGCCGAAACCAGATACAGTTATTCGTACGTTCCTTGACTTCTCGGGGTATGACTATCCGATCAAGCTACCAGGTCAGACCTTCACGGCTCCAGAGCGTCGTGGCTTTACAGTCACAGAATGGGGAGGCTTATCTCCCTATAAGCTCTACTAGCGCATCAGAGGTGAAGGTGGTATACTACTGGGGTTATGTTACGTATTTTTTCTACCCAAACCCCAGAGTGTATCGATCAATCTATTTCTGTCTCTGGATGGGTAAATAATCGTCGTGATCATGGAGGTCTGATCTTCATCGACCTACGCGATCATACGGGTATTGTGCAACTTGTTATCAATCCAGAGCAGACCGAGGCATTTTCGCTCGCCGAAATAGTGCGTGATGAATTTGTACTTCGAGCACAGGGCGTAGTAAAGGAGCGCGAAGAAGGGCTTAAGAATCCAAATATTCCCACCGGTAGTGTTGAGCTTGTTGTCGACGCGCTTGAACTTCTCAACAGGTCTGAGCCGCTCCCTGTTGCAACTAAGGATGAAGGGCAGCAATCGAGTGAAGAGCTTCGCTTGAAGCATCGCTATCTTGATCTCCGTCGGCCAACGATGCAGCAGATGCTCAAGCGACGGAGTGAATACTACAAAGTACTTCGCAACTATATGGATCAGCGTGATTTTACAGAGGTAACAACACCGATTCTCGCGAATTCAAGCCCTGAAGGCGCGCGAGACTTTCTCGTGCCATCGCGTGTTCATGCGGGTAAGTTTTACGCATTACCGCAGGCTCCGCAGCAATTCAAGCAACTATTGATGGTAGGCGGTGTCGATCGCTATTATCAGATTGCTACGTGTTTCCGTGACGAAGACCCGCGTGCTGATCGTCTCTATGGTGATTTTTATCAGCTCGATTTTGAAATGTCATTTGTTGATGATGGTGAGGTGGTACGGCAAGAGATTGAACCACTTCTCATAGAACTTGTGACGGATTTTGCTGGTAAACAGCTCGTCCGTAGTGAAATTCCGCGTATTTCGTATAATGAGGCAATGAACCGTTATGGCTCTGATAAGCCTGATCTTCGTTTTGACATGGAGTTAATTGATTTATCTCGTGACCTTGAGGAAACTGAGTTTGGCGTCTTCAAGAGCACACTTGCAAATGGTGGTGTTGTTAAGGCAATTCGTGTTGAAGGTGGTGCGTCGCTTAGTCGCAAGCAGGTTGATGGTTTTACTGATATTGCAAAGCAAGAAGGCGCGGGTGGTCTTGCTTATATCAAGTATGAAGATGGTGAAGCAGTTTCGCCAATTGCAAAGTTCTTGACGAGTCAGGAGCTAGCATCGATTCGTGAGAAAACTGGTGCGGTTGATGGTGATGCTGTTTTCTTTGGCTCAGATAAACACACAGTCGTCAATAAGGTGCTCGGTCGTCTTCGGAATGAGTTTGCCGAACATTTTAATCTTAAAGATCCAAGCAAGGTCGCATTGCTTTGGGTGGTTGATTTTCCGTTCTATGAATGGGACGAAACGAACCGCCGTGTCGACTTTGGGCATAATCCCTTTAGTCTTCCAAAAGGTGGCGTAGAGGCACTTCGCGCAGCTACGACAGACGAGGATAAACTTGCGCTTGTAGCTGATCAGTATGATATGGTCATGAACGGCTACGAAATTGCGAGTGGTGCGGTGCGAAACTACAATCCAGAGGTAATGTACGAAGCGTTTGGTGCGCTTGGTTATGACCGTGCCTATGTTGAGGCGAAGTTTGGTGCGATGCTGACTGCCTTCAAGTTTGGTGCACCACCGCACGCTGGCGCTGCCTTTGGTATCGATCGTATTTTCATGGTACTGCAGGACGAGGAAAATATTCGTAATGTGGTTGCGTTTCCAAAGAATGGTTCGGGTGTTGATGTGATGATGAGTTCGCCAAGCCTAGTCGACGACGTGCAGCTGGCTGAGCTTTCGCTCAGGCTTGAGGTGAAAGAATAACGTATGGAAGGTAGCGCCATACAAGCGCTACTAATTGCGTGGGTTGCGTTTCAGTGGGTGCTGCGAATCTTGGCGCTGTTTATCGTGCCACGCAATCGCAAACCAGACTCTGGTATGTCATGGCTGCTATTTATTTTTCTGATCCCTGAGGTTGGTTGGATTGCTTTTTTAATCTTTGGCTTTTCAAAGCTGCCAAGGAGTCGTCGTGATGCGCAGGTGACGCTTGATAGGTACATTCGACAGTTTATGCAGTATGCGGCAGGTCAATGGAAGGACGAAGTTCATCTCATCAATGTGCAGCCTCCTGAGAAGTATGGAAATAGTGTTAAGCTGAGTGTTGGCTTGACGCATCTTCCGCTATTTGCCGGTAATACAATTGAGCCGATTACTATGTATGATGATGTCATTACCCGCATTACCCAGGATATCAAGAATGCAAAGCAGTATATTCAGATCGAATACTATATCCTTGCTCTTGATGAAGCGACTGAGCCATTTTTTGCCGCACTTGAAGCAGCGGTGCATCGGGGTGTCGCAGTTCGTGTGCTGTATGATGCGTTTGGTTCGCGGAAGTTCTCTCGGAAAAAAGAGATGCTTGCACGCCTCAAGGACGTCGGTATTGAAGTATATGCAATGCTGCCGTTGCGGTTACCGGGTAGACAGTATACACGACCAGATCTACGTAATCACCGCAAGCTTGTCGTCATCGATGGGGTGACCGGCTATACAGGATCATTCAATATGGTTCAACGAGACTATCATCGCAAGGACGATATCGTCTACGATGAGCTGGTTGTACGGGTTACGGGCCCTGTTGTGCTGCAGCTCCAGGCGATTTTTCTGAACGACTGGCTCGCAGAGACGGGGCAGATGCTCAACGATCGTGCCGTTAACTTCTCTGATAAGCTCAGGCTACGAGGCGGAATGGTAGCACATGTTGTTCCGAGTGGCCCGGGCTATGAATACGAGAATAATCGCAAGTTCTTTACGAGTCTTTTTCATGCTGCAAAAGAACAGATTACGATAGTCAATCCTTATTTTGTTCCTGATCAGTCGCTTGTTAGCGCTCTGACAAGTGCAGCAAAGCGAGGTATCAAGGTGACACTTATCAATTCTGAGGCAATCGATCAAGTGTTTGTTGCACATGCCCAGCGGTCATACTATGAGGAAATGCTCCGAGCGGGGGTGGCTATCTATCTCTATAAAAAGCCAGCACTTCTCCATTCCAAGTTCGCTATTATTGACGACGATGCCTGCTTTGTCGGTTCGAGCAATATGGATATTCGTTCATTTGAGTTAAATCAAGAACTTACGCTCACCACTTATGACAAAGAGTTTGTCGCCAGAATGCAAACAATCACCAATGACTATCTCAAAAAGTCACGCAAGGTGACAAAATCTGAATGGTTCAAGCGCCCACCGCGCAAGCAGTTGCTGGATAACATTGCACGGTTAACATCGTCGTTGCAGTAGGATTAAAATATCAAAAATAACTTCATACAATAACGGAAGCCTGGCTTAAAAAGGTCTTTTTGCGGCTGTCATAGGTTAATCATTCGGATGCGATGATTGTAGCTATCTGAAATATAGAGTGCCCCAGATGGTCCTATCACTAGTTGTTCGGGGCATGAGAATTGAGCTGAAGCAACTGGTCCATCTAGGAAACCTGCCGTTCCCGATCCCGCAAATACAGATTTCTCACCAGATGAGGTTACTTTAATAATCTGATTGTTTCCGCAGTCGCCTACGTAGAAGTTACCTTGCGAATCCCGCGCTAGCCCATTGCTACCGCTTAAACCTCCAACTACCGTCGTGACGGTCCCTGAAGGTGTAATTTTACGAATAGTTCTTGCATTGTTAAATCCATCAACAAGATATAGGTTATTCTCATTATCTATGGTGATTGAACTTGGCAGGCTAAACCCTGATGCAAGTGTTGTAACGGTGCCAGTCGGAGTAATTTTACGAACCCTGTAGTTATCTTTATCTGCAACATATACATTACCCGCAGTATCGATGGCGATATCCCCAGGATAACGAAATTGTGCACTCGTACCAGTACCATCGGCGTAGCCAGATACTCCTGACCCTGCCAGCACAGTAGTTGTGCCACTAGGAGATACTTTGCGAATTCTGTGTCCACTCTGGTCTGCAACGTAGATATTATTGCTTGCATCAATGGCAATCCCTCTTGGGTAGGTGAAGCCTGTTGCGAAAGTTGAGACCGTACCTTCGGGTGATATCTTGCGAATACGGTAGTTCCGCGTATCAGAAATATACATATTTCCAGCTGCATCAAAGTCAATACCGTTTGGAATATAGAATTGTGCTTGCAGTGCAGGTCCATTTGCATTACCTTGGGTGCCTGCACCGGCGAATGTTGATACCACTAATGGTCCTTGATCAACGCCATCGTCATTATTCGCAACAGTATGTCCTGGACATGCACTGTCTGCCGTTACCTCTCGTGGGCTTGTGTTACTATTTGAGATCATGAACGCAGGTACGCCGTTCCTGCTGCTTGTTGCGGTAAGACAATATGCGGCACCATTGTTACTGCGAGTGTACTGGAAACTTGTACCTTCGCTTTTGATGAGTGAGTTACCGTCTGTTACGATACCGTCACTACCGGGGTATGATCCCGACTCAGCTTGTTCGAGCCCAAGCTGTCGTGCAGCGTGAGCAAGATCTGATTTAAGCACAGCAGCTGAAGCACGATTTTGGATGCCATTGTATGCAACAATGCTGATAGCAGCAAGTATAGTAATGACGACAATGACGATGAGGAGTTCGACGATAGTGAAGGCGCTTACGGTTTTTCTCATACACTTAATTATACAAAAAAAAAGGGGGGTGTAAATAGCAAGGATAAAATATAAAACTACGCAAAGTACTTGCTTTTTTATCACACTTATGCTAATATAATAATTGTTGAATGATTTAAAAACAAACAACACCGCTCGGCCGAGCATATCGAATATCTGTATGCCAAAAAGGGTATAATAGATACAGATACCAACGATAATACGGAAAGGAATAGGAATGGACAATACGCTCATCATCTCACTACTGACAGTTTGCGTCGTCTTACTATCAGTCGTGATTGTAACACTCTTGGTCGTACTGATTGCGCTTCTCGCGAAGCTTCGTCAGGTCGCAGCCAATCTTGATCGTATTACCAACAATGTTGCTTCGGCAACCGACTGGCTCGCACCCTCAAAGGTGATAGGTGAAGTCGCAAAACTATTTCGTAAATAGGAAAGGATTCTAATAGTATGAGTAAAGTAGTAAAAATCGTAGGCGCAGCTGCTGTTGGATTTATCGCAGGTATTCTCCTTGCACCAAAGAGCGGCAAAGAGACGCGCGCTGATATCAAGCGAAAGGCTGTTGAAGCGAAAGATTTTGCTGTTGAGAAGGCAGGTACCGTCAAGGAGAAGGCTTCGGCTGGATTTCAGGCTGCCAGGGAAGGCGCGGCTGATGCGAGCGATGAAGTCTCTGGCTTTTTTGGACGCACAAGCAAGCGTACTGGCGTTATTGCTCGTGATGCAAAAAAGACAGCCAGTGCAGTAGCAGATGATGCGAAGCAGACGACCCGTAATGTTCGCGATGCTGTCAAGTAGACACATAGCCACTACGGTGTAGCAGCGCATGACCCCCTCTTGTCTCGAGGGGGTCTTACTATATGACATATAATCATTTTATCGCTGCTCCATATCGTACAATAGGGATATGAAGATGATTCCAGTACATACACTCGACTATCTTGACTCGTGGTTGACGCTACGTAGTCGATGGGAGAGTATACCAGGCTTCTCAGTTGCAATTGCAAAGGATGGCGAGATTGTCTTTAGCCACTCGTATGGTAGAGCGAATCTTGAGACTGAGGAGATAATGCACCCAAACCATCTGTTTCGTGTTGCTTCACATTCAAAGACATTTACTGCAACGGCAGTTTTGCAGCTACAGGAGCAGGGCAAGCTGCGTATTGATGATCAGATTATCGCGCATCTTGGGTGGCTTGCTGAGCATAGCGACTCACGCTGGAAAGCGGTAACAATCCGACAGCTATTGTCTCATAGTGCAGGCATAGTTCGCGATGGGGTTGATAGTGATTTCTGGAACCTCAGACGGTCGTTTCCGGATCGGGATGTGTTGCGCGAAGAGATACTCAGGACGGATCTTGTGTATGAGCCAAACACAAAGCTCAAGTATTCAAATTATGGCTATGGAATACTAGGGGAGCTTATCGAGCAGGCAAGCGGCATGTCCTACGCAGAGTATGTAAAGAAGAATATTATCGATGCGGTAGGGCTTAAATATACGTATCCAGATTTATCGAATGATATGCTATCGCAGCTTGCGACTGGTTATTCACGACTGAATCTTTCGAAAGGTCGTTTTGCGTTTCCTCATATTCACACGAATGCACTTGCTGCGGCAACAGGATTTTGTTCGACAGCAGGAGATCTCGCTATCTTTTTCTCAGCACTTCGTATTGGCACAGGGCAGCTTCTCCGCGATGAATCAAAGCGCGAGATGCGGCGTATGCAATGGCAATCAACATACAGCGACGAGGGGTATGCGCTTGGACTCTCCATACAGCAGGCGGGAGGAAGGAGTCTGGTTGGTCATGGCGGAGGGTTGCCTGGTTTTATTACTCGTAGCTATCTTGATATAGATGATGGTCTTGCTGTGGTAGTGTGTTCAAACGGTTATGATGCTTGGTCGACAAGTATAGCAAAAGCCGTCTATGCCTTAATTGATTTATTCGGCGAGGAAGCACCACGAGAGGAGCATGCGAAGTTTGAGGGCAGGTTCTCGACATTCTTTGGTGTGAGCGAGGTTATTGCGACAGCCCAGGGTCTCCGTATGATATATCCAAATTCATGGTACCCGATCGACGATATCAGTTCATTGAGTGTTGTTGATGATACGACCTTGAGGATTGCAGAAACAGACAGCTACTCAAGTGGTGGCGAGTTAATTCACTATGTGTTTAGCGATGACGGATCGATACAGCAGGTGACCGAGGCTGGGTCGGTACTTATGTTGTCGAGTGATGGTGATATACGGCAGATATGGACGTAGACGATTTTCGTGAGTTAATTTGGCAGAAGGGACAGGAGCTCTATCGTGACATGCCATGGCGACGTGATACGCGTCCGTATTATGTACTAGTAAGTGAGCTGATGCTACAACAGACACAGGTCACACGAGTTATACCGAAGTTTGAGGCGTTTATCACGGTGTTTCCTGATGAGGCTACACTAGCACAGGCTGGCCTCGCAGATGTATTAAAGCTCTGGCAGGGACTTGGTTATAATCGTCGCGCGAAATATTTACACGATGCGGCAAAGATAATCACGCATGAATGGAACGGTGACTGGCAGCAGATGCAAAGTGAACTCCAGCAATTACCGGGTGTCGGTCCAAATACAGCAGGTGCAATCGCTGCGTATGCATTCAACCAGCCAAGCATCTTTGTGGAGACGAATATTCGTACTGTGTATTTTCTACACTACTTTTCACAAGAGGAGCGTGTAAAAGATACACAAGTACGCGAAATGCTTGAGTTAACACTTGATCGTGAACATCCGCGTGAATTTTATTGGGCGCTGATGGACTATGGGTCGTGGCTCAAGGGCCAAGGTGTCCGTAATGTTCGTCAGAGTAGTCACTATAGTCAGCAGGCGCCGCTTGAGGGTAGTGTGCGACAAGTTCGTGGTCAAATTATCGCCCGACTTGCCAAAGCTCCGATAAGCGAGTCACAACTTAGCGCTGACTTGCAAGCTGATGCTCGATTTCCACTTGCGCTTCAGCGATTGATGCGTGATGGTCTCGTAGCAAAAACTGACGACCTACTGCATTTGACCAAATAGGTGAAAGTACGAGATACTAGAAGAATGAAAAGGAATATACTGCTCAGTTTTGTGATGACTGGTGTTGCTGTAGCGGGCATGACGCTTCTCATGTCGATATCTCGGGTGCACGCAGACTCACATACGCCACTGAGTGGATCGCATAAGCAGCAGATTATTTCGAACTGCACATCAGTCAAGTCGTCGCTGAATCAGCTACACCGGAGCGATGCTTCACTTCGTGTCAATCGAGGGCAGATGTACGAAGTCGTTGGCACAAAACTGATGGCACGATTGAATGGGCGTCTTGTCGCGAATCGTCTTGATGCAAGTACGCTTGTTAGTACAGCGGCAAGGTATGATACAGCGCTACTCAATTTTCGGGATACGTACAAGCGTTATGAGGAGCAGCTCTCTACTCTCTTGCGAGTTGATTGCACCAAGCAGCCCGAGACATTCTATAGGGCCCTGCTCGATGTTCGGGCAAAGCGTACGGAAGTCCATAAATCTGTGACAAACCTAAATAGTATCATGAGTGATTATCATCAGGATTTTATTGACTTCTCGAACGAATACGAAACAGCTACGAAGAGGATAAGTAATGACTGAACCCAAAGAGACGCAATCGGAACATCGACTTGTTACATTAATGATGAAGCATCAACTGACGGTGCTTATTGTACTGACAATTGTCATTGCCCTTGCCTTCACATCAATCGGTCTTTGGTTGTATAACAAGAGCGGTACGGCACAGATTGATTTGAGTCGACCGGGGTATGAAGGGATTGGGAAGGAACTTGCTGATGATAGCGAGTATAAAAATGTTGATTATTCCGCGAGCGGCCCGATTACTAGTGAGACACTTCATGAGTTTGAAGAGTTATATGAGGCACAGCTAGAGAATGCGATGACAATTGATGCATTCAGTGGTGATCCGCTCTCGCCGCAATCACTTGGTATTGATTCTCCTGACGATAAATAAGAATCTAACCAAGGCTAATCGAGGCTTTTGAAAAGGCTGCAAGTAGGCGTTGGCGCATTTCTGCAGTCACCTTCCATTGATCAGAGGGCTGCACTTTGCCAGTAATAAGGACGTCAATGGTTGATTTTGTGAATGTTGTTACTGAGTCAAAATGAGGAGCATCAATAATTTTCTTTTTCCAGTCCAGTTCTTTTGTAAGCTCTATGCCAACGGAATTTATAATCTTAACGGCCTTATCAAGGTCAGTGTCACTTGCGAGGGATAGCGTAAAATGGATACCGCTGTATACCATTGTCTTATTGATGACATGTGTGATTGAGCCGTTCGGAAGAAAATGGACATTGCCATCGAAGTCGCGAATAACGGTTGAGCGTGTGCCGAGCTGTTCGACCCTTCCTTCTGCGCCATTAATGCCGACGATATCCCCAACACGATACTGATTTTCCGATACAATAAAAAGTCCTGTCAAAAAGTCTTTCACTAGCGTTTGTGAACCAAAGGCGATCGCAATACCGACAATCCCAGCACTCGCAAATAGTGGCGATAGATCAATGGCAGGAAAGAGTGTATTGAAAATAGAAAGTATAGCAATGATAATAACTGCGGTACGCCAGATAGTCACTGCAAGTGATACGAGCGTGCGCTGCCGTTTTTCTATATCCTTCCGTGGCTGCCCTCGGCTTTTCCCCTTAACGATTTGCGTAACGAGTAGACTGATTATTCTGCTACCACCAAGGTGGAGGATGGCTGCACCCAATATAATGAAGGCGACCGCAACACCATCGTTCTCGAGCCAGTGGTTGAATGTATCCATATGTGGTAGTATATCACGAGTTATGTCTGTGAATCCTGAAGACTTCATTATTACTCGTAAGCGCAAGAAGTATAAGTTTGCGCTATTTGCGAACTCTCCACTATGCTTTGAATTCGATGAATGGGACAGCACATGGCTCGTGGATGGTATTGAAGTTGGTGCGGGGACAGGGCAGTTTGCTGTGGAGCTGGCGCGGCGCTACCCAGAGCGACAGTATGTGGCGGTTGACGTCAAGGCTGATCGTCTGCAAAAGGGTGCGCAAGAGGCCGAGGCAGATGGACTGACAAATATCCGATTTCTCCGCGCACGAGCAGATCAGCTTGTCGAGATTTTTCAGCCAAATAGTCTGCGTGAAGTGTGGTTGACGTTTTCTGATCCGTTTCCACGCAAGCGTTCGGCGGGCCGCCGCTTAACCCACCCGACCTATCTCGCCTGGTATCGTCAGATGCTTGCAGGTGATGGCGCACTCCTTGTGAAGCATGACAATCCTGAGTTTTTTCAATGGAGTCTGGAGCAGCTTGTGGCTGATGTATGGAGCATTGTGGAGCTGAGCTTTGACCTACACGAGAGTGAGTTACCCGACGACTACAAGATTCTGACGCCCTATGAGCAGCGCTGGTTGGGTGAAGGGCGAATTACGCAGTTTGTGGCTGCGCGTGCGAGGGCGGTGTGAAGACTATTTTAGCCGAGGCCGTGGGTTGGTATGGCGCTGTTGCGATCGTAGCAGCATATGCGCTTGTGAGTTTTGGCGTTATGACGGCTGATAGTGTGGGGTATCAGCTACTTAACTTTACAGGTGCTATTGGCGTTATCGTTATTTCTCTAGTAAAAGGTGCTAAGCAGCCTGCGGTGTTGAATATTTTCTGGGCAATCATTGCGTTGATCGCGATTGTTCAGCTACTCATTTAAACCTATAGGCTTCATAGTACACTAAAGACATGAAGATCGAAGACTATTCAGAGCAAGCAATCACTACCCTCTTGGGCCAACATGCTATCGGTGAAGATATGTCGCCAGCGTTACTTTCACAGATATTTGGCTTGGTGGGCGAATCTGGTAAGGTTGCCGAGAAATTTGTCGACACTGCTTGGCTCGAGCCTCAAAGAGGTGGCTCAGAAAAACCTCGACAAGGTGTGTTGTCGCGCAAAGAGCGAGGGGTGACTTCGGGAGGCGGCGACATCGCTAGGCGATTTACTGGGCTCTCACCCATCCGTCAATCGTTCCTGCGCCCATGCAGAGCACCAGCTTGCCTGCCTTGCGGGCTGACTGAATATGCTGCCAAAGAGTATCGTCCATGTCAGCAATGTGAACATTGTTGAGTGGCGCCGAGAGCTCTTCGGGGGTGAGCACAGAAAGGTCGGGATTTTCGCGACTCAGATAGGTTGGTAGCCAATAAACTGTTTCGGCGTCTTTGAATATCTCGTTAGTATACTGGGCGCGGATTTCGTGTTGGCGAATGTTTTGGTGCGGCTGATATACCAGCACGACACTGTCTGACAGCTCGCGGGCCATTTGCAGGGTGGCGGCAATTTCAGACGGCGTGTGACCGTAGTCGGTGTAGAGGTTTTGAGTTAGTTTCTCAAAGCGACGGTTAGTACCAGGGAATTTATTGATCCCATCAGCGGCGTATTTAGCAGGCAAACCGAACTGCTCGAGCGCAGCGAGAATGAGACTGGCATTGCGACGATTGTGCTCACCATGGAGACGAAGCATCGGGCTTGGCTCGTGAAGATAGGTGACATCTGCGGTATCGCCAAAGGTCGACTGGTAGGTATCCCATGTGAAAAGGGATTCGGACTGCTCGGCAAACTGACGAAAGGCGGCGAAGTATTCTTCGTGTGTTGGATAGGTATCTGCGTGGTCGTGCTCGAGCGATGTCACGAGTGAGATGAACGGATGGAAATGCAAGAAATTGCGATCAAACTCGTCGCATTCGTATATGAAATATTCACTTCCTGTGACGTAGCGTCCGCTTGGGCCCCATGAAAGTGTTGTGCCGATGCTGTAGCTAACGGGGATATTAAAATACTTAGCGAGCCAGACGATCATGCCGGTCGTCGTTGTCTTGCCGTGTGTTCCTGCGACAGCGATGAGCTTGAGGTTTTTCTCGGTGATAATGTGTGCGAGTAGCTCGTCACGTTTTGCAGTACGGATACCGAGTTCTTTGGCCCGGACATACTCTGGGTGGTCTGGAGGGAGTGCTGAGGTATAGACGAACCAGTCGATTGGCGATGCTGCATGTTGCTCTTCGAGGAATGAGCCATCTTGTCCAATCGCTATTGCGACGCCTCGTTTGCGTAATGCATATGTCATCAAGCCATCTTCACGATCTGAGCCAGTGACGTAGTAGCCTGCATCATGGGCGATCTCGGCAAGAGGGCCGATACCGACACCGCCAATACCAGAGAAGTAAATATTCATATGTCTACTCTAGCACAGGATGCCTTTGGGGCAGATGTATGGTATAGTAAAGGCAATCATATAAGACACAAAAAATGATACAAAAAATTATTCATACGATTCTGTTGCGACGGCATTTTTGGCGATATGCAACATTTAGCGAAGTCGCAGAGCTCTACGTTGCTCGTCTTTTGCGTATTCTCGCGCTTCATATGGTCAGCGTATTTATCGCGATCTTCTTGTTTAATATGGGCTTCTCGTTGGTATTTGTGTTCTCGTATCTATGTCTTCACTATACCGTGAAGGTGCCGCTATCGTTTGCGGCAAGTCTTGTTGTTGCGCGATTTGGCCCAAAGCACGCAACACTTTATGCGAACTTTCTTTATATCCCGTCACTGATTGCATTCACCTTTGTCGCCTCGCCAGAGCATATAGGTAGTTGGATTGCTCTTGGGCTTGTCGTACTATTTCAGTCAACAAGCTCAGTTTTGTATGATTATGCACATCTTGTAAATTTCTCAAAGATTAAAAGTGTGAAACACGGCGGGAAGGAACTAGGCTATATGCAGGTGGTTGAGAAGACTGCAAACATACTCAGCCCTATCATCGGTGGTGTTATTGCAATGCTATTCGGATCGGTTGTCGTGATGATCGTTGCGGCATGTTTATTTGCAGTCGCTGCGTTGCCACTTTTGCGGACTGATGAGCCGATCAAGACTCGACAGAAAATACGCTGGAAGGGGTATCCATGGCGCGCATCATGGAAGAGTATCGTCGGATATAGCGGCGTGGGGTTTGATGTTGTTACATCTGGTGTTGTTTGGACGCTTTTTTTAGCAGTAATTGTATTTGCATCTCAGCAGAATGAGATTTATACGACGGTTGGTGCGTTGACAGCATTTGGTACAGGCGCAGCCTTTGTTGCAGCATTTGTATTCGGTAGGCTTGTTGACCGAAAAGCGGGTGCTGTATTAATCAAATACGGTGTTCTTTTTAAGTCGCTCGGGCATCTTATGCGTCCAATCGTTGCTAGCTCGACAGGAGCGGCGGCCACTGGTGCTGTCGCGGAGGTATCGACAACAGCCTACAGTATGGCATTTACGAGAGGGGTGTTTGATATAGCGGATAATTCCGGGTTCAGGCTGACGTATCTGTTGCTTATAGAGATGGTTGTTAATATTGGTGCTGCACTTGCGTGTGGTGTCGCTATCATCCTCTTTAGCTTGTTTGATATGAGGGATGCCTTTATGATTTATTTTGTTACTGCGGCATGTTACGTATTCATCTTGACGTTGCCTCGTTTCTCTCTCTATCGTCGCTAGATTACACGCAGCCTCTCGTGATACACTAAGAGAAGTTATGAAGGGTGGGATATTCCGTGGATAGGCGAGCGCATCATGAGCGGGGTCTAAGGCGGCTGCAACAAGTAAAGACATGGCAGCTGGTGCTTATATTGATCCTTGCTCTATTTGTGACGGCAACATTTCTCAGGCTGAATAATATCGGCATGGTCCAGCGACGTGATGCGGTGATATCTGCTGATACAGAGGGTGATTTGAGTGTACTCAGAGACCGCCTATATGATTTGCAGCGGTATGCTGCAGGTCATATGAATGCAAGTACAGGACCAATTTATCTCCAGGGGTCGTACGATCGTGCCGCTAAGCTCGCAAAGGACACGGCAGAATCAGAGACAAAGGGCGGTGTAAATATCTATAAGAAGATTGAAGATGAGGTTTGTGGTCCCAAAGCACGCGCGAACGGGTGGCGATGGCCAGATGCGCGCTATATAGCATGTCAGCGTGCAGAACTAGCTAAATATCCAGAGGCGCAGCAAAGTGGTGGTCAGGTGACACTGCCAAACGAAATGCTATTTCGACATAGTTTTGTGTCGCCACTTTGGTCACCTGATTTTGCTGGCTTCTCTGTGTTGTTTTGCCTCCTTGTAACACTAGTGATCATCGGCCGTTTGCTGGGTATTCTTATATTGCGTCTTCTTCTCCGACGATACTACAAGAGCGCCTAAGGTGTTGACACCTGACGTTTCACGCGGTACGCTTACTCTTGTAAGAACTAATAGGAGGTATAAACCACATGGCTTACAGTCACACTAACTCGAAGGGCATCACATATTACCTACATAGCACAGATGTTACACTGCGCGGTGGCAAGACTCAGACAATCTACTTCTTTGCAAAGGTGGAGAAGAATGCAAAGGGTCAGCCAGTCGATCTTCCAGAAGATCGTATCGTTAAGGAAAACCCACGTAACGGCTTTCTGACTGTTTCAAAGAAAAAGTAAGTTTGTTGTTTGATTTAGCAAAAACTCGCTGATGTATGAACATCAGCGAGTTTTTGCTTCTGTAAAGTACTTGTGTTTATGATCAAAACAATGGTACAGTATAAGCAAACAAACAGGTGCCAAATTGCCCCTCAGAGGATTCCCCCTCCGGAGGGGCTTTTTTGTTGATAAGATACTAGATTGACTATTTAAAATAATTATGCTATAATGTATTCATGAACGAGAAGAGTCGTATCGAAAGACTGCTCGAAACTGGTCAAATTAACTATTATCGGGCACTAGAGCTGAGTGGCGAGACCTCTACTGAGCCTTCTGCACAGAGTAAGGTGGGAAGTGAGACTGTACGTCGGGTTGTGCGTAAGCGTACGAAACGACCGAGTCGACGGGGTGGGAGGTCGTATCCAGAGCCGAGTGATAGCGAGCTCGATCCACACTGGAATGCTCCATTCGAGCCCCTTGATCCCGAACAGGCTGCACTGGTTCAGGAGAAGGCGCAGGAGTTTAATATCGATAGAGTGCGAGGTGCATTGATGGCTGCAACAACACGAGAGGCGTGGCTTAAGATTCTTGTCGGTGAGCGAAAACGCCGCGAGCAAGCCGGACTTGTATACGATAGTGATTACTATAAGATGCTTACGGATGGTCTTGACGAACCACCCTCCCGAAGACTCTTGTAATTTGCTGACTATCTTGGTATGATGATGAATGTATCGCGGGGTGGAGCAGTCTGGTCAGCTCGCTTGGCTCATAACCAAGAGGTCGATGGTTCAAATCCATCCCCCGCAACCAAGAAGAACCTCCAAGTGTTTGCTTGGAGATTTTTCTTGATTTAGTTATCTTGTGTGGAACGACCGAATAGAAAGTCCATCCATTGCTCGAAGTTGCTTGGCTGCTCGTTTACTGATGTAGTGGGTTTGTGGGAGACAGCGGATATTGTGGGTATTTTTGTCGATTGACGCTGAAGGATGAGTACATGCTCTCCAGGGGCGCCCTTGCCGAGCTTCTCGCGAACAGCAAGCTCTTGGTACTCTCGCGTCTTGTAATAGGCTTGCTCAAGCTCCAGACTACGCGACTCAAGTTCGGCAAGGGTAAGCTCTTGATTTTTGCGATTGAGTGTTTGCTGGAGTGTATAGTTGCGCTGCATTACACTGAGCGACCCCCATACCCAACTTCCGGCAATCAGAAAGGCGGCTGCAATAACGATATTATTCAGCGTCAAGAAACGATAGCGTAACTGGTAGATTGCTCTGTGGAATTGTCTGTGTTTCATATCGGTGTTTGTGTCTATTGTAGCGTACCGCTGGCGAATAGGCTATAATATCTACCGCGGGGCTGTAGCTCATCGGTTAGAGCAGGCGGCTCATAACCACTTGGTAGTTGGTTCGATTCCAACCAGCCCCACCACGATGCTCTTACTCAAACTAATGTCCAAAGCAATGCCCGCGGATGATGG
>CAYYWC010000008.1:0-41662 GCA_964475295.1 uncultured Candidatus Saccharibacteria bacterium
CCGGCACCACCGTCTACCGAACAACAGAACTGTGGGAGGTGCCGCCGAGGTATTAGTTTTACCCTTGCGTAAAATGCTTAAGGTTGGCTATAATAGCAGATATGAAACTACTAAAAGGCGTGGGCGACTTTTTTGCACTAGACGTAGGCACAACAGCCGTACGCGTTGTGCAGTTAGGTAAGTCTGGCGCAGACTCATGGTCGCTTCAGCACTATGGCTATGTGCCGCTCGATGAAAAGATTGCTATGGCAGCCTCAGCAGAAGGGAAGCGCCGGCTCGGTGAAGCTATTATGACAGCAGTTGGTCAGAGTGGCGTTCGAACGAAGAATGTTGTGATCGGTCTTCCGTCGAATAAGACATTTACAACTATTATCGATGTGCCTGCTATGCCAGATGCAGAACTCAAGGCAACAATGAAGTACCAGGCAGACCAGTACATTCCTATGGCGGTCGATGACGCGAAGGTTGACTGGGTTTCTCTCGGTCAATCACTACATGATCAAACGAAGCTTGAGGTTCTCTTGACAAGTACGGCCATGGACTACGCAGAGCAACGACTCGAGGAGGTCGAGGCGCTTGGGTTTAATGTTATCGCTGCTGAGCCGGAGCCGATTGCAATGGTTCGATCGCTATTGCCTGTGGGTGTGGCCGACGCACGACTTATTATTGATATTGGTGAGACATCGACGGACCTTGCTGTGACATACGCCGATGTGCCACGTTTAGTTCGTACGATTCCAACAGGACTACGGACGCTAGTAAAGGCAGCTGTGCAAAACTTGAACGTTCAGGAGGATCAGGCGCGGCAGTTTATTTTGAAGTTCGGTCTCGCGCCAGACAGACTTGACGGGCAGGTGTATCGTGCCATCGAGAGCGTCCTTGATAGCTTCTCGGCGGAGCTTGTGAAGTCAATTAAGTTTTTCCAGACACGATATCCAAATATTCCTGTCGCGGGCTTGCTCTTGTCTGGGTATGCTGCGGTAGTACCAATGTTCGGTGAGTATGTAACAGCAAAAACGACTGTTCAGGCTGCAGTTGCAAATCCTTGGCAGAAAGTTCATGTTGCGCAAAATGACCAGCAGCAGCTTGCAGCAATCGCGTCTGAATTTGCTACGACAGTCGGTTTGGCACAGAGAAGGGGTGTAGCATGATAGAAGTTAATCTCATTCCTGATGTAAAGAAGGAGCTCATTCGTGCGCAGATCCAGCGCAACATGGTCGTGTCAATCGCCATTATCGCGTCAATTGGCGCCGGCATTGCTATCGCACTAATCGCGAGCTATGTGTATGTCGCACAGGGGCTGATGATGAGCAATACCGACAAGGCAATTACGACAGAATTTGACAAGTTGAGTCAGGTTGAAGACCTCGATAAGATGCTAACAATTCGCAATCAACTTGGGACGGTGTCGACGCTCAATAAAGACAAGCTTGTCACGTCGAGACTGTATACAATGCTTGATGTGATTGTTCCACATGCTCCGCACTCAATCACGCTCTCAAGCATCACGGTCGAACCTCAGGTTAGTGACGGCACCGAGGCGGCTGAGGGCAGTGGCGAAGAAGGTGTGGCTAGCGGTGCAGCGACAGTTGTCACACTGGAAGGGCAGACTGCTGGTAGTTTTGCGACACTTGAGGTGTTTGAGAAGCAAATCGCTGCTGCAGTTATTGAGTATAAACCGAATGATGGCTTTGAAAGCTCGGGCAACCTCGAGTGCGGAACGGAAGGACTGCAGTGTCAATACCTGACAGTGGGTGGTGGTGATCGATCAACAGCTGTCACTGTGACTGACAGGAATTTCGGACAAGACCAGAAGAATGAGAGAACACTATACTTTAAGCTGAGCTTTGTCATTATCCCAGAGGTATTTTCGAATAATATTTCCAATGTTACGATGAAGATCGGTCAAGATGGTAAGGTAACTGACTCATATCGTGGCGTACCTCGTGCAATCTTTGGGACTGAAAGTAAGAAGGAGGACGGCGATGGCAACTAAAGATGCAGCATCGCTTCGTAAACGCGCACAAATTGCAAAGGCAAACAAGATTATGTTTTTGTGGGTTGCCGGAGCCTCGATAATCGTGAGTGCCTCTATTGTTGTGGGTATTATGCTTGTTCAAAAGGCATTTCATCAGAACAAAGCGATTAGTGAGCTCAAGAAAACAGCCACAATCGTCAAGCATAATAACGAGCGAGTTCCAGCACTGCAGGATCAGCTACGGGCGCTGGGGAGTAATCAGCTGCTGCTTGACTTGCGCAAGAATGATACAGACAACGCACTCCGTGTTATCCTTGACGCGCTACCAACAGAAGCAAATCCATCTGCTTTTGGTGCGTCATTACAGAATGAACTATTAAGGGGTGTGACGGTTGAAACGATGCAGGTGATGCCGTCCGAGGGTGTCGAGGATGATGGCACCGCCCCGCTCGATGGTGGGGTTGAGACGATAAACTTCCAGTTTAGTGTTACGGGGACAGCAGGGCAATTAAAGAGTCTACTTAGCCGCCTTGAGCGCTCGATTCGTACAATACAAATTGTGAATATGAGGATTGAGAGTGGCGATAGTCAGCAGACATTGACAGTTGAGGGAAGGGCATTCTATCAGCCAGCAACAATACTAGAACTACAGAATAAGGGCATACCACGAAAATGAAAAAGACAGATATTGCATTAATCATTATCATCGTCTCTCTTAGTGCAGCGATATCATGGTGGGTCGCAAGTGTGACGATTGGCAAGGGGAATGATGAGCCGATTATGGTTCGTATTATCGATGAGATTCAGGTGGACGACGAAGCTCCTGTAGATGAGGTTGTTTTCTCTAAAGACGCCATCAATCCGACTGTTGAGGTGACGCTTTCGGGTGAAGATATAACATCTTTCATGACTACACCTACTGAGTCTGAGGGTGATCCGTCTGTAGACTCCCCCGATGGGGTAGAAATGGGAGATGATGGCAGTACGGACATGGATGTGGATGGAGCACCTACGAATGGTATACAGTTCCCGACAGAGGAGTAGTCAGTGGCTCTCTTAACTGGAGAAATGCAATCAAAGCTAACTTCTCTTTTGATTGACGAGGGGCTTGTTGAGGCTGAGGTTATTACGAGTGTCGAACGACAGTCTGAGACCCAAGGGAAGCCAATCGTAGCCCTCTTGGTCGAGCAGGGTGTGGTCGATGACGAGCTACTGACACATGCAATTGCCCAAGTGTCGGGCGTGCCGTATGTCAATCTATCAAATACGGTGATTGATCAGGCGGTACTGGCACTCCTACCAGAGGACATTGCTGAGCGCTTTATGGCAGTGCCTCTTGCTGAAGTGCAGAATCGTCTCGCGGTTGCGATGATCGATGCCAATAATGTCCAGGCGGTTGACTATCTTGCGAGTCGTATTGAGCGTCCCCTCAAGGTCTTTATGGCGTCACAGGAGGGCGTGAGGCATGTACTTGATCAGTATCGCACAGACCTTTCAAGTGTTGATGCGGCTGCTGAAGCAAGTGAAGAGGAGAATAGGGAGAGCGCAAGTAGTAGTGTCAAGACGATTGTTCAGGATTCTCCGATTAGTAAGGCGCTGAGTACTATTCTTGAATATGCTGTCAAAACTCGAGCGAGTGATATTCATATCGAACCGCTCGAGAAGGCACTCAAGATTCGTTGTCGTGTTGACGGTGTGCTGCGTGAGATAATGCAACTTCCAAAGAGTATTGAGCCTGCGCTCGTGAGTCGTATCAAGATTCTCTCTAATCTTAAAATCGACGAGCACCGCATACCTCAGGATGGTCAATTTGCGGTCAATGTTGGCGATAAGGAGGTTGACCTTCGTATCGCCATCAGCCCTGTCGTCTGGGGTGAGCAGGTGGTTATTCGTCTGCTTGATAAAAGTGGCAATAGCTTCGACCTTGGACAGATGGGGTATGCAGGTCGTGCGCTCCGTACGATCCAGAAAGGTATAAAACGCCCAAATGGTATGATACTTACCTCTGGCCCGACGGGGTCTGGTAAGACGACCAGTCTCTATGCGCTGATCAAGGAGATCAAGGACGACACGGTTAATATCGTGACGCTTGAGGATCCGGTTGAATACAAGATGGATGGTGTCAATCAGATTCAAGTTAATGCCGATGTCGGACTCACGTTTGCGTCCGGCTTGCGATCAATTCTTCGTCAAGACCCAGATGTCGTGATGGTTGGTGAGATTCGAGATTCGGAAACGGCTAATCTTGCCGTGCAGGCAGCCCTCACGGGGCACCTCGTCTTCTCGACACTCCACACAAATTCTGCAGCAGGTGTCTTGCCGCGACTCCTTGATATGGGGATTGAGCCATTCCTTATTGCGAGCACAGTCAATACAATTATTGGACAGCGACTTGTTCGGCGCGTTGCCACAAAACGCGATTCATATCAGTCAAATCCTATGGAGACGCAGAATATTCTGACGACAATTGGACACTTGTTGCCGAAGTCTGCTGCGGAGATGCCAGCTATTGCTGAGGATCTTGGCTACAAGGACTTGCCACTAGCAGGGCAAAACGCTTATACTTTAGTGAAGGGGAGGGACTCCCCTCAGACGCCGCGAGGATATAGCGGGCGTGCAGGGCTGTATGAGGTGATGGATGTATCGGAAGAGATCCAAAGCCTGATCATTAAGCGGGCGACAAGTGCTGAGATTCAGCGGGCAGCAGTTGCAAAAGGTATGGTAACAATGCGTCAGGATGGATATCTTAAGGCGCTGCAGGGACTCACGACGCTCGAAGAAGTAAACCGTGTTGCTGCGGATACAGCATAGTAGAATATATAAGGGAAGGGCAAGCATGACACAGGAGCTACGGATTGAAGTTTTACTTGAAGAGGTGGTGCGAAAACGCGCCTCAGATCTTCACTTGCAGGTTGGCCTGCCGCCAATGCTTCGTATTGATGGGTCGCTCGTTCCCGCAGGGGGTCTGGCGCCACTCGACGAACCGGCAGTTGAGGCGCTTGTGTTTGCTATTCTTGATGAAGATCAGCGTCAGATTCTCTTGAAAGATAAAGAGTTTGACTTCAGTTTCGCCTTTGGTACGCTCGGGCGATTTCGTGTTAACGCGTTTCATGAGCGGGGCAACTTAGCGGCAGCACTTCGTCTTATTCCGAATGAGATTAAGTCGATTACAGAGCTTGGCATGCCGAATGTTGTGATGAATTTCTCGGAGTTTCCTCGGGGTCTCGTGCTCGTGACAGGTCCAACAGGGTCGGGCAAATCAACGACGCTCGCGTCACTTGTCGATAAGATCAATACCGAAAAAGCAGCACATATTATCACGATTGAAGATCCGATTGAGTTTACTCACAAAAGTAAGCGCTCGGTGGTTGTTCAGCGCGAGGTTCACTATGATACGTACTCATTCTCTGCGGCTCTCCGTAGCTCTCTCCGTCAGGACCCGGATGTTGTCTTGATTGGTGAGATGCGTGACCTTGAAACAATCTCTGCCGCGATCACGATCGCCGAGACAGGACACCTTGTCTTTGCGACACTCCACACGAACTCAGCCGCACAGTCGATTGATCGTATGATTGATGTTTTCCCGCCGCATCAGCAGCCACAGATTCGTGCGCAGCTATCAAATATCTTAATGGCCATCTGTAGTCAGCGGCTTGTTCCTGCTATTGGCGGCGGTCGTGTTGTTGCGGCAGAAGTTTTGATTGCAAATTCTGCGGTACGTAATATCATCCGTGAAGGTAAGAGCCATCAGCTTGATGCGGTGATTCAGACGGGTGCTGAACAGGGTATGCAGACGATGGATAGAACGCTGGTCAATCTTGTGCAGTCGGGTACAGTTACGTACGACAATGCACGCGAGTTTGCTGTTGACCTAGGCGAGTTTGAAAGGCTTGTACGGGGGTAGTTGTATGAAGAAGTTTGCGTATGAAGCACGAGATCATGCCTCGAACAAGGTTATTAAGGCCACGGTTCAGGCTGACTCTGAGGGTGCTGCAGCGCGACTCTTAAATGAACAAGGCTTTACACCACTTTCACTCAAAGAAATAGATGAGAGCGGTAGTTTTTTTGCAAAACTGACAAGGCGCGTTACGACGAAGGATAAAATTGTTTTTACTCGTCAGCTAGCGACATTGATTGGAGCAGGTTTGCCGCTTTCGCAAAGTTTGCGTACAATTGCTGATCAGACTGAGAATAAAAAAATGCAAGAGATTACGCAAGATGTCCTTGCTTCTGTTGAGGGTGGTAAATCTCTGGCTGACTCGTTCTCGAAGCATAAAGAGGTCTTTGGCCCTATCTTTATCGCACTTGTCTCTGCAGGTGAGGCGTCAGGTACGCTCGACAAGTCCTTGCAGCGAATTGCGGCACAGCAGGAGAAAGATGCAGCCGTCATGAGTAAGATAAAAGGCGCTTTGATGTATCCTATCATTGTTCTATTTGTGATCCTAGGTGTTATTGTATTTATGTTGATCGCAGTTGTGCCGCAGGTGGAGAATCTCTATGATGATCTCGGTAAAGAACTTCCGATGTTGACGCAAGTCATGGTAGGGGTTGCAGGATTTATTACAAAGTTTTGGTATATCGTTCTTGCAGCAGTCGGTATTGGTGTGTATTTCTTTGTTCAATACCTCAAGACCGAGGGTGGTATAAAGTTTAAAGATACGTTCAAGTTGAATGTGCCAATCTTTAAGGGGCTATTCCGCAAGCTGTATATGGCTCGGTTTTCGCGTACAGGGCAGACGCTACTGAGTACCGGCGTGAGTATGCTCGATACACTCAAGATCACAGGAGATGCGCTGAATAATACGGTCATTCAGGCGAGTGTTGTGCGTGCAGCTGATAAGGTCAAAGGAGGCAAGGAGTTGTCTACGGCGCTGCAGCCAGAGGATTATATTTTGCCACTCGTACCGCAAATGATCAAAATTGGTGAGCAGTCGGGTCGTATTGATGAAATGATGGGCAAGACAGCCCAGGTGTACGAGGATGAGCTTGACGAGGAGATCAAGACTATATCGACAATGATTGAGCCATTACTCATGGTAGTGCTCGCTGTCGTTGCAGGCGGTATGGTTGGTGCAATCCTGTTTCCGATTTATAGTCTCGTGAATGGCATTAACGTTTAATGACCAAGGTATAGACAATAGTAGGATAGCTGGCGTATACTAGCCATAAGCGAAACGCTCACATTATTAAGTTCATATGAAAGGTGGAAAAGGCTCCTATGAACACACAGCATAAAGAAAAAGGTTTTACAATTATTGAGGTTGTGCTAGTGCTTGCAATTGCTGGATTGATCTTCTTGATGGTGTTTATCGCCCTACCTGCTCTGCAGCGTAGTCAGCGTGACACAGCAAGGAAGAATGATGTCAGCCGTGCGATTACTGCGCTGAACAGCTATCAGTCAAACAACAAGGGTGCCTTGCCGGTTCTCACGCCGACGAACACGTATGGTACACAGAATGCAGACGGCGTTGCAACACCTGCCGCAAGCCTTCTTGCGCGGTACCTCAAGGCTGGTGGTGATGATTTTGCTGATCCATCTGGTAAGCCGTATACATTCGTAACAAGCCCAACAACACTTCCAACGACATCTGATGCACGTACTGATACGCAGACTGTAGTTCGTATTTTTGTGAGCGCTGGAAGCACCTGCAATGGTGAGAGCCTAACAACGGGTCAGGGTAATAGGAAGGTTGCGTTCCGCCTCGTACTTGAGGGTGGTGGCGTGCTTTGCCAGAGCAACTAGGGCAGCCCCAAAGGTTGTTTGAAACACTGACGCGTGTGCGTCAGTGTTTTTTTGTTGTGCGTCCTTTTTTGTCTATGGTATGATAGTGCTTATGAATGAGGTGATCATATACATCGGTCTTGTCCTATTTGGGGCGGCACTTGGTAGTTTTGCAGGGGCACAGGTGTGGAGGTTGCGCGCAAGGCAGCTTGTTGAGGAGAAGAAGGCGGGCGAGAAGGTTGATACAAAAGAGTATAAGCGACTTTTGCCGTTGGCAGATCGTACATTTAAGACCGATCGTTCCATTGACTTCGATACGGGGAAGCAACTCCTGTGGTACGATATGATTCCGATTGTGAGTTGGCTGATGCTTCGCGGTAAGTCACGGTATAGCGGTAAGCCGATTGGATATTTTGAACTTCTCATGGAAGTTGGCATGGCGCTATTCTTTGTATTGTCATTTGTATTTTGGCCGCAACCACTGACTGGGGTGCTTGAGGTTAGTAAGTTCATTATTTGGCTTGGGGCGGGCGTGCTACTCTCGATCCAATTTGCTACCGACTATAAATGGAGCATTCTCTGGAGTGCAATTGGGTATGCCTTGATTGGGATGGGCGCTATTTTTGCAACGTTGACTGTGGTAAGTTCGGCTGATGTCGTCGCAACTATCTGGAGTGTCGTGGGGTCTGTCGGTATTCTGGGCGGACTATATTTTGTACTCTATGCCGTGAGTCGTGAGCGATGGGTCGGGTTCGGTGATGTTATTCTCGGTATTGCACTGGGGTTGCTTCTTGCAGATTGGATGCTTGCGCTTGTCGCACTGTTCATGGCAAATCTTATTGGAAGTATCATCGTCTTGATTGGCTTCGCAACTAAGAAGGTCACACGCGGTCAACATGTGCCGTTTGGGCCCTTCTTTATTGCTGGCGCGATTGTCGCACAACTGTTTGGGCAAGCGATTATTGTGTGGTATATGACATACTTCTTAGGATAAGCGGTATGCTATAATGGTGGGCAGTATGACAAGTAGAAGGCGTGTCGGCTTTACGATTATTGAGGTGATGCTTTTTCTCGGAATCGGGGGTCTACTGGTGATGGGTATTCTCGTTGGGGCAGGGACGTCGTTGTCGCGACAGCGGTATAAAGATTCAGTTGCAACATTTCAGTCTGATATTCAGCAGCTTTTCGAAGACGCTGTGGCGGTTCAAAATGGTAGACAAGACAGTGGCGATGCGAGCTGTACAGGATCTGCCGGTGCAAGCCAGTGTGTCATCCTAGGCGGGCTTATGGTCATTAACGGTAGTACCATACAGAGGTATCGTGTTATTGGTGATGATCTTAGAAGTGACAGTTCGTCAGATGACCTGACAGCACTACGAGCGAGAAATCCTCGCGTGTCCCAGCAAGATATGAGTACGTCGGAGATTCGCTGGGGCGCAACAGCATATACTCCAGGAGGCTCGACGACGCAACTTAATATTCTCGTTCTTCGTTCCCCACGGTCAGGAGCGACATTTACGTTTACAAGACAGCAAGCCATAGGAGTGACAGCATCTGGGGCGGTGCGAAATCTGATACCCGCATCCGGGAGTACAAACATGGATAGTAGAACTATCTGTGTTAATCCATCTGGCTGGACGACGACCGAGCGGCTTGCTGTCGTGATAGGTCCAAGCGCCAACTCTGCTAGTGCAATCGACGTAAAGAGCAATGAGATGCTTCAGCAAGACGGAGCAACGCAGTGCTAAGGGGCCGACGGCGTGGCGACACAATGATTGAAGTGCTCTTCGCGGTGGCGGTATTCTCTATGGTTGCCGTCGGGTCGCTTACAATTATGAATCAAGGGTCTGCATCAGCACAGCGATCACTTGAAATTGCGCTTGTTCGTCATGAGATGGATACTCAAGCTGACGCGATTCGTCTTATCTATGACGAGATGATGGCAGGACGTACGCAACGAACTGCTGAGCAGGCAGCCACATGGCGACAAATGTCTACTGTCGGTGGTACCGGTAATCTTGCCAAGGCCACTGCCTCCGTATTTCCAGGAGGTGTAGTAAACGGTAATCGCTGCCGCACGCCCGTCGATACTGCTACGATGGCGTTTATTATGAATACAAATACTATGCAGCCAGTTCGGTTGACTGGATCTAATAGTAACGAAGTTGGTAATTCAGCAGTGCCTTCTGCGCAGCAGCGTGTTTTTGCGGGCGTGACATATAGTCCTACGCTGCGTGCACAGGGTATATGGGTGGAGGCGGAGCGTCACGGAGAAGGGTATGTGGATTTTCATATCCGTGCATGCTGGGATACGGTTGGGCAAGCGCAGCCAATAACACTTGGAACGATTGTGAGGTTGTATGATCCAGAACTATAGACATCGTAGCGCGCCTACGCCAGGGTTTACTATCGTTGAATTGATGCTATCAATGACATTTATTTCTGTGATGCTAATTGCAATTGCACTGTGTGTTATTCAGTTGTCGACAATCTATACTCGAGGTGAGACGTTGCGTGAAGTAAACCAAGCATCACGCGCGATAACAGATGACCTTCGTCGTACATTTGCACAAGCAACACCCTCGTCGGTCGTCGTAGATAAGGTAAATGCGAGCGGTAGGCTTTGCACTGGGACATATTCGTACATCTGGAATAATGTTCGGGCGGATGGTAATCTGAAATTTGAACACAATCGATACGCAGATGGTGCCATGATTCGTTTAATCCGTGTCGTCGACAATGGTGCGCAGTATTGTGCGGACTATAACTCTGCAAACCCGACCGCTAGAAGTGTCAATTCGCGCGTATCTCGTAATACAGCGACAACAAGGCACTATAGCGAATTGCTACAGGAGGGCAATCGTCGCCTGGCGGTTCACTCAATGACAGTCACGGCAGGTGCGGAAATGAACCTCATTCACCAGCGGTTATATCGCGTGTCAATGCTCCTCGGGACGGAGTCAAGTGCGGCTATCGAAACGACAGGTGGCGATGGGCTTCGCTGCCGTGCTCCAGGGTCTGATCCTCAGCAGAGTGATATGACGTACTGCGCGGTAAATGAGATAAGTTTTGCTGTTCGAGCTGGGGTGAGGTAGAATATAAACATGAGGAATATACAGCGAGCGGATAGAGGAGCTGTTTCGATATTTGTTGTCGTATTTACGACCTTATTGATTACTGTTGTGACAGTTAGCTTTGTGCAATTAATGATGCGTGAACAACAACGAGCAACAAACGCAGACCTATCGCAGAGTGCTTATGATGCTGCGCTTGCAGGTGTCGAGGATGCCAAGCGGGCGTTGTCTCTGCCTGGATCGAGTGGACAGGATCTGAGCGCATGTAATGCAATTGCGAGTGTTCCAGGTATGAATACTGTCGATGATACCGAAGGTCAAGGTAGGGGCATTCAAGTCGGTAGTCCGAGTTTACGACAATGGTATTCATGTGTAACGGTGCAGACGCGCACGCCTGATTATCAGCGAACAATAGGTGCGGATGAACTGCATCTTATCCAGCTCAAGGGGGTTGCACCATTCGATCGAATAAAGATAGAGTGGTACGGCAAGGAAGATATGGACGGCAGTACGACAATCAACGTAGGAGACGGATCAGAGGTGCCGCTTGATCTGGCGTGGCCGACAACACGACCTCCTGTTCTCGAGGCGCAGCTCATGCAGACTTCTGGTAATCTCGAGCTATCAGACTTCAGCCATGGCAGTCAGACATCTATTGCGTCAAATACAAACACGCTATTTTTGTACCCATCGACGAAGACTACGGCAGCGCCTGCGTTCATTAATGATGCACGGATCGATCCAACGGGATCACCTGAAGCGGTACAATGCTGGACGACACCAGGTACGCGTCCATATGCTTGCTCTACGACGATTCATATCCCGCGACCTGTTGGTGGCACCAAGGCCGATCGGCAGAATGCTTTCCTGAAGCTTGTTTCACGATTTAAGGGTACTCAGTATCGCATTACGCTTGAAGATAGTGCTCAGCCGACTGGAAGCCAAACCGTTTACTTCGATGGTGTTCAGCCAGAGATTGATTCGACTGGGCGTTCGGGCGATCTATTCCGACGGGTACTTGCTCGGGTTGAAGCGGGCCGCTTCCCGTACCCGGAAGCGGCCGTTGATGTGACGGATAATTTCTGCAAAGCGTTTATCGTAACCAATAATCGCAGTGACTATAGCTCCCAGTGTACGCCGTAGCAAATAGGTCGGGTGTTATGAATTGGAATGAAATTTCTCATGCACTTCACGGAGGTGTTGGTCGGTAACGTGAGTGTATACCTGCGTTGTCGCGATACTGCTATGACCGAGCATAACCTGGACGCTACGAATGTCGGCACCATTCATGAGAAGGTCTGTTGCGAAACTATGACGCATAGTGTGGGGGCTGACGTGCTTGGTGATGCCAGCAATCTTTGCATACTTTGAGATCATACGCTGGATGCTACGTGAGGATAGCCTGCGGTAGTCTCCTGTGGTAGAGCTGATGTTATTTCGACTATAGCTGAGAAAGAGGGGCGGTAGATTATCAAGTCGAGCCGCAAGATAGGTGTCGACGTGTGTAGCTGCCGCCATACTAACAAAGACAGGGCGATCCTTCTGGCCTTTACCACGCACCATAAATTCTCTGCGTTTTGTGTTCACGTGATCACGATTGAGATTAACAAGTTCGGATACTCGCAGTCCACTCGAGAAGAGGAGTTCAATAATAGCACGGTCTCTTAGGCCTGTTTCAGTTGAACAATCTATTTGTTCAATAAGACGACTCACTTCATCATAGTGAAGGAAGGTGACTTGCTTCCGGGCTATCTTTGGGAGGACAATTTTCTCTGGGCTAACCGATGAGATGTCACGATACGATAGGTAGCGCAAGAAACCGCGCAGCGCAATAAGATGATAATTTTGTGTGATAAGTGCCATAGTCTGGCCTTGATCATTTGTACGACGATTAAGCCAGAGACGATATTTCCGGATTAATTCAGGCGTGAGCTGCTCGACATTAATCTCACCGACAAACTCCACGAGACGCTCTAAGTATAACCGATAACTTTCTGCCGTTTTTGCTGAACGCCCACCTTCAACTTCTAAGTATTCGATGTAGTCCATAATCATATCAGGCAACGCATGTGTCATATAGTTTTAGCATAACGCATTTGCAGATATTTGAGTATACACACCAAGAGCTGCTACAATACAGGAGAAGTAAATAAGGAGTAAGATAGTGAGTGGTATTGACGTTGAGCAAACATTGATTTTATTTAAGCCTGATGCAGTACAGCGTGGGCTGGTCGGTGAGATTCTGACTCGTTTTGAGCGAGTTGGACTGAAGGTTGTTGCAACTAAGATGATTTTTCCGGATCGAGACCATTACTACAAGCACTACGAAGACATTGGTCAAATGGTGACGCGTCGAGGTGAGGAGACGTTTGGCGTGACACTCGAGATGATGGTGCAAGGTCCTGTCGTTGCAATGGTCTTCGAGGGTGTCGAGGCTGTATCGCTTGTACGCAAGATGGTCGGCGGTACCGAACCGAAGTCAGCGTTGCCTGGAACAATTCGCGGTGACTTTAGCCATATGAGCTTTGAGTATGCAGATGGCAAAAAGAAGGGAATTCCGAACCTTATCCATGCCTCTGGTGACGTAAAAGAAGCGAAAGAAGAGATTGGACACTGGTTTAGCAAGGACGAGATTTACAGTTACGAAATTGCGGCCGAGCGGTTCACGCGCTAAAATAGCATCAGATGATAAGGCACCTCATGCGTGTTGTGCTCCCATAGTTCAATGGATAGAATACTTCCGTCCTAAGGAATAGATCTACGTTCGAATCGTAGTGGGAGTACCACTCGCATGAGGTGTTTTTCCTCGGTAAAACTGGTATACTATAAGGAGTATGGCGCGTAAACGAGCACCGAAGGTAGAATTTAATGGTCAGCGAGACGGCGAAGAAGTTCTTTTTGTATTTCGTCGCCACATCATTGCGATGAGAAAAGGCTTCTATATGCTACTCGTACCGCTTATGGTGACGGCGATCCCGCCGTTGATATGGCAGGATAATCTTGAACTCTTTTTGTTGCCGCTTGGTGGTCTTGGGCTGGGGCTTCTGCTATTTAGTTATCATTTCTTGATGTGGCGGTATACATACTATATTGTAACTGATCAGCGCATTCGCCAGGTGACGCAAAAAGGTTTTTTCGGTACTGATGTGATTGAGCTGCGCCTATCAAAGATCCAGAACATTAGCTATAATATACCAGGGTTCTTCGGCGAGATATTCCATTTTGGTACTATCGTCATTCAGACATTTGTTGGTGATTTAGTGATTCGAAATGTCGAGCACCCAGAGAATACATACAATAAACTGCAGGATGCAGTTATGCAGGCCGCCGACGAACAGGAGGATCATGAAGAGATTAACGTTGCGTAAAAAACAAGAAACGCGAAAGCCAGAACGGATTACAAATGATACTGTCGGGGAGCATCGCAAGCGAGTGCTCGCTGGCGGTCGTAAATTTAAATACCCAATTCAGTATTCGCGTCACAAACTTGTCATCAATACTATTATTATTAGCGTTCTTGCCTTGATCGCGACTGGTGTATTTGGATGGTGGCAGCTGTCTCCGCAGCAGAATACAGGTACATTTGCATATCGTGTCACATCAGTACTGCCAGTGTCGGTTGCGAATGTCGGAGGAGAAACGGTTCGCTATAGTGACTATCTCCTCAAGTTGCGAAGTGCCGAGCATTACCTTGAGCGCAAGGAGCAAACGGTACTTGGTGATGATAACGCTGAGCAGCGCACATACCTCAAGCAGCAAGCGATGCGTGATGCAATTGCTGATGCATATGCACTCGGGATTGCAAGAGAGCAGGGTATTACAGTGAGTGACGAAGAGCTCGCGATATTTCTCAAGGACAAGCGACTCATTGAGGGAAGTGAGATTACAGAGCGGACCCAGCAAGCTGTTATTCGTGACTATTATGGATGGAGTCCTGATGAGTATGCGCATGTTATGCGTATAAAGCTTCTACGGCAGAAAGTTGCCTATCATATCGATGGTACGGCAAAGAGTAGGGCTGATGGGGTGAGAGACGTCGTTATGAAGGCGAGTCAACGTGTGTCATGGCAGGATCTCATCAAGGCAAGAGGGGCGGAATGGTCAGATATGCAGTACGGTATATCTGGTATGGTGCCGCGTACAAATCAGGATGGTGGATTGGCAGTCGCTGCAGCTGGCCTTGAGGAGCAGGCTATATCCGGTATCGTGCAGGTGACAGCAGATAACGAGTATTATTATGCTATTATTCGTCTTCTTGATAGCAATAAGACTCAGGTAAACTATGAATTCATCCTTGTACCGGCTGTTGAGTTTCAAAGAAGATTGAATGAGCAATATGATAAAGGCGGGGTTCATGTCTTGATAGATGTGCCTCTCAAGAAGGAGGGTGAGTGATGGTTACGGTGCCTAATTTGACGTATGATTATAGTGCGCTTGAGCCATATATTAGTGCTGCTATCATGAAGTTGCATCACACAAAGCATCATCAGACATACGTAGATAAGCTGAATGATGCGCTATCAAAGACTCCGTCACTCGCAGGGGCTTCACTTGTGTCGTTGCTAGGGGATATTCAAGCGATACCTGCAGATGCGCAGACGGCAGTGCGCAATAACGGTGGTGGACATTACAATCATAGCTTGTTCTGGCAGGTGATGTCGCCACAAGGTGGCGGAGAACCTACGGGTATGTTGGCGGATCGCATCGTGCGTGTTTATGGGGGATTTCAGCAGTTTGTCGATCAGTTTACCGAAAAAGCCTTAGGCGTATTTGGGAGTGGTTGGGTGTGGTTGCAGCCAGATATGACGATCATCACAACCCCTAATCAGGATAATCCGATAATGAGCGGTGGTGACGAACCGCTCTTTGGCTTGGATGTATGGGAGCATGCATATTACCTTGACTACCAGAATCGTCGTGTTGATTATGTCAAGGCATGGTGGGACGTAGTGGACTGGAGGTTTATAGAGGCACGGCATGAGAGTCGGGGTGGTAGCTAGACGACCAGATCAGATGCAGTGAAAAAGTAAAATACCTACCATTTGGTAGGTATTTTACTTTGGCGCGCTCGACCGGATTTGAACCGGCGATCTCCTCCGTGACAGGGAGGCGTGATAACCCCTTCACTACGAGCGCATATATTGGTTACTTAGGTAATGATAGCAAAGTTTCCTCTCTGGTGCAAGGTCGCAGGGCTGTTTATTTTCATGTCGTAGGCTGGTATAATCAGTAATCAGGAGCATGCCGCCTTAGCTCAGTTGGTAGAGCGACACATTCGTAACGTGTAGGTCGCCAGTTCAATCCTGGCAGGCGGCTCCATATAGAACTCTATGAAGCAAAGTATTACACAGCATATCACGCAAGTAGTAGCACACCGTCGTTTGTTTGCTGTATTACTTTTTCTCCTTCTTTTTTCAGTTGCTGTCATTATTTATATTGCCGCTACGCTTGAGGCGAGCGACCTTCGCGTCATCACACACTATACGGCGTTTGGTGCGACGCATTTTTATAGAGATTCGTGGATGTACTTTCTTTCGTTTATTGGTTTTATTGCTGTGACGGCTGTATGCGCGATAGGTATGGCGATTAAATTACTGTTACAAGATCGTGAGTCGCTAGCAATTTTAATAGGATGGATCGGTGTTGTGATGGTTGCAATTACTGCTGTTACCTATGTTCATCTAGCAGAGCTTCTCTAGGCTGATGACCGATATCGAAGTACCACTTGGTAAACGAACAAAACTGTATCGGTTTTTTGAGATTCTACCTGCACTATGTAGCTATGGAGCGATTGCTCTTCTTTTTGTGCTTGCACTTATTAATCCGCTTCTTGCAGCTGCGTACATTCTACTGGTGATTATGACAATGCTCGTTAAGGCGGTCGGTATTGCGTATCATACGATTAAGGGCCGTTCGAATTCTGAGCAAGCGCAGAAGGTAGATTGGCACGCTCGATTGGCCGAGCTCGAAGATCCAATCGCATCGTATGAAGTACGAGAAGGCGTCAGTGTTGGGCGGGATTTTGGTGCACGTGCACATGTCGATAATCTTCGTCTTATGGCTGCTGCGCCAGATGAGTTTCCTCGTCCATCGCAGCTCTATAATGCAGTTATTATTGCTGCGTACAATGAGGGGTATGATGTCCTTGGTCCGACATTAGATTCAGTGCTTGCAACAACGTACGATAAACAGCGCTTGATTGTAACTATCGCTTACGAAGAGCGTGGTGGCCCGGAGATGAAGAAGACAGTGCGGCGGCTACAGCGCGAGTATGGTGGTAAATTCTATGCTTTTCATGTCGTCGAACATCCTGCTGACCTGCCTGATGAAGTCATTGGTAAGGGTGGTAATATTACGTATGCTGGTAGATTTCTTGAGTCATGGATGCCAACAGTCGGTATTGAGTATAAGGATGTTATCATCACGACACTAGACAGTGATAACCGACCACATAAGAGCTACTTCGACTATGTAACGTATGAATATATTGTCCATGAGGATCGTAAGCATCTCTCATATCAGCCGATTTCGCTTTTCTTGAATAATATCTGGGACGCGCCGGCACCGATGCGCGTGGTTGCAACCGGTAATTCGTTTTGGAATATTATTAGCTCAATGCGACCACATACGCTTCGTAATTTTGCATCCCACTCACAGCCAATGGACGCGCTCGTGGAGATGAACTGGTGGAGCACATGCACGATAGTTGAAGACGGGCATCAGTATTGGCGGAGTTATTTTTACTTCAATGGAAATTATTCGGTGACACCAATCTTTATACCAATCTACCAGGACGCCGTTATGTCGAATACGTACATCAAGACACTCAAGGCACAGTTTGTGCAGCTGAGGCGATGGGCATACGGCGCATCGGATGTGCCATATGTCGCTAGTCATATCTTTACTCGTCGTCGCAATGTACCGTTCTTTGAAGGCTTCGCACGATTTGTCCGCCTACTGGATGGTCATGTTACGCTTGCGACTGTCGCGATTATCGTAGCGTTTGGCGCCTGGGTGCCGCTCATTATTAATACAGAGGCTGCTCGAAATAGTATTGTTGTACATCAGCTCCCTGATACGGTTGCGATTATTCAGCGCGTAGCGATGATAGGGCTCTTTATCACTGTCTTCTTATCATTCAAAATGCTACCGCCACGACCAGATCGCTATAAGCGACATCGTTCTGTTCTTATGCTTGCACAGTGGGCGCTTATGCCGATTACGGCGGTTGCTTATAATGCTGCTGCAGCACTCTATTCACAGATGCGCCTTGCACTTGGGAAGTATCTCGATAAATTTGATGTCACTGAGAAGGCAACGGTTGATTCTGTGTCGAAAGAGAAGACGCAACGCCAACAGCAGAAGAGTATCAAGAAGCAGAAGCGCACAGGCACTGCAGAATAAACCTACTGAATACCATAGGTCTTCTCATGCTTGCTCAAGGGTATTACACCTCAGAAGAGGGGTAGGCTAAAGTGATGTACGGATTTTTACACTCTGCTTGATTTCGCGGAGCGTTTTGTCGTACTCAAAACCGATAGGTATTCGAGCAAGCTTTGATGGCGTTGGTGCTTTGTTGGTATTTGTTGTATCAACCATGATTATATACTAGCACAAGCATTATGATTTGTCAATGGAACGTTCGGCACATGAATATATCATGAGGAGGATAAGGCGACGTAGCGAGCGGGGAAAGTGAATGTGGAAAACAAAAAATACTGGGTATAAAGACATGAGACAAAAAAAGACTAGCGATTACTAGTCTCTCATGATAAATTCCTGGTCGACGATAGAGGATTTGAACCTCTGACCCCCACAACGTCAATGTGGTGCTCTAGCCAGCTGAGCTAATCGTCGGTAGCTTTATTATCATAGCAAATGAGGCACAAAGTTGCAATAACAGGGGCGACTAGTGTATGATAACGGATAGGCGATGATGTGGACCAACCACCCACTGAGCTTCGTGGGTTAGATCGTGACGTGCGATAACGTGAACGAGAAGAGTGAAAGTTTTCGGTGGAACAGCCTCAGCAAGGGGCCCGAAGCATGCGATATGTGGACGTAACAGTTTGTTATATTTATTAATCGCATGTTTTATTAATTTCCTAAGGAGTTATACATCATGAATGGAAAACATCTTGACGCAATGCGACACAGCCTGGCGCATATTATGGCAGCAGCAGTGCAGCGCTTATGGCCTGAGGCAAAGTTTGGTGTCGGTCCAGTGGTAGAGAATGGGTTTTATTATGACATCGACCTAGGTGATCGTAAGGTTTCAGAAGATAATTTCGCCAAAATCGAGAAAGAAATGCGCAAGTTGATTGCGCACGGGGATACTTTTGAGCATTTCATGATGCCAATTGATCAGGCAATTGCATGGGCAAAAGAGGCTGGTCAGCCTTACAAAGAAGAGTTACTCAATGATCTCAAGCGTTCAGGCACGACTGTGGCGAGAGATCTTGATGCTGATGAGCTGGGCTTGGCAACACATGGCGATGCGGCAGTAGAAGAGGTGTCATTCTATCGGAATGGCAACTTTGTTGATCTGTGCCGTGGTCCACATATTAAAAATACGAAAGATGTCGGTGCGTTTAAGTTGCTGCGGGTGGCAGGTGCATATTGGCGCGGCAAAGAGAATAATCCGCAGATGCAGCGGCTGTACGGCGTAGCGTTTGCTACACAAGAGGACCTCGATACATATTTAGATCGCTTAGAGCAGGCGAAGCTGCGTGATCATCGTAAACTTGGCCATGAGCTTGATCTCTACACGACGTCAAATCTTGTTGGCGTTGGTTTGCCGTTGTTTACACCGCGAGGCACTGTGCTGCGTGATATTGTTGCGCAATATTCTAATCAGCTACGTCAGGCGTATGGATTTGAGAAGGTATGGACACCACATATCACCAAGAAAGATCTTTACGAGACAAGTGGTCACTGGGCAAAGTTTGGTGATGAATTGTTCCTTGTAACAAGTCAGGAAACGAGCGATGAGATGGCACTGAAGCCAATGAATTGCCCTCATCATACACAGATCTTTGCATCACAGCCGAGAAGTTATCGAGATATGCCGGTGCGCTTTCTTGAGACAACGACTGACTATCGCGACGAAAAGACAGGCGAGCTGGGCGGCCTCAATCGAGTGCGCTCACTCACCCAGGATGATAGTCACGTATTTGCACGTCCAGATCAGATTGAAGGTGAGATTAATAACCTTCTCAAGGCGGCTCGTAAGCTGTATGAAACGATTGGTATGCAATTACGAGTCCGCCTCAGCTATCGTGATGAGAGCGACGGCTATCTGGGCGACATGGAGCTGTGGCAGAGTGCACAGGCACAACTAAAGGTTGCGGTTGAGGCAAATGGCCTAGATTTTTTTGAGGAGAAGGGCGAGGCAGCATTTTATGGTCCAAAGATAGACTTCATGGCAACTGACGCCATTGGGCGTGAGCATCAGGTTGCGACCGTTCAACTTGATTTTGTACAGCCTGAACGGTTCGGTCTTGAGTATACAGCAGATGACGGATCTAAGCGGCGGCCTGTGATGATTCACTGTGCGCTTCTTGGCTCAATAGAGCGCTTTTTGAGTGTGTTTATTGAGCATACAGCGGGTTGGTTTCCTTTCTGGGCAGCGCCTGAGCAGGTGCGAATCTTGACAATCAATGACGCAGTACGAGGGTATGTTGAAGAAATAACATCGGTCTTGTCAGAGGTGGTGCTTATGAATCCTGTTAAGTATAATGAAATAAGATTTACAACAGATATGCGCAATGAGTCACTTGGAAAGAAGATTCGTGAGGCTGCGACTATGAAGATTCCGGTGCAGTTGATTGTCGGGCCGAAGGATGAGGAGGCTCGTGAAGTGAGTGTGCGAACACAAGCCGGTGAAGAGAAAGTAGCGCTTAGCGCCTTAGCCGAGTATCTGCGGGGGCTTGCGTGAGGCGGCTGAGGATCGCAGTTGATATTGATGATGTACTAGCAGAAAATGCAGCGGGCTTCGTAGCGTTTAGTAATCAGCGGTGGGGTACTCATCTCTCTGTCGATGACTACGATGAACATTGGGCTAAGATGTGGAGTGTTGACAACGAGGAGGTTGAGCGACGCGCAACAGAGTTTCATGAGTCTGCAGCGATACGAGGATATGGGCATATCGGAGATGCTTATGAAGTGTTGCAGCAACTATCGAAGAGGCACCATCTTATTATTGCGACATCTCGTCGCTTGCAGATGAAAGCAGACACACTTGCATGGATAGACGAGCACTTTCCTGGGATATTTACGAGTGATACTGTTCACTTTGCCGGTATATGGGATGACGTTAACGATCAGTCGGCGGTGATGACAAAGGCAGATCTGATAACGCAAATAGGTGCCGATGTTCTCATTGATGATCAGCTCAAGCACTGTCTCGCTGTGGCTGATACTGGGCGTTACGCATTGCTTTTCGGTAGGTATGGCTGGAATGATACGGCTGATCTGCCTGATAGGGTAAGGCGTTGTTTAAACTGGAGTGATGTGCGTGATGCGATCGAACGAATTGCCGCTGCGTAGCTTGCGTGACCGTGTCTATGAATTGATGTCTTATCTGCCTGAGGGTAAGGTGACGACATACGGTGATATAGCAGCTTTAGCAGGTAGTCCACGGGCGGCGCGAATCGTCGGGGGGATTGCACATGCAGGCCCGGTGGAGCTGCCGTGGCATCGGCTTGTTAATGTAAAAGGGGGTCTTGCAATTGGATTTCCAGGCGGACAAGATGTACAGCGACAGTTACTTTTGCAGGACGGAATAGAGTGCGACGATCAGTGGCGCATAAAGGAATTTAGAGAGAGGCGATGGCAGCCAGACGTCTTGCATCTCCACTCATTGTAATTGTCGGTCCAACGGCGAGCGGTAAGACAAGCTTGGCTGTGTCGCTTGCTCAGAGGTGGGGCGGCGAGGTTATTAGCGCAGACTCTCGGGCAATATATAGAGGTATGGACGTCGGTGCGGCGAAGCCTACTATGGAGGAGCGTTCCGGTGTTCCTCACTGGGGATTTGATTTGGTCGATCCTGGTCAGCGCTTTACGGTTGCAGACTTTAAGCAGTATGCCCTGAAAAAAATCGAGGAGATTCGTGCTCGGGGAGGGGTTCCGCTGCTTGTGGGCGGAACGGGGTTGTATGTAGACTCGGTGCTGTTTGACTATCAGTTTGCGGTAGATGCTACGGAGCGTCGGCTTAAGTTCGAGGAGCTCACCCGAGAGGCATTGCAAGATTATTGCATAAAAAACAACATACAATTACCGAAAGACACACAGAACAAACGACGGTTAATACGAGCAATCGAACGCCAGGGTGTTAGTTCTCAGATGAGAAGCGCACCAATAAGCACAAGTATTATTGTTGGAATTGCTACAGATCGAAGTGACTTACGAACAAGGATTGCACTCAGGGCTGAACAAATACTGCAAAATGGTGTTGTCGATGAAGCAACTCTATTGGGCGGAAAGTATGGGTGGGATACTGAAGCTATGTCGGGAAATGTCTATCCTCTTATCAAGCAATACGTCGACGGTGCTTTAGAAGATCGCAGTATTGTAGATAAATTAACAACGTTGGACTGGCAGCTTGCGAAGCGTCAGATGACATGGCTAAGAAAAAATCCATATATTTACTGGGGTAATGTCGGCGAAATACAATTACACATCGAGCGGAGCCTATCTGCGCGAAGTATGGTAAAATAAGATAGAAAGGTGAGTGGTAGATGATTGACGCATTATTTGGTTCAAAGACACGAGTGAAATTACTTCACCTCTTTTTGAGTAATCCAGGTAAGGCGTTTTATGTTCGTGAGATTACACGCTTGATTGATGAGCAAATTAACTCAGTTCGACGTGAGCTTGCAAACATGCTGGGTGTCGGTATTATTACGAGTGAGACATCTGACAATAAGCTCTACTATCAAGTTGATCAAAGGTATGAATATTACGTACCGCTGCGTGCAATTTTTGCAGATGAAAAGGTTGCAGCCCTAAATCCTGCGCCGCAAGCCATGACGCCTACGTGGCAGGATGCCCTGAAGGAGCTGAGCGGGGCACGGCTTGTCTTGTTGTCTGGTGTACTTGTCGAGGGTTCATCGAGTAATGTTGATATCCTCGTCGTAGGTGATGTTCGTCAGTCTCAACTCAAGAAGCTTATTAAGTCGATTGAGGCGTTCGAGGGTAGGGATGTAAACTATACAGTATTGTCGTATGATGATTTCTACTATCGCTTGAGTGTACGTGATCGCTTTGTGAGCGAGATTGTGCACGGAAAATACGTTACACTAGTAGACACAGAGAAAATACTGGGAGCGGCAGAATAAGGAGGATGTATGTTTGATATTGAATATAAAGGTGCTAATACGATTATTATTTCGACAAAAAAAGCCGTCGTGGTCGTAGATCCACGACTGTCAGTTGCTGGGCTTAAAGATATTACGGTGAAAGACGGTGTTCAACTTGCGACGGAGGCACGACTAGCAACGGATGACCCAGCGTATCGTCTGTATATCGAGAGCCCTGGTGAATATGAGGTTGCAGATGTGTCGATTCACGGAATCGCAGCTCAGCGACATATTGACGCGGAAGGTTCGGCAGCAACAATCTATCAGGTAAGTATCGCAGGTGTTCGTATGGCTATCCTTGGTAATATTGCACCGCGTCTAAGCGATGATCAGCTTGAGGAAATCGGTGTTGTTGATATAGTTGTCATCCCCGTAGGGGGCAATGGGTATACGCTTGATGCTACGTCTGCAGCATCTTTGGTCCGCCAGCTTGAGCCAAAGGTGGTTGTCCCGGTTCATTATGCAGATAGCACCCTTGCGTACGAGGTTCCTCAAGAGGAGCTCGAGGTGTTTACGGCTGAGCTCGGTGCTCCTGTCGATGATGCAGTCGTCAAATACAAGATTAAGACGGCTGCTAATTTGCCTCAAGCGCTAACGGTCGCACCGATTACACGAAGTTAAGTGGCTATTGATAATAAAAATACCTCAGAATGAGTCTGAGGTATTTTTATTATTTTGCCTGGCTTGGCGCCCCGAGAATGCCCTTTTTCTTTAGGGTTCGGATTGCCTGGGTGCTCAGTGTCATCGTCACCTTTTGGCCATCAACTACAAAGGTCTTCTTTTGTAGGTTTGGCTTGAAGGTTCGCTTGGTGCGGCGGAGTGAAAAACTCACGTTATTACCAAACTGCTTACCCTTACCAGTCAACTCACAGCGTGCTGCCATAGTGTTCACCTTATATTGTTAAATAGTCAATCTGTACTAGTATAGCTCCTCTCGTATCATTAGTCAAGACATGATACACTGGAATGAATGGATATAGGCTATATTGCAATTGTTTTGGGCGTAATTTTAGTGTCTATGACACTTCACGAGGCGATGCACGCCTTCATGAGCTACTGGCTTGGGGATGATACAGCAAAAGCGCAGGGTCGTTTGACATTGAATCCATTCAAGCATATCGATCCGTTTCTGACGATTATACTACCGGTCGCACTTGTGCTTATGGGTGGTCCTGTATTTGGTGGAGCGAAGCCCGTACCATTCAATCCTGATCGAGTTCGAGGGGGTGAGTGGGGTGCGGCATTGGTGGCTGCAGCTGGTCCGCTAACAAACTTATTGATTGCATTTGTTATGTTTGGTGTTGGTGTTATCGGTGGCGTCATTACAACAGAAGGGGTGCAAGTCTCTTTTATTGGTACGGTCATTGTTACTACAATTAGCGTCAATCTGGGCTTCTTTATTTTTAATATACTACCACTTCCACCGCTAGACGGGTCGCGCGTACTGTATGCGCTTGCACCTGAGTTTGTCAGGAGGGGTATGGAAGCGCTAGAGCGTGTAGGAATATTGATTGTTTTTGCAATCGTACTTGTTGCGAGCGCATATATCGGGTCGTTGATGGGTGCGGCAATCAGTGGGATTCTCGATGTGTTTATGGCAATTTTTCATATCTCATAGATTGCAATCACGGGTGGAGAAGTTGTTGGGCAGTCATCTACCATGCATTACTTTTGTGCTATAATAAGAAGTGTCCTAGAGTGATCTCGGGCGCATATGATTTTCCTAACATCATATTGATAGGGAGTCCTAATGATTCACTGCCGTGGTAGTGCTTTGCGGACACCCACCTCCAGCGAAAGCAGGGGAATATCAAGCGCTCAATGATCTATACTCTAGGGCTTTTTAGTGCAAGATGGAGACATTTCTCACGTTTCGTCGTAAGATGGACATAGTGTATAGATATTATAAATACAAAAAAGAGACGGTATGAAGCAGCGTATTTCAGTCAGGGCGATCGTGCGGGATGGGAGTAAGGTCTTGTTTTTGAAGCGGTCTGCTGGCCGCGCGACAATCCTGGGTCGGTCTGAGTTGCCAGGAGGAAAGGTTGCATATGGTGAGCAGCCTGAGGACGCCGTACGTCGCATTATGCGACAGAAAGCAGGCGTCCATATTCAGACACTGCAGCTGTATGACGCGGTGACGTATATCGATCGCGACGATCGTGATATCCAGTATATCGTGCTTGTTTATCTTGTGGCGCTTGCGCCCGGGCATCACGGCATTGTTCTTGGTGAGGGATACAATAAGTACAGCTGGAGTATGGTGCGTAAAATACAACATGATGAGATTACAGATCTCACGTCTTTGCTCCTGGGTATCTTTCAGCAGCAAGCAGCAGTAGGTGAAGACGGGCGGTTTTCTTTTATGGAAGATGTAAAGAATACATCAAAATTTGATGCTATTATTTACTCTGATGGTGGATCAAGGGGCAACCCCGGGCCGTCGGCTGCTGGATTTGTCGTGCTTGGCATGAATCAGGAAGTTATTGAGCAGGGTGGAGAGTATATTGGTATTACGACAAATAGTCAAGCAGAGTATCATGGTGTTCGGCTTGGGTTGGAGCGTGCGTTTGAGCGGGGGTTGCGGCGCATCGACTTTAGGGTTGATAGTATGCTGGTTGTCAATCAGATGAATGGTATCTACAAGGTTAAGAATCGTGAGCTATGGCCAATTTATGAACGGATTCGAGGACTTGTTGGAAAGTTTGAATTGGTGCGATTTTCGCACGTAAGACGAGAGTTTAATCAACTTGCCGACGGTATGGTTAATAAGACACTTGATGCACATGCCAATCGCCGTGAAGATACGGTATAATAAAAGCAGGCAGCTTATTAGGCAATCGCTTGCTGCGGTAAGCAGTAAGAGGAAAGTCCGGGCAGCATAGGGCACGACAGTTGCTAACGGCAACCAGAGGAAACTCTAGGGAAAGTGCCACAGAAACAATACCGCCTCGTTTATAACCAGTCCTGCAAGGTTTTCGGGCTCGGCAGACACTGAGAGGTAAGGGTGAAACGAGTAGTGTAAGAGACTACAGCGTCACATGGTGACATGTGACGGAGGTAAACCCTGTCGGCTGCAAGGAGATCTGCGATAACATGGTGGTCCGCCAGCAGGTCGATATCCGCTTGATTCACTCGGCAACGAGCGAGCTAGATAGATGATTGCCCACGACAGAACCCGGCTTATCGATAAGCTGTCAATAAAATAACCCTCTACGTAGAGGGTTATTTTATTGTACAAAGGATCCGGGTGCTATTTTGCGGCCTGTACGACTGCTGTGAATGATTTTGGTTCATTTGCAGCTAGCTCAGCAAGAATCTTACGATCAAGTTCGACATTTGCTGCCTTGAGACCAGCAATAAGCTTGCCATAGGTCGTACCTTCAAGTCGGGCAGCCGCATTGATGCGGGTGATCCAGAGTGCACGAAGGTCACGACGGCGGTTACGTCGATCGCGATAGCTGTACTGGAGCGCGCGAATTACTGCCTGCTTAGCAAGGCGATAGCTTCGCGTGCGGTTATGCTGCATACCTTTCGCAGCTTTTAGAATCTTTTTGTGCTTAGCGCGTGCAGCAACTCCTCGTTTTACTCGCATACTATACTCCTAGGGCTCGTTTAATGTTCTTTTCCATACCACCCTTCACGACTGCGGTTGTGTTGATGGCTCGTTTGCGGCTCTTGCTCTTCTTGGCAAGCATGTGTCCGCCGAAAGCGCGACGACGGGTGATCTTACCTGTACTGGTGAGCTTCACTCGTTTTGCCGTACCTTTGTGGGTCTTCATTTTTGGCATTACTTCTTACTCCTTACTACTATACTCAGATTGCGACCAGCCATCTGAGGCTTTTGCTCTACGATAACATCCTCTCCGAGAAGGGTGGTGATGCGGTCAATCAGTTCGAAGCCAAGCTCTTTATGGGCCATCTCTCGACCACGATAGAAGATTTGGATTCGGACTTTATGGCCTGCATCAAGGAACGATTGGATCTTGCGTAGCTTAATTTCAAGGTCTCCCTGTCCAATCTTGAGGCCAAAGCGCATCTGCTTCAGTTCAGCTTGCTTGCTGTTCTTGCGATTTTTCTGCTGCTCTTTCATCTTTTGGTACTGGTACTTACCCCAGTCAACGACTTTAGCAACAGGAGGGTTGGCATTTGGCGATATCTCCACTAGATCAACACCTGCCTCTTCTGCAAGCTTGAGTGCATCTCCTCGTGGCATGATGCCGAGCTGCTCTCCGCTTTCACCAATGACTCGTAGTTCTTTTGCGCGAATCGACTCATTGATACGAACTGAATTGTTACTGATTGCTTCTCTCCTTCTTTTTCGAGCTGCTTATTTTAGAGCGTTACTCATCTGTCATTCTACCAAAAACGATACGATTATGCAAGAGATTGCTTGTGCTAGCTGGACGCCCTGTATTGGAGTGCTTCGGCGATATGATTGTCTGTGACATTTTCAGCGTCTTCGAGATCGGCAATCGTGCGAGCAATACGAATGATACGAAAGTATGCACGGGTACTGAGCTGAAGTTTTTCGGTGGCAGTCGCGAGAATATGGCGGCTCGTATCAGAAAGTTTGATGGAGGTGCGAATGTCATGACTTGTGAGATTTGAGTTGTATTTATCACTACTTTCATATCTGATACGTTGACGATTGAGGGCTTTCGTTATCGATTGTTTTGCGTTAGTATGTTGTGAATTACTCATCGTATTCTGCTGGAAAAGCTCTTCTTGAGAGACGCGTGGAACATGAATTGTGAGATCAATACGATCGAGTAGTGGGCCAGATAGGCGCTTTTGGTAGCTGTCGATCTGATGTTGAGTGCAGGTACACTCTTTGGTTGCGTCACCATAGAATCCGCAAGGGCATGGGTTCATTGTAGCTACAAGCATAATATCTGCAGGGTAGGACAACTTACCTTGCGCGCGCGAGATAGATATGGTGCGATCTTCAAGTGGCTGACGGAGTGCTTCAAGCGTCGAGCGTGGATATTCTGGAAGTTCATCGAGAAAGAGAACACCAAGGTGTGCAAGGCTAATCTCGCCTGGTTGCGGGCGCGTACCGCCACCGACAATAGCGGCTCGGCTTGCTGTATGATGCGGTGCGCGGAATGGTCGTGCTGTGATGATAGTATCGAGTGCTTCGCCGCCGAGGCTGTGCATTTTTGTAATTGCAAGTCTCTCTTTCACCGAAGGGTCGGGTAGGAGGTGTAGTAGCGCTTGGGCAAGCATTGTTTTGCCAGTCCCGGGAGAGCCGCGCAGCAGTAAGTTGTGCCTACCTGCTGCTGCGATAGTGAGTGCACGCTTAGCTTGGTGTTGTCCGATGATATCGTCAAGTCGAGGACCTCCTGCACCTGTAGAGGATGCGGGTAGCTCTGCTATCGGTGTTGGTTCGATACGCTTTTCTTGCTTGAGATGTAAAAAGAGGTCCTTGAGGGAGGCGATACCTATGACGGTGATTCCTGGTACGAGGCTCGCCTGAGGGGCATTATGGGCAGGGACGTAGAGTGTTGATTTTTTGGCGCGTCGTGCAATCTCTGCAATGCTGATGCTGCCTTTTATGGGGCGAACTGACCCATCGAGGGCGAGCTCGCCCGCGAATAGTGCATTGTTAATATCATCTTGGCGAAGTTGATCACTTGCAATGAGGATGGATAGAGCAATAGCGAGATCGTAGTGGGTGCCCTCTTTAGGAAGTTCTGCAGGGGCAAGATTGATCGTAAGGCGCTTGGCAGGGTAGGTAAAGTGAGAGTTGATGAGTGCACTTTTTACACGCTCTTTTGCTTCATCTATAGATTTGTTTGCGAGTCCAACGATCTGGATAGAGGGAAGACCTTTTGTAGCATGGCTTTCAACTTCGACGAGCTGTCCGTCAAAGCCGATGGGAGCTGCTGCGTATACTTTTGCCACCGCCATAGTACCCTTAGTAAAGCATAGACAGTATGCCTTCACAAGACTGGTGGTATAATAGAGGATACCTGGGGCTGATATAGCTTTCGACAGGAGGATTTTAACAGATTATTTCGCAAGCCGATGTTGCACGTAATGCATATTTTTAATTGCAAACACATTTGCAAGCAAAGTTAAGGGCGCTTTCACTAGCCTTGCTAGTGCATTCCGCGCACCTGCCTTTGCGCCAATCGCAGCCTAATCGCGCGATCATTCATTGTCGATAGGTGACATAGCGGCAGTCGAGTGTTATATTCATGTCACTTACGAGGTATATACGCAGCGATGTATACCGCGGACATTTTATCGCGCAACCCAACTAGACATGTTTGTCTACTCCTAAGTGTAGTGGGTTGTAAAAGAGTGGAGTAGACTATGCTTGTAGACGAATAATTAGTTACCTTTTGGACGCGGGGGCAGTACCCGCCAGCTCCACCAGATTTTATACAAAACACCCTCCAGTATGGAGGGTGTTTTGTATAAAAGTGCAAAAAGAAACAACCGCCTGCGAGGAACGGTCGTTTCAAGTGTGGAGTTTTTTCGTATACTTTTTATTTTTGGTCCCTTTGTAATCATGTATAATTTTTTTACTCAGAGACTACCCCTATAATAAGCCAGCATTCTGCTTACGTCAATACTATTTTTAGTTAATTCTCAGGTAAAAAATACCACGGCATATTCACGAGTATTGCTAGGGTGTCGCATGAATATCCTACGCTAGCTGTAGCGTTCACGACGAGAAGTTGCTGCTGGTGAGGGCTTGGCGGAGGATCCGTGCATAATGTGCGCGATCTTCGATTGGCACGAATGTTTTGTTGTCATGATTCTGGTATAGGCGGTCGTCGCGATGTCGGGGGAATATGTGAGTGTGGAAGTGCCAGACATCCTGATTGCCGTCAGGTTCATTGTGTTGGCGGGTTGATATGCCTGTGCAGTCATATGCTTTCCGGATTGCAATAGCAACCTGCTTTGTTAGTACAGCAATATCACGTAGCAGGCTGTCGGGCGTGTCGTAGATATTTTCGTAGTGGGTATTCGGGATGATAATAACGTGCCCTGGATTATTAACCCACCACTTAGGTGAGACAAATGCGGTGATGGAATTATTTTGCAGTACGATGTCGCTGTTCTGCTTCAGTTCAGTTTCTTTACCGGAAAGCCATTCGCAGAAAGGGCAGGTGTAGTTGGCGGGTTCATGATGCATGATAGCATCATAGCATACGATGTCGCTGACAAGGTATTTATTGGGATAGAAAGATTATTATTACAATGATGATATAAAAACAACATATGTAAATATCATCTGTTATATATCAAAAATTATCGTATGTTGTTATAAAAACATAGAAAATTTACACAAAACTCTTGACTAAAAACCATACGCATGCTAATCTAAGGATAAGCTTTTAGAAAAACAAAAAAGCAAAAAAACACATTAACAATTCAGCACGGTCCGGGAAACAGTTTATATAATCACTGTATTGATTTGACGGAAACTCGGTGACGCAACAAAAACAAACAAATAATATGCCGTACATTTGTACGCGCACGCACATTACTTACAACTTTTGTCTTTTTTGGTGTCACCGATGCTCCGCCCAATTTTTGGGTGTTGAGTGCATCTGGAGTACCGATGCACCTAGTACACTCAACGTTCTTATCTCCAGATGACGGTAAGAAAGTGACACTACTAGGTGTATCGCGGAAACGATGCGGCGATTTTGCTCCGATTTTCTCGGAGCGGTCAAACTGCCATATGCGACAGGTAGCTCTTCGATTCACACGCTCTATAAGTTATATACAGGTGGCGTTTGCTGGATCAAAAGTAATATACTTGTCGCTATGGTCTCTTGGTGGGAGCTGTATTATAGTGGATGCTATGATGTCGCGGATTCTTGCTATAGTAACAGTTACGAGCAGCTGCCTGCTTATCTTGTTGCTTACGATGACAAGCCCCGCAACTGTTGGCCTCGCAGGAATGCTTGCTGTGTTTTTATTAGGATATTTGTCACTACTCGGAGTAGTGACTTTTTTGCTGTACTATGGCTCAAAATTGAGTCTCGTGGTTTTAAAAAAGTTTCGTAAGCGGGATGGACTAACACTCACTAAAGCCTATCTGTATGCTTCTGTCTTGAGTACGCTACCAATGATGCTGGTGGGTCTTTATCCAACAGGAGGGGTGGAGTGGTATGAAGTGTTGCTACTAATCCTCTTCGGGGTAATGGGCGTACTTTATATTGCACGTCGCACTTCATAAAGCACAGATGTATTTCGTTATTCTTATGCTATAATTACAGATATGGAACCAAGCTATGACGGACCTCGTATTACACCCGAACAATCACCGTCACTACCTCCTGTAACTCCAGAGGTAGTGCCAGGCAGTTTTGAGCCTCAGCTTGAGCAGGCGCCGCAGCCATTTGAACGTGAGCCTCTTCCTCAGGAAGCATCTGTCACGCAGCCGCAGCAAACTATGCCTGCTCTGCCGCAGCCTGTCGTGAGTGTAGTAGATGACGATGACGCCACCGCAGCACTGCTGACAGCCTTGCCTGATGTGGCGGCAGACGATGATCTAATAGAAAAAGAATGGGTTAATAAGGCGAAGCACATCATTGCCGAGACCGCAGATGATCCGCATGCGAGAGAGCAGGCTATCAGCCAACTGCAGAAGGAATACCTACGAAAGCGGTATGGCAAGGAGGTCGGTGTGTCCGAGTAGGGCGCGCCTGAAGGTCGGTGATGGCACCACTATTTATAACTATCTTCATTGTAATCGTGCTCGGTATTGCTACGGGTATTATTTTATTTGCGCAGTATCGGAAGACACTCCGTGAAGCAAAAAACTACGAGCGTGGACTAAAGATGATTCCAATGTATATCCATATTCCGCCAGCGACTGACGATCTTGAGGCAGGCGGAAGAGACGAGCGTGATGTGACCGAGGAAATTATCTCTGAGGCACAGGTGCTATATAATATTATCTCTAGTACTGCAACAAAGGGCTTCAAGAGTCGTATGTATGGTCAACGTCATATCTCATTTGAGATAGTTGCGCACGAAGGACTTGTACACTACTATGCAGTCGTTCCGTTTGTTCTCGTAGATGTAGTGAAGCAGGCAATTGCTGCGGCGTATCCAAGTGCTCGTCTTGAGGAGGTTGAGGAGCGCAATATCTTTAGTAAAGCGGGGCGCATGAGCGGGACAATTGGTGGCGAGTTTACTCTCAAAAAAGATTTCATCTATCCAATTGCAACATATCAGGAGTCAAAGCGTGATGCAGCTCGTGCAATGCTTAACGCATTCTCTGCGGCTACGCGCGAGGATGGGATGGCACTGCAGTTTCTGCTTCGACCTGCGCAGAGTGGCTGGACCAAGGCATCGATTGATGCGGTCGAGAAAATGAAACGCAACAAGCGAATGGGTGGCGGTGGAGCGCTCGGTGTTCGTGGGGCGAGTGGGCTGTTGGAGTCGCTTTGGAAGCCGCCGTCAGCGCAGGCGGAGGAGATGCAAGCCGAGGAGCGTCAATTGACAGCTCTTGAGCAGTCGGCCGTTGATGCAATCGAGGAAAAAACACGACACCCAGGGTATGAGGTGTTAGTTCGTGTTGTCGTCTCCTCGAATACGTCTGCGAGGGCGCAAGGGCTTCTCAAGAACGTTGTCGCAGCTTTTTCATTATTTGACTCACCGAGTAATAATGGCTTTACATTTACACCAACAAAGAATGTTGATGATCTTGTAACATCTTATATCTTTCGTTTCTTCCCACAATCACTAGTTGGGAACGTTTTGAATACCGTAGAACTTGCGACGCTGTTCCATTTACCAGACCAAAATAGCATTCCAACAGCCCAAGTGAAACGCCAGATGACAAAGCAAGTTGATGGACCAACGCAAGTGATGGAGGAGGGCGTCTTGCTTGGCTATAACGAATTTCGAGGAGTAAAGAAGCAAATTCGCCTCAGCACGAATGATCGCCGTCGCCATACGTATATTATTGGACAAACAGGTACTGGTAAATCAGTTCTCCTCGAGAATATTGCCTATCAGGACATGATGGAAGGGCGGGGCTTTGCGTTTGTGGATCCGCATGGTGACTCAGCCGAGTCGCTCATGAGTAAGGTGCCGAAGGAGCGTGTCGAAGATGTCATCTATTTTAATCCAGGCGACATGACGAATCCGGTTGGTCTTAATATGTTTGAGTTTGACTCACCTGACCAGAAGGACTTTTTAGTACAAGAGGCAATTAATATGCTGTATGGACTATATGACCCGGGGCATACAGGTATCGTTGGACCACGACTCGAGCACATTTTTCGTAACTGTGCGCTGCTGCTTATGGCGGATCCTGCAGGGGGCACATTCATCGATATACCGAAAGTTCTTATCGACGAAGGTTTTCGTACTGCGAAGCTCAAATATGTTACCGATCAGACAGTGCTTGATTTCTGGACGAAGGAGTTTCCTGCATCGCAAAAATCAAATGAGGCAGGAGAGGTTATCTCGTGGGTGGTTTCAAAGTTTGGTCCATTTATCTCAAACGACTCAATGCGCAATATTATCGGTCAAACAAAGAGCGGGTTTAATTTACGCGAGATCATGGATAACAAAAAGATTCTATTGGTCAATCTATCGAAAGGTAAGATGGGTGAATTAAATTCAAAGCTGCTTGGCATTATCTTTGTGATGAAATTTCAGGCAGCAGCCATGAGCCGTGCCAATATTGACGAGAAAGACCGTGTTGATTTTAGTCTTTTTGTTGATGAGTTTCAGAATTTTGCTACCGAGAGTTTCGAGTCTATTCTATCAGAGGCGAGAAAGTATCGGCTCAATCTGATGCTCGGTAACCAGTTTATGACTCAGCTGACTGACAAGATTCGTGAGGCGATTATCGGAAACGTCGGTACGGTTATTAGTGGGCGTATTGGTATTACTGATGCTGAAATTCTCGAGAAGAAGTATAAGCCGGTCTTTGTGGCGGATGATCTTGCGAAGTTGCCAAATCACCAATCAATAGCTTCTGTTATGGTTCAGAATGTGCCGTCAGCACCATTTAGTATGAGTTGGATCCCCCCAATGGGCCAGTCTAATCCACAGCTTGCAGACGCACTAAAGAGGCTGTCTGCAGCAAAATACGGTAAGCCGCGCGCAGTTGTCGAGCAGGAGATTGCCAATCGCTTGAAGCCAAGTGTTGACGAGAAGCAGCATAAGCTCGATGAGTTAAGAAAAGCACAGCAAGCGCGTATGATGACAGGTGCGAGTGGTTCAAATACAACGACAGCGCCGAAGGCGGCCGGCTCATCGTTTCTTGATGATTGGCTCGCGAAGCGCCAACAGCTTAGTGCGTCTGGTGGTGTGCCGGCATCCCAGCCGCAGCCTGGTGCGCAGGGCGGTGGCCATACTAGTAGTCTTGCGACGCCTATATCGCAAGGAGTAGCGCCTCCTGGTAGTCCTCAGCAGGCCGCAGCAGCCATGTCTGTCCAGCATACGGCGACTACTGCTGCAGCTCAACCTCAGCAGCCTGCTTCACTAGCGCCTCCACCTGTACTGCCGAACGCTGTATCCGCGCCAGCACAGCCAGTGGATGGAGCGCATACATTCGACTTCCGCTCAAGCGGTGATGTGGCGACATCAGCCGATGATTCGGCCGAGTTTTCGATGAAAATTCGCTAGGCGGTTAGGGTATTAGTATTTTTTCTTATGAAACAGTGCGGTGACACCGTCGTAGACAAGCGCGAGCATCCATCCGATGGCAAAGCCGATGAGCGGCTCTGAGCCGGATGATTCATAGCCATGGAGCTTTGCAAGGAGATAGGTTGCAAGCAGTGTTATAGTCGCGACGAATCCGCCGACTAGGAGCGATCGTGGACGAAATATCGTTGTCGATAGAAGCGATGTCGTTAGCTGGATAATTGATGTATGCATAAGACGGCTCCAGTGTGCTTCAGGAGATGTGAGGTCGTGCCTCATGTCGTCCATAGTCGATTGGTAGCTTCTTTTGAGTGATTCTTTCTTGATACTATTCATAACGATCCCCCTCCCGTGTTAAGCTGCATACGGATGATTCGAAGTTCTTTCGCGTGGAGCCTCATCGACAGGTAAGCTGCAAGACTAAGGAGCGACAGCCCTATGAAGATACTCAAGCTCAGGAGATTATTAACAGGGGGTAGTGTGTAGAGTACTTGCTCAACCTGTTTTGGCAACGGGCAGTCGACGTTTGTTCTTGATTCATTGCCGAACCATGCTGTCATGGTGCAGTCGTAAGCGTGTGGGTTGTGGCGCTGGCGAGACGTCTCGTCGATGGGGTGTTTTGTGGTTGCTGTCACGGTCATGTCAATTGATTGTCCAGGAAGAATTTCTACAGAAGGCCACAGGATACGATGATTCTGGCTTGAGACAATCCCATTGAAGTCTGCCGTGATGTATTCGGCATATTCGGCAATATCGCCAAAATCAAACTGAAGGTCCTTCGTGATTGGATAATTTGAGGTGTTGGTCGTCGATAACTTCCACGTGACGGTCTCCCCTGGCTCAGTATGGGCGTTCTCTGTAGTGAGAGACTGGGAGATGTCAGTTGATGCTGGTGGTGTTTCCGGCAGAGACGTGAATGCAATATTACCGTCCGCTTTAATAATTATGAATTGATTACCCTCCCGGTCAGCGCCGCACCAGCCTGAGAGGTGGTCTGCCTTGGGAGTAGAGTATATGTAGACGGGCTGTTCCCCTGGAAAGATGTGGGACTGCACGTGGTTTCCATAGGCAACACGCCCTGTGACGTAGTGAAGATCTGCTGCGGGCGACTGACAGGCGTCGCTTGGCGATACTGCTTCGAGGTTTTCACGCGTTATGTTGAGGAGGTCTACGGTATCTCTGAAGTTACCTATATTAGTATCATAGGCTGATAAGATCGTGTCGATCGAGGGCGCGCCGCCTGATATGAGATCGTTGGCGGTCGGAGCGGGATTGTATGATGGATGGAGGATGAGCGTGAGTGCGTAGAAGACGCTTGTAATAGCAAGAAGGACTGCAGCTGTACCGTAGAGTCGCTGTTTCTGTTGGACAGTTTTCGCATAGCGAGCAACCTGTTCGATGGTTGCTGGGCTAAGCGAAAGTTGAGAGATGATTTTTCTGAACATACCCACCTTATAGCTAATGTCTATAGCGTAGCATAGCAGGGGTATCAGAGGCAAGATACTTGAGTGAACAATTATTTTGCGGTACAATAGAACTATTGTAAATAGCTGAATGACCGAAGCAGTAAGGGGAGACATGGCAAAAAAAACAGACGACGGTTCGTATGACGGCTCGCAGATTCAAGTTCTAGAGGGGCTTGAGCCTGTTCGTAAGCGTCCTGGTATGTATATCGGAAGCACGGGCTATGATGGGCTACATCACTTAATCAAAGAGATCGCCGACAACTCAATCGATGAGGCTATTGCAGGCTATGCAACTCGTGTTGATGTACAAATTTTGGAAGATGGTGGTATAACAATTACCGACGATGGACGAGGTATTCCGGTTGACAAGCACGAGAAGACAGGAATTAGTACACTCGAGACCGTCTTGACTGTCCTGCATGCTGGAGGCAAGTTTGGTGGCGGAGGGTATAAAGTCTCGTCTGGATTACATGGTGTTGGATCGAGTGTTGTTAACGCTCTCTCTTTACGAATGATTGCCGAGGTGGTGCAGAAGGGACAATTACACCGTGTTGAGTTTGAGAAAGGTGCTATTGTTGCGCCACTCAAGAAGGTCGGGAAGACAGACCGACCAACAGGTACTACGATTACGTTTTATCCAGACCCAACGATCTTTAAGGAGACGGTGGAGTTTGATTATAGATGGGTTGTCAACTATTTACGTCATCAAGCTTACCTGACAAAAGGAATTTATGTCGCTGTTCGTGATGACCGCAGTGGTGAGCGGGACGCATTTTACTTTGAGGGCGGTATCCAGAGTTACGTAAAGCACCTGAACATAGGCAAAGAAGTCGTAACTGACAATATCTTTTACGTAGAACGTCAGGTCGAGGACTCGATGGTGGAAGTTGCGGTGCAGTACAATGACTCATTTGTTGAGACAGTGAAGCCGTTTGCTAATAATGTTCTGACGCCAGATGGCGGTACTCATCTCGTTGGTTTCCGTTCTGCGATGACACGTGTCATTAATGACTATGCGCGCAAGAATAGCCTTCTAAAAGAGAAGGAAGATAACCTTAGTGGTGATGATATTCGCGAAGGCTTGACGGCAATTATCCTAGTGAAGCTTCCTGACCCGCAATTTGAAGGTCAGACAAAGAACAAGCTCGGTAATCCCGAGGTTCGTCGATATGTCGAGCAGGTTATGAATGAGTACTTTAGCTACTACCTTGAGGAGAATCCCGATGTCGCTAAGAAGATTGTCGGCAAGGCGATCCTCGCCGCCCGTGCACGCAAGGCAGCTCGTGCGGCTCGCGATAACGTGCTCCGAAAGGGCGCACTTGATGGTATGGGGTTACCGGGAAAGCTATGGGACTGTTCAAGTAAGAGCCCGGCCGATAGTGAAATCTATATCGTCGAGGGTAACTCGGCGGCAGGCTCAGCCAAAGAGGGGCGCGACAATAAAACGCAGGCGATCCTACCGCTCCGCGGTAAAGTTCTCAACACTGAGCGAGCTCGCTTGGACAAGATGTTTGCCAATAAAGAGATCGTAGCAATGATTCAAGCATTTGGCGTCGGCATCGGTGATACGTTTGATATTAATGGCTTGCGGTATCATAAGATTATTATTATGACCGATGCAGATGTGGATGGAAGCCATATTGCAACATTGCTCCTGACATTCTTCTTCCGGTATATGAAGGAAATTGTTGAAGGTGGGTATGTCTACCTGGCGCGACCGCCACTATATAGTATCAACCGTGGTCAAAAGAAGCAGTATGTCTATGATGAGTCAGCGCTCGATGAAGCACTTGCAACGATCATCGAAGATCGGAAGGCGCGCGGAGTTGCGATAGATGCAGCCGAAGACCGCGCGAAACAAGCTGGCGTGACAATATCACGCTTTAAGGGGCTTGGCGAGATGGATGCTGAGCAGCTCTGGGAGACGACAATGAATCCTGAGAAGCGAGTATTGAGTCAAGTGCTTATTGATGATGCCGAGCGCGCAGATGCCGTCTTTACGAAGCTGATGGGTGATGAGGTGCCACTTCGTAAGGCATTTATCCAGGCGCGTGCTAAAGATGTTGACTTAGAGGAATTGGATATATAATGATGGATGATGATAAAATAACAACACCAGAATATAGCAATACACAAGATGATGTTATTGACACAACAGGAGTTGAAAAGCGTACACTCGAAGATGTTATGGAGGATAGCTTTCTTCGTTATTCAATGAGTGTCATTATTGACCGAGCACTTCCTGATGTACGTGATGGCCTCAAGCCAGTACATCGTCGTATCTTGTATTCGATGAATCAGAACGGCAATCGTTCGGCAAGTAAATTTGTGAAAAGCGCGCGTATCGTCGGTGACGTTATGGGTAAGTATCACCCACACGGCGACTCAGCAATTTATAATTCAATGGTGCGTTTGGCGCAGAGCTGGTCGCTTCGCTATCCGCTGATCCAGGGACAGGGTAACTTTGGCTCGATGGATGGCGACGAAGCGGCAGCGATGCGTTACACCGAGGCGCGTATGGCAAAACCAGCTGACGAAATGCTGATAGATATCGACAAAGATACAATTGACTTTCGTGACAACTTCGACGGATCAGAACAGGAGCCGGTCGTACTGCCTGCAAAACTACCGAACCTGCTTCTTAATGGGCAGATTGGTATCGCGGTGGGTATGGCGACAAATATCCCATCGCACAATCTTGGCGAGCTGGTTGATGCTTCGATTGAACTTATCGACAACAAAGAGGCGACGATTGACGATCTCTTGCGGCATGTTAAGGGTCCAGACTTCCCGACAGGTGCTACGGTATACGGTGGCGCACCAATGCGACAGGCATATCAGACTGGACGCGGCAGTGTCATGATGCGAGCAGTCGCAGATATCGAAGAGACAAAGCGTGGTCGACATCAAATCGTTGTGACGGAAGTTCCATATGGTGTTAACAAGGCATCTTTGATTGAGAAGATTGCTGAGCTTGTGCGAGATAAGAAATTGACCGGCATCAGTGATCTTCGGGACGAGAGTGCGAGGGGCGCGGTGCGTGTGGTCGTCGAGCTCAAGAAGGATGCATATCCAAAGAAGCTGCTCAACCAGCTCTATAAGCTGACTGCCTTGCAAACAAGCTTTAGCTTTAATATGCTTGCCCTTGTCGATGGGATTCAGCCACGAATTCTTGGTCTGCATGAAATGTTGAGTGAATTTATCAAGCACCGCCAGAAAGTGGTACGTCGTCGCACGGAATTCGAACTTAAGAAGGCAAAGGAACGGGCGCATATTCTTGAAGGGTACAAGATTGCTCTTGATCACATTGATGAGGTGATTAAGACAATTCGTGCATCAAAAACACAAGATGAAGCCGAGAAAGCCTTAATTGCTAAGTTCACGCTGAGTGAGATTCAGGCAAAAGCTATCCTTGCAATGCAACTGCGTCGTCTAACGGGGCTTGAGCGAGAAGCAATTGAAAACGAGCTCAAGGAGCTCCAAGCGCTTATCAAGAAGCTGGAGGCGATCCTGGCAGATGAGCAGGAGATCCTTAACGTCATCAAAGTGGAGCTACTTGAGATGAAAGAGAAGTACGGCGATGAGCGTCGTACGAAGATTATCAATCACGAACTTGGAAAGTTCTCGGACGAAGAGCTTATTCCAGAGGAGGATAGTGTAATCCTTCTGACGGTCGAAAACTATATCAAGCGGACACTCGTGAGTGAATATCGTCGTCAGAACCGTGGAGGCAAGGGCAAGCGAGGCATGACAACAAAGGATGAGGATGTGATTGATCAGCTGGTCCCGGCTAGTACGCACGACTACTTGCTGTTCTTCACAAACAAGGGTCGTGTCTTCCGACTGAAGGCCTATGAGGTGCCAGCGGCAAGCCTGCAAGCGAAGGGTGTAGCCGCGGTCAACTTACTTCAGTTGCAGCCCGAGGAGAAGATTACGTCTATCATTAAACTCGAGAAAGATACAAATGATGACGGTTATCTTTTCATGACAACGATACGAGGTACAGTCAAAAAGACACCTCTAAAAGATTATGCAAATATTCGCACAAATGGGCTTATTGCAATCAAGCTTGATGATGGTGATGAGTTGCGTTGGATTCAGAAGACGACTGGCGAGAATGATATTATCGTTTCGACGTCAGCAGGACAGGCGATTCGCTTTAATGAGGCAGATGCACGACCAATGGGGCGCGCAGCGCGTGGTGTTCGAGGTGCGCGCCTTCGTCCAAATGACACAGTTGTCGGTATGGATGTCGTGCGAGCAGATGATCAGCGGCTACTGGTCATATCTCAGCAGGGCTATGGAAAGGTGACAAAGGCTGCAAACTTCCCGAGTCATAAGCGTGGTGGTGTTGGTATTAAAGCAGCTGTTGTAACAGCAAAGACAGGTCCAATCGTCACTGTTCGCTCGCTCGAAGCTGATATTGATGAGGTATTGATGATATCGGATAAGGGGCAGACGATCCGTGTTGGGCTGAAAGACATTCCGGTCCTTGGGCGTACAACGCAAGGTGTTCGTATTATGAAGCTTGGTGATGCTGATGCGGTCGCATCAGTTGGTCTTGTACCCGAGCGGGCTGATGAAGTTGATGGGGAGAGCGCGTAGAGGTGTTCTCTCCATATCTAATCGCGATTGCCGTTACGTGGATTGTTGCTCAAGGGGCAAAGTATATTATATCAATCGTTAGAAGTGGCAGTATACGAAATTACCGACAACTCTATCTGTCCGGTAATATGCCGAGTGCTCACAGCGCGTCAGTTGTCGCGCTCCTTACGATGATTGGTGGACTTAATGGTGTTGATTCTGCGATTTTTGCTGTTGCGGCGCTCTTTGCGGCGATTGTCATGTATGATTCGGTTATGGTGCGGCGATCATCGGGTGAGCAGGGTGAATCACTAAAAGCATTACTAAAAGAGCAGAAGAGCCGAGTGCGTATCCCGCGTGTCGCAAAAGGGCATACACCGCTCGAGGTTGCGGTTGGTGCGCTTTTCGGACTTGTTGTCGGACTGATCATGATAACAGTGGTTAACGCCGGTCTATAGTGCAGTTGTGTTTTTGGCTACAATATAATGCAGAAAAGGTGTTGACGTAACCGCCCGGCATGCGCTATGATTAATATCAGTCTGATTGCTGCGAGCAACACACAACGGAGTATAAACAACAATTTATGCGAGTTGGACAGATGATATATCGTCCTTTGACAATTTAGTTGTGCAATTAAAGTTTCTGAAAGTTTACTTTCAGAACTATCATCGTCAGTTTATATGAGTCGATACATCGTATCGTATAGGTGAGATAAACCCTTCGGGGAATATCCACTCTTTTATGGAGAGTTTGATCCTGGCTCAGGATGAATGCTGGCGGCGTGCCTAACACATGCAAGTCGAGCGGTAACAGGTCTAGTTTACTAGATGCTGACGAGCGGCGGA
>CAYYWC010000009.1:0-41434 GCA_964475295.1 uncultured Candidatus Saccharibacteria bacterium
GCCTTAGGAGCACGTGCCTCCGGGCGTGAAGGTTCAAGTCCTTTCATCCGCACCAAACCAGTTGTTCTTATTCCCAAAATAACCCTCTGTCCAGGGTAAATAACGTCTAGTGGACGTTATTTTTTGTTACGTTGATACACGTTAGCCGTGGCGATCTTGCACAAACAAAATATGTAGGCCCCTGTTGTAGTGTGCCGAGGGTGTTACTTGCTTTACTGACAGACAGTGCTTGCCTGTATCAACTTTGCTACTTTTGTAATCATGTTCTTGTTACGGTAGAAGATCATAGGCTTACGGAGAAGGGGCATAAGCCGGCGCCTCCAATCTGATTGTTATGAATGAAGTTCCTCCAACCCTCCCCGTAGTTGGTCACGAATGATGCTTCTAGGTCTGGGTCAGACTCGATAAAGTTTATTAATTCCTGTATATGATTGAAGCCCCGTCCGCAAGCTGACGAATTCGGCGCATAGTACGCAAGGGATAGAAGATTCTCACTAAGGTGGCTGAGCATAATCCCTCGAGAAATAATTGAGTAACCTTCATCGATAGTGACTCGAACTGTTGGAAAATTTGCTGGAACTCCAACTCCAGCCTCGGTGAGTATCGATGAAACCTCTGGGTCAACCCTCCATATATCTACGGTCCCATCTGGCCCTGTCTGCTTGACGCACTGTCCTGCTTCAAAATCTGCCGTAGCTGGAAAATCCTCGATATGACCCAGGCAGTATAGATTGAGCCCAGTGTTTAGCGTTATTTCACCGCGGACCGCTGCAAGACGGATCTGCTTTTCTGCAGTATCGGCTGCAGATACGTATGTCGCCGTACTGGCTCGCTTTTGGATGCCACCATAGGTAATAACCGAGATTGTAGCCAATGCTGCGATTACTGCGATCACAATCAGCAGTTCCACGAGCGTGAAGCCCTTTCTGGCCGTTATTCTATTGGTTCCCTTCATGATGAGTCCTCCATTATTATTCGAACCCACCGAATCAAGGGGTGTTGGATTGCTACTTTTTATTATGAGGCATAAGCACTTTTTCAAGGTGGTTGCTATATTGCTCTCCAAGCTTCGATATATTCTCGTATTTCGCCAGCGGCGATTCCGCCGTCCCCAGCTGCGCTTACGATCTGCCTGGTGCTATCAGATCGTACGTCTCCACTTGCAAATACACCTGGCACTGATGTGCTATGTTTTGTGACTGTCTTAATGAAGCCGTCATCATCAAGTGCAATGTTGCTGCCCTGAAGAAAGTCGGTAGCGGGCTGTAGACCGATAAACACAAAGACGCCATCAGTATCGATTTGTCGACTAATATTGGTTGTTGTGTCGGTGACGAGTACACCCTTTACGCCGCTGTCATCACCAATGATGCTGTCAGGCGTGGTGTTGAGATGTACGGTGATAATATCTTCCATCTCTTCAAGGCTGCGCTTTAGTACCTCGGAGGCCTTGATTGTGCTTCGTACAATGAGATCGACATGATCTGCGAATCGGGTGAGGAATATCGCCTCTTGTACTGCGCTATTGCCGCCACCCACGACGACAAGCCTTCTATTTTTGTAGAATGCTCCATCACACGTTGCGCAGTAGTGAACACCTATAGAGTGATAGGTGTCTTCGCCAGGTATGTGCAGTTTTTTGTAGCTACTGCCTGTGGCGATCAGCACGGCTTTAGTGCTTATTTCTACACCCTGACTATCTGTTAGCCTGATGATGTTTCCATCTTGCCTGATTGTATTGATGCCCTTATATACTATCTTTGCTCCGAATCTCTCGGCCTGTCCTTTAAAGTTTTCGGCGAGAGTTATTCCTTTGACACCTTCGATAAATCCTGGGTAGTTATCTATCCAGTCGGTGGTTGCCACTTGGCCCCCCGGTATAGATTTTTCATACACAACAGTCTCAAGCTCCTCTCTCGAAGTATAGAGCGCGGCTGTTAGTGCGCTTGGTCCTGAGCCTATGATTACTATGTCATGATCTGTCATCTGGTTACCTTTGCTGTATTAGTCCGTTTTGCTATTACTATTGTAGAGACAGTGTGTCTTATTGTAAACTATTTACAGTAAGAAATTATAAGGAGGAAAAATGCCAACTATTATCATAGATGTACGAGAGCCATTTGAGTACGCAGCAGGTCATGTCGATGGCGCCATTAATATACCACCGGCAACACTTATGGACGGCTTGCCGAGTCAGCTGAAGGATAAGCCAAAAGATACAGAGCTTGTGCTCTACTGTTTGTCGGGTGCAAGATCTAGCACCAGTGCGAAATTACTTACACGATATGGATTTACGAATATCGTGAATGGCATCAATCAGTACCATGTCGAAGCAACGTATGGTGATGGACGGTAGGCTCATCTCTTAGGACGATCTCTCGTTTTTTATGATGCTTGTGGTATCATAGAGGTAATAAGGAAGTACGACGGGGAGTATAGACCGCACATGAGTAAGATAGCTCAATATCTCAATGAACATCTGTTAGGAAATGTTACGGGGTTGACGTCGCTTCGTGCATCGTATGCTTCCGATGCGAGCGTACTCGGAGTGACACCAGAGTTAATCGTCTACCCAAAAACAACGAATGACATCCGAAAGGCAGCACGCTTTTCGTGGCAGTTGGCAGAAAAAGGCCATGTTCTGAGTCTAACGCCACGTGGCTATGGTGGTGATGCGACAGGTGGCGCAATTGGTGCGGGTCTCTTGTTGGATATATCGCGGCACCTCCATTCAATCCTCTACCTGTCAACCGCGAAAGATAAGGTGAAGATTGCTCATGTGCAGCCCGGAGTCTCTCTGCGTACGCTTCATGAAGCGTTACGCTGGCAGGGTATGACGTTACCTGCGTATTCACCGGACATACCCGATATGACTGTCGGAGGTGCGATAGCAGGCGGTGTTGTGACGTATCGATCGGGGCAAGGTACGATCGCAGATGTGATTGATCGTATGGAGGTCGTACTCGCAAACGGTGATTTGATGGAGCTCGGGCGCATCAGCAAGCGTGAAGTGAGCAAGAAGCAGGGAGAACAGACGCTCGAAGGCGAGATATATCGTCGGATTGACGAACTTCTCGAAGAAGAGACTGGATTGATCGAAAAGCTTTCTTCGGACAACGACAATACGGGGTATCGCATTGACCAGGTGAAGCATAAGGATGGCTCGTTCGACCTCACCCCGCTATTTATTGGTAGTCAAGGGACACTTGGCATTATATCTGAAGTGGTTCTCAAGACAGACTTCTACAGGGATGAGGAGTTGGCGCTTGCAGTTGCATGTAGCTCGGTTGATGATGCGCGTGATGCTGCTGACATGCTTCGCCAGCTTGACCCAGCAGCGCTCCTGTTTATTGACGGTGATATTTTCGCAGCAGCGCGCGAACGGGGTAACCGCTTTATCTTTGATAGTGCTGATGACGCGACATATCCATCAGCAGTTGTCTATGCGACGTTCAGTGATTTTAGTGACAAGGTTCGCAATCGGAAGCTTAAACGAATTCAGAAGCTACTTGCAAAGCGTGACGTGACACTCTTTTCGACAAATACAGAACGAGCGGATGACTTGAACGCAATTCGTGATGTCGATCAGCTGATTGACACGCCGCTTCGCATTGACGAGACGCGCGTGATGGTATGCGATGGTGCGTATGTGCCGAGTGAGCGATTGCGCGATTTTATTGGTGAAGTTACTGCACTTGCTAGTAAGCATCGTATCAAGCTCCCGCTAGCAGTAGATATGATGACGGGTGTTGTCTCTGCAAAAACAACGCTTTCGCTCAAGAAGGTGTCGGATAAGCAGAAGATATTTAAATTGGCTGCTGAGTATGCCGAGATCGTTCATAGGCTTGACGGATCAATCGCTGGTGGGCAGGCGGAGGGTCGACTCGGTGCATTTGCTGGGTATCCACAGGTAGATGAGGCAATTATTCAGCTGAATACTAAGATCCGTAAGATTTTTGATCCATTCGATACGCTTAATCCGGGTGTCAAGCAAGTGTCTGACATAAAAACACTCGTAAAACTTTTAAAGGTATAGATACTTCTTGTGACCACCGTTGGGCGTGATTCGCCTTTTTGGATGTAGGTATGGGTGTCGCTATGCTGATCTTTATGGTTTGAGCATCTGAATGGAACAGTGTATTATGTGTAGATATGCAGATGTGGCGGAATTGGTAGACGCGCTAGCTTCAGGTGCTAGTGCCCTTCGGGGCGTGGAGGTTCAAGTCCTCTCATCTGTACCAGCATAAAATAATCGTGTAAAGGTTGTTTTGTGTTTGTAGTCCAAGGATATACTCCTGAATTGATGAATACGGATGATCGCATGCTTATAGATAGTATACTAATGGTATGAGCGAGCAAGATATTGGTGTCGGTCCGCATCCAAAGCCGTGGCCGATTGGTGTACAGTATGATCCAGATCTGCTTGAAGGTGGCGACAGGCGCAATGTCGAGGACAGGTATCGATATTGGACGGTCGAGGCGATCAAGACGGATCTCGATCAGGTACGACATGATGTGCATATTGCTATTGAGAATTGGCAACACGATATGAATATTGGTACGATTGTGCGCAATGCCAACGCTTTTAATGTGGCGGCGGTGCATATCATTGGTCGACGCCACTGGAATAGACGTGGTGCGATGGTTACTGATAGGTATTTGGAGGTATTCCATCATCCGACAGTGATGGACTTTGTGGCGGCTATAGGTGATCGTCATATTGTCGCTATTGATAACCAAGCTGGCGCAGTACACCTGTCTGAGGTGGTGTTGCCAGAGAAGAGTGTCTTGGTGTTTGGGGGTGAGGGTCCAGGGTTATCTCCTGAGATGATTGCTGCAAGTGAATGTATGGTTGCGATTGAGCAGTTTGGCAGCACTCGTTCGGTTAATGTCGGTGTTGCTTCGGGAATTGTGCTCTATGAATGGGTGCGCAGGCACGTCTTGACACACTAGATATAGCGTGCCACTATAGGGTTAATGACGATATTCGAGTCAGTATCAGGGCAGAATAGTGGGCGTCCTGTGGTGACGCGTCTCGAAATACTGCCGAGTGATGACATGAAAGAGCTGGTCGGAGGGTTGTATCGGCCCTCGCGACGTAATGAGCAGATGGCACGACTTGCGCTCAAATCAAAGCTGGAGGTGCCCCTGGAGGTATATCCGGGAGGTGTATATTTCTACGATGACGGCACGGGTCATAATGGTATTCAGAACTATATGAATTTCAGTAGTCGCACCCTGCCGCAGATGGCTGGTCATCAACTGCCGCTCCTTTCTCATCTCAGAGCACTTCGAGCCGATAATGGTGCGCTACGCATTGAGACGGCCTTTGGTGTTGGTGCAGCCGATCGACCACGCTTTCGTGAATTGCGTGAATTTCGCTCGGTTGCGGGTATTGGTGTTTTGTATGCCAATCTTGATATTTCTCCAGAAAATGTCATACCCAACGAAGATATGGTTCGTATTGCGCTGAGCGGACTTGCTTCATCGCTTGGTTTGAACCATCCAGCTCGAGAGAAGGTACCGATTATGCGTCGAGTTGTCGATAGTCAGCGGTATTATGCAAAGATCGGACGTGGACTTGTGAGGGGGTCTAGCGAGAGCGCTACGCGCGGACTATCATAGCTTTTAAGGAGAAAGTGTGGTATAATAGAAGTATGGTGATTTATCGAATGCATCACTCACATATAATGCCGGACCAAGTCGGGTAGTTTCTTAGTATTCTGAAAGTACGCCGAACTTGTTTCGGCGTTTTTATATATCAGAAGTACTCTTAAACGAAGGAAATGAGAATGATTGATTTTTTAGAAAAGAACTATGAACCATTCAACAATGCTGTGGCGGCAATTATGAGCGAAAACACGGATGCCGAGTATATTGGTGGCGGTGCTGAGTCGCGAGTGTGGCGCGTATCGATTGATGGATCTAGCTATGCAGTGAAGATTGCCCGAGAAGTAAGTCTACGGGGTAGGCCTCGTGATAAGGAGAGAGCTGTCCGCGAATCTGCACAGACCGCTGCCCGCGCCCTTGGCATCCGAGGTCTTGAGCAGATACGTGCCGTGTCGGTCGAAAATGCCGTTGCTGTATATGATTTTGCGCCAGGAACATCATTAGATAGAATGTGCGCAGGAGATATGTTATCGATATCAAACGAACAGCTGGATGCACTGACTGAGACTATTAGGCGAGCGACGGACGTCGGTATAGAATTCGATGGGTGGAATATATCTGGTGCTAATGCTTTTTATGATCGAGAAGCTGGGTTTACGCTGATAGACTATCGGGCGGCGACGCGAAAAATTTCAGAAAGAACTAATACGAAATTTGCCTTGAGGTCACTTGGCGCGGCGGGTATTTACTGCGCTGAGCGAATGGGTTTTACCGAATCAGGAGAAAATTATGAAAAATGATACAATAACATCAATGAATACATTATCATCACAGCCCTACAAAGGCACTCGCGATTGGTATCCTGAAGATAAAGCAGTGCAGAATTATATTTTTGCTACATGGAAGAAGACGGTTGAGTCATTCGGCTTCAAAGAGTACGGCGCGCCTATCTTGGAACCACTTGAAATATATAAAGCAAAGAGCGGTGACGAGCTAGCAGGCGAACAGACGTATGCGTTTACTGATCGTGGTGGTCGCGAAGTGGCCATTCGTCCCGAAATGACACCGAGTGTAAGTCGCATGGTGGCCGCACGTCGTCAAGAATTGGCGTATCCAGCACGACTCTATAGTATTGCTAATTTTATGCGGTATGAGCGACCACAGCGTGGTCGTGAGCGAGAATTTTGGCAGTTGAACATTGACGCATTTGGTGCAGACGGTGTGATAGCTGAGGCAGAAACGCTACAGTTGGCGGATGTGCTAATGAAGGCGTTTGGTGCAGACGATTCGATGTATGAGATTCGCGTGAACAATCGCGAACTGATCGACGAAATGACACGCCGCTATCTGGATCTTGACGAAGCGCGAGCAAAGCAGCTAGTACGCCTGATTGACCGTAAGAATAAACTACCGGCAGATGTATTTGTTGCGTCGGCCCGTGAGATTCTTGGTTCGGAGGAGGGCGTCGCAAAGCTTGAGGCGGTTTTTGCCGCTTCGTCGATTGAAGAATTACCACAGGCACTTGCGGAGAGTGCTGCGGCGCAAGATGTGCGCAAGCTCTTTTCGCTACTTGCGCAACTTGATGTATCAACGGTGCGTTTTGATGTAACACTGATGCGGGGGCTCGACTACTATACGGGTACGGTATTTGAGGTCTTTGACACGGATACAGAAAATAATCGCTCACTCTTTGGAGGTGGTCGGTATGATGGGCTTGTCGGTATGTTTGGTGTTGAGCCGACCAGCGCGGTTGGTTTTGCGCCGGGCCTGACGACGACTGAGCTCTTTCTTCGCAGCCACAACCTCTTGCCGGCACTTGGACAGGGTGTCGACTTGTATGTCGCTTCTGTCGGTGCGAATGAACTAGCAGCACTGCAGATGGCAGCAAAGCTTCGAGAAGAAGGTCTTATCGTAGAGGTCGACACGACGGGTCGTAAGTTTGACAAATTACTGAAGACGGCTGAAAAGAAAGGTGCACAAGAGATTGTGTTTGTCGGAGATAACGAAGTGCACAGCGGCTTATTTCGTGCGAGGAATATTGCGACAGGTGACGAGCGGGAGCTGTAGCACGTCAGTTGCTGACTTCATACTTTCCCCCACATCTGTTACAATGGTGCGAGTATGAAGACTACCGTAAAAAACCTATCAGACACAAAGGTTATTCTGACCATTAGTGTTGACCCAGAAGAGCTGAAGACCGCCGAGAAGGTGGCACTTACGAAGCTCGCAAAAGATATCAAAGTTCCTGGCTTTCGCAAGGGTAATGTGCCAGCGAGTGTTGCAGCGAAGAATGTAGACCCGATGCAATTGCAGCAGCAGACGCTTGACGATGCATTATCAAAGGCTGTTGCTGATGCGTTCTTGAACGAGAAAATCCAACCACTCGATCGACCAGAGGTTGAGGTGACAAAGTTTGAGCCAGGAAAAGTACTCGAGTTTACGGCTGAAACTGAGATTGTGCCGAAGGTGGTGCTAGGTGACTATACGAAGCTAAAGGCAAAGCGTGCCGAAAGTAACGTCGAGCAGAAAGATATTGAAGACATCATCACCCGCATGCAGGAAAACTTTGCTGAGAAGAAAGAAGTCAAGCGGGCTGCCAAGGAAGGTGATGAGGTCGTTATGGACTTCGTCGGCAAGAAGGATGATGTCGCATTTGATGGTGGCACGGCGAAAGATTATTCACTTCAGCTTGGGTCGGGACAATTCATCCCAGGGTTTGAAGATGGGGTGATTGGGCACAAGTCTGGTGAAGAATTTGATCTTAAGCTTCAATTCCCGGCGGATTATCATGCGAAAGAACTCAAGGGTGCTGATGTTGTGTTTACTGTAACGATCAAGAGCATTAATGAGAAGTCTCTTCCGGAGTTGACTGACGAATTCGCTGCAAAGTGTGGCCCGTTCACGACCATCGAGGAGCTACGACAAGATATCGAGCGTGAACTCAAAGATCAAAAAGATCGTGAGGCAACAGAGAAGCTTAAGGATGAGCTCGTCAAGGAACTCGTAGCGAAGAGTACTGTGCCTGCCCCGGAGATTCTCGTCAAGGATCAGGAGCGTAGTATTGAGCAGGACTTTGTGCAGAATCTTGCGTATCAAGGTGCGCAACTCGAAAGTTATTTAGAGGTGAATAAATTTGCGACGAAAGAAGAATGGCTCGACAAGGAGGTGCATCCTGTCGCCGAGAGCCGTGTTAAGGCTGGTCTTGTTCTGGCGGAGCTATCAAAGGAGCTCAAGGTAGACGCATCGCGCGAGGAGCTCGAGGAGCATATCGGTCGGTATAAGCAACAATATGGAAGTAACAAAGAGGCACTCAAGCAGTTCGAACAGCCTGAGGTGCAGCGTGATATTGCTAATCGACTCTTGACCGAGAAGACGGTCGATAAGTTGGTCGAGCTGAACACAAAGTAGGTAGTGCAAGAAGACGGCTAGTCGAGTATCACGCTACGCTCGTGGTACTCGACTTTTTTAGAGAACCTCCGGCTAGACGTTGGCACTCTATTGACGCGAGTGCTAGGTCTTTGTATACTAGATTGTATGAATACACCATCAGATTATCTTGTGCCAACGGTTATTGAGAGAACACATGAGGGTGAGCGTGCCTTCGATATTTACTCACGACTACTCAATGAGCGAGTGATTTTTCTCGGGAATGAAGTGAATGAAACGACTGCCAACTTGGTGGTTGCACAGCTGTTGCATCTAGCCTATGAAGATCCTGAAAAGGATATCAAGCTTTATATCAATAGTCCTGGCGGTAGTGTCTATGATGGTCTCGCGATTTATGACACAATGCAATATATTAAGCCAGACGTGCAGACGATTGGTATTGGCTTGCAGGCCAGTATGGGTGCCTTTTTGCTCTCAAGTGGCGCGAAGGGGAAGCGATTTGCGCTACCGAATAGTCGCATTATGATTCACCAGCCATCGAGTGGCACCCAAGGGAAGATTACTGACCAAGAGATTAGCCTGCGTGAGGGAATCTTTTTGAAAAAGCAGCTCAACGAAATTTTGGCAAAAAACACTGGTCAAAAACTTGCCAAAATTGAAAAAGATATGGAACGAGATTTTTGGATGAGCGCCAAGGAGGCGACAGAGTATGGGCTTGTTGACGGAGTAGTAAAGCGGGCATAGCCTTTTAGTGATAGTGAAGAAAGAGATATCGTCATTTTTGGCGATATTTTTATGCCAATCCTGCTATGATAAAGATAAAAATGAAAGCATAAGCAGGAAAAAGAGTTATGGCTAAGCGCGAACAATCATATCAACGTGGCGATGTAATGACAGTTGTCGTAGTTATCTTAGTGGTCGCACTTGTCGGGGCGCTTGGATTTATTGCGTGGCAGAATTTTAGTAAGAAGGATGACGTGGTAGTAGAGCAGCAGAGCGCAATGAGTGAAGCCGATGCTGAAGATAAGCCGACAGCTGAAGTCCCGGCTGGCTGGGTACAGGCAACGGATAGTGCAACTGGTATTTCGTACGCTACGCCCAAGGCGTGGTTGAGTGAAAGTTGCGATGAGCGCTGTAAGGTAGAGGTTGAAGAGCGTGCGATTGATGAGATTTTTCATCCCATGATGGGGCCAACTTGGAGTGTGCGGTATGTGAGTGCGGAGAACCAGTGGCAGACGATCAATCCCCTGGACGAAAGTATTGTGACTGACGGGACTGTGGTGGTATTGAGCGAAAAGGCTGAGGGTAAGTATGCAGCAGCGCAGTTTACGGGCGGCGATGGTCCAACGGCGCAAACACATATATTTGTTGTTAAGGGGCAAAGAATATATCAGTTTGCATTGCCAGTGACGGTTGCGAACGGTCCAATGCAGGACGAGAAAATTGCTGAGGCGGGTGCATTTGTGAAGACAATCCGTTTTGCTGACAATTAGTGCTTGACTATATGTCCAGTGCCCTCTATAGTTAGTATCAAGAAGTAGTGTACCCTTGGTTGAGTGTGTTTTCTTGTTTTGACTGGCAGCAAGCGGAAGACAACCAGGGAAGAATCTTCGGCGCCGATTCAACACTAAATTATAATCCAATGCGAGGAGACAAGATGGCTAAAGCGAAGCCTACTGTTGCTTCGAAGCGTGTGTTTTTCACGAGTGATGACACTGCTCTCGAGGTACCAAACTTGATCGAGCACCAAGAAGAAAGTTGGCGAGAGTTCGTCGAAACTGGCTTGGGCGAGATTTTTGCAGAAATCAACCCTATCGATGACTATACTGGTCAGAAGCTTGAGCTTCGGTTCAAGCAGTATGCATTTCAGAGTCCTAAGGTTGACGAAAAAGAAGCAAAAGAAAACAACCTAACGTTTGATGCGCCACTTCATGCGACAGTTGAATTGACAAACAAGGTAACTGGCGAAGTAAAAGAGCAAGAGATTTATCTTGGCGACTATCCATGGATGACTGATCGCGGCACCTTTATCATAAATGGTACTGAGCGTGTTGTCGTATCGCAACTTATCCGCTCGAGTGGTGTATTCTTTACTGCCGACAGCACAGCGGGCCGCAATTTTTATGGTGCAAAGCTGATTCCGGGTCGTGGCGCCTGGCTTGAATTTGAGACTGCGTCAAACGGTGCGCTCTATGTAAAGATTGACCGTCGACGCAAGCTACCGGTCACAACATTGTTCCGCGCTCTCGGATATAGCAAGACGAGTGAGATTAAGTCACTTTTTGAGGATATCGACACCGGAGATGTTAAGTATATCGAAGCAACTCTTGAAAAAGATACAACTCGTGGCTCGAACGAAGCATTGATTGAAACATATCGACGACTTCGACCAGGCGATTTGGCGACAGTTGACAACGCACGCCAGATGATTGAGCGCATGTTCTTTGACTTCAAGCGCTTTGATTATTCGCGAGTTGGTCGCTATAAGATTAATCAACGTCTTGGACTTGAGGTGCCAAATACGACCGAAAATCGTGTATTCAGCCTCGCGGATCTGACGGCAATCGTTCGTGAGATTATTCGCCTCAATAACACTCAGGACGCACCAGATGATATCGATGCGCTATCGAATCGTCGCATGAAGCTTGTTGGTGAGCTTGTGGCTCGTCAGTTCCGTGTGGGTATGCTTCGTATGCAGCGTAATGCGATGGACCGCATGAGTATGAGTGATATCGAGACGGTGACACCAGGACAGCTTATTAATGCTCGCCCAGTTGTTGCAGCTGTTCGTGAATTCTTCGCGAGCTCACAGCTTTCACAGCTCCTCGACGAAGTAAACCCACTCTCAGAGCTTTCACACAAGCGTCGCCTTAGTTCGATGGGGCCTGGTGGCCTTTCGCGTGAGCGCGCTGGCTTTGATGTGCGCGATGCTCACCCAACGCATTATGGTCGTCTCTGTTCAGTCGAAACCCCAGAAGGTGCTAATATTGGTCTCGTGCTCAACCTTGCAACATATGCTCGTGTTAATGAGTATGGCTTTATCGAGACACCATACCTTCGCGTAAAAGACGGTAAGGTGACTGACGAGGTTGTCTATCTTGATGCATCACAGGAGTTGAATGAGGTAATTGCCGACGCTGGTGCCGAACTTAATGAGGACGGTACGTTTAAGGATGAGCGTGTCTCTGCGCGTAACGGCCTTCTGCCAGAGCAGGTCGACGTGAGTGAAGTTACGCTCATGGATGCTGCGCATAAGCAAATCCTTGGCTCAACTGCCTCGCTCGTTCCATTTATCGAGAAGAACCGTATTGACCGTTCGCTAACTGGTTCAAATATGCAGAAGCAGGCTGTGCCGCTCCTGTCGCCAGAGGCGCCAACTGTTGGTACGGGTATCGAGAGTCATGTTGCGCGTAATTCAAGCCAGCTGATTGTTGCAGATGCTGACGGTGAAGTTGTGCGAGCTGATAGTGATGTTGTCGAAGTAAAGTATAAAGACGGTATTAAGAGCTACGAGTTAACGCACTTTGCAAAGAGTAACGATGACCGCTCGATTAACCAGAAGACACGCGTTAGTCGCGGCGACAAGGTAAAGAAGGGGGATATTCTCATCGAAGGTGCCTCGATCGCTGACGGTGAGCTCGCACTTGGTCGTGATTTAACAGTCGCCTTTATGCCATGGGGCGGTTATAACATGGACGATGCGATCGTCCTGAGCGATCGTCTGATCAAGGATGACGGTCTGACAAGTATCAATATCAAGGACTATAATGTTGAAGTTCGCGAGACTAAGCTTGGTCCAGAGATTGTCACGCGTGATATTCCAAATGTCTCAGAAGAGTCACTTCGTCACCTCGACGAAAACGGTATTGTGCAAATTGGTTCGGAAGTACGAGCAGGTGATGTCCTGGTCGGTAAGATTACGCCGAAAGGTGAGCAAGAGCTGAGCTCGGAAGAGCGCTTACTTCGTGCGATTTTTGGTGAGAAGGCGAAGGATGTTCGCGATACCTCACAGCGTATGAACAACGCAGGTGGCGGCAAGGTCGTCGGTGTGAAGATTTTCTCACGCGAGAATGGCCACGAGCTTAAGGCTGGCGTTCTTATGCAGATTCAGATTTTTGTTGCACAGCTCCGCAAGATTGCGGTCGGTGACAAGTTGGCTGGTCGTCATGGAAACAAGGGTGTTGTTGCACGTATCTTGCCAGTTGAAGATATGCCATTCATGGAGGATGGTACGCCTGTTGATGTGGTCTTGAACCCACTTGGTGTTCCAAGCCGTATGAATATCGGTCAGCTATTCGAGACGCATCTTGGTATGGCAGCACGTGCTCTCGGCTACAAGGTGGCGACACCACCATTCAATGGTGTATCAGATAAGAAGATTTCTGATGAGCTTGAAAAAGCAGGGTACGCCCGCGATGGCAAGAGTCAACTCTTTGATGGTCGCACTGGTGAGCCATTCGAAGAGCGCACAACAGTTGGCGTCATGCATATCATCAAGCTTCACCACATGGTGAGCGATAAGATCCATGCTCGATCAACTGGTCCATACACGATGGTTACCCAACAGCCACTTGGTGGTAAGGCGCAGAATGGTGGTCAGCGCTTCGGTGAGATGGAGGTGTGGGCACTTGAGGCATATGGTGCAGCTGCGACACTTCAGGAAATGCTCACGATTAAGTCTGACGATGTCTATGGACGCGCGAAGGCATACGAGTCAATCATTAAGGACGAGCAGATTGTTGGTCCAAAGCTTCCAGAATCATTCAACGTGCTCGTGAAAGAGCTCCAGGGTCTTGGTCTTCGAGTTGATCTTGTTGATGAGACCGAGGAGGGTACTGAAGTTTCACTTGATGCTGAGGAAGTGATTGCTGAGGCTGGACCTGCAGACAAGACGGTTCCGGCACTCGATATAGTCGACGAGGAGATTGAGACGGTGCTTGATGAGGCTGATGATGTCGACCTGACCGAAGACGGGCTCTCGATCGAGACTGCTGAAGAATTTAATGATGAAGAAATGAAGGAGGAGGCGTAGTATGAGTCGAGTTGTCAATACAACAAGCATTGCAGACTTTGACGCGGTGCGCCTGGCGGTTGCGAGTCCTGCTGATATCCTGAAATGGAGTCACGGTGAAGTAACAAAGCCAGAGACAATCAACTATCGTACCCAAAAACCAGAGCGCGATGGTCTGTTTTGTGAACGTATCTTTGGTCCTGTAAAGGATATTAATCCGCATGATAACAAACTCAAGGGGGTTCGCTCTCGAGAGGCGGCAGTTGATAAGAATGGTGAACTCGTGACAAAAAGCATCGTTCGTCGTGAGCGCATGGGCCACATCAACCTTGCTGCTCCAGTCGCGCATATTTGGTTTATGCGCGGTACGCCAAGTGCTATGTCACTGCTACTTGGTGTTACGGTTCGAAACCTTGAGCGTATTGCGTATTTTGCAACCTATGTCGTCCTAAATGTCGACGAAGCTGCACGCGATCAGTATCTTGCAGATCTTGAGGCCGAGACCGAAGCTGGTCGTATGGCAATCAAGATGCGCTATGAGAAGGAAGCTGAAGTGGAGGGTGCTGACATTAAGGCACTTGCTGCGGCACAGAGCCGTGAAGTCGAGAGTCTCAACGAAAGCTATACTGTCAAAAAGGCACAGCTTGAAAGCCTCGTAAAGAGCGCGCTGATTAATGAGACTGACTATCGTAATCTTCCGGAAGAATACGAAGAGCTTGTCGAAGTTGGCATGGGTGGATCAGCCCTTAAGGCACTTCTTGACGAGATTGATTTGCCAACGCTTATCGCTCAGTTGACCGAAGAAGTTGAGGGTGCAAAGGGTCAGCGTGAGAAGAAGCTCCTCAAGCGACTAAAAGTTCTTGAGGGTATGCATGCCGCAGGCATTACGCCGAGCAGCTTAGCATTGACAATTCTCCCAGTAATTCCGCCGGATCTTCGTCCAATGGTACAGCTAACGGGTGGTCGATTTGCGACATCTGATCTCAACGATCTCTATCGTCGTGTCATTAATCGCAATAATCGCCTCAGGAAGCTCATTGACTTGAACGCACCTGAAGTTATCCGTCGCAATGAAATGCGCATGCTTCAGGAGGCGGTTGACGCACTGATTGATAACTCGGCTGCTCGCGGTGGACGCGCTGTCAATGCGACAGGTGGACGTCGTCGACTCAAGTCTATCTCTGATATGCTTAAGGGTAAGCAGGGACGTTTTCGTCAAAACTTGCTCGGTAAGCGTGTTGACTATTCAGGGCGTTCGGTGATTGTTGTTGGTCCAAAGCTCAAGATCAACCAGTGTGGACTACCGAAGCAGATGGCACTCGAACTCTTTAAGCCGTTTGTGATTAGTTGGCTTATCCGTAATGAGCACGCGCACAACATCCGCTCGGCTACTCGTTTGATCGAAGCTGGTGATGCGCTCGTGTGGGATGCGCTTGACGCAGTTATCGAGGGTAAATACGTACTCCTGAACCGTGCACCATCACTTCACCGTTTGTCGATTCAGGCATTCCAGCCAAAGCTTGTTGAAGGTAAGGCGATTCAGCTGCACCCGCTTGTTGCAAACGGCTTCAATGCCGATTATGACGGTGACCAGATGGCTGTTCACTTGCCGCTTTCTGACGATGCTCAGGCAGAGGCTCGTGAGCTCATGAGTGCAACAAATAACCTTCTCAAGCCTGCTGACGGAGCGCCAGTGCTCAATATTGGTCAGGACGTTGTGCTTGGCAACTACTATCTCACATACGAGAAGCCAGCTGCGCAGAGTAAGGACATTAAGGCATTTAGCTCTGTCTACGAGGCAGAAATGGCGTATGATGCTGGTGTTATTCAGCTCCAGGCGCCAATTCGTGTACACGCGAAGGGTGAGATCCGTAACACAACACTCGGCCGTGTATTTTTCAACGAAATCCTACCAGCAGACTATCCGTATGATGACAGTGTTCAGAACAAGAAGCAGCTCAAGAAGGTACTTGCAAGGATATTTGATCAGTATGGCGCGGAAGAGACTGCGCGAACAGCTGACCGCATGAAGGGTCTTGCATTCCGCTTTGCGACCGTTGCTGCTGTGTCAACAGGTAAGGATGACTACCTTGACTTCGACGAAATTGATGAATTTGTCGCTGAGGGTGATGAGAAGGCTGCATTGATCTCTGATCAATTTGACCAAGGTCTCATTACTGAAGATGAGCGCTATAGCCTTACTGTTGCAAACTGGCGTACTGTTGACAGTCGCGTTGAGCAGTTCCTTAAGAAGCAACTCGACGACATGGATACAAGCATTTCAGTTATGGTCAACTCAGGTGCTCGTGGTGACATCTCAAACGTCAAGCTTGCAAGCGCGATGATTGGTATTCAGGTCGATGCGACAAACCGTGAGATTGAGCTTCCGATCCGATCAAGCTACAAAGAGGGTCTTTCGAGCCTTGAGGCGTTCGTTGCAACACGAGGTGCTCGTAAGGGTCTTATCGACACCGCCCTCAAGACAGCCGATTCGGGATACTTAACTCGTCGTCTTGTTGATGTGTCTCAGGATGTCTTTACTGTCGAGGATGAGGCAGGTGACGATGACGGCTACGCCATCTATCGTGCTGAAACTGCTGATACGATGATTGAGTTCGGCAACCGACTCTTTGGGCGATATGCTGCTGAAGATGTTGCTGATCATGTGAAGAAAGATGAGCTCATTACTCGACAGGTTGCAGATGCAATCGATGCAGATAGTTCGATTGAGAGCGTCAAGATTCAGTCTGTTTTGAGTACCAAGAATCTCCGTGGCATTCCACGTCGAAGCTACGGTATCGATATGGCGACGGGCCACTTAGTTGGTGGCGCACAGCCAGTCGGTGTTATTGCGGCACAGTCTGTCGGTGAGCCTGGTACGCAGCTGACACTCCGAACCTTCCACAACTCTGGTGTAGCAGGTGGTGATATTACGCAAGGTCTTCCTCGTGTTGAAGAGCTGTTCGAAGCTCGTACACCAAAGGGTCAAGCGTTTATCACTGAGATTACTGGTACTGTCGACCTCTGGGAAGATGGTAAAAAGTATATCGTTCAGGTAACGCCGTCTGCTGGTCAGGTCGAGCGAATTCCGCTTGAAGGTCGTACGGTTGCTGTCAAGGCAGGATCAACCGTCAAGGTTGGCGATGTTATCGCAACAGGCGAAGGTGAGACGAAGCCACTAGTTGCGCCATTCGATGGTGTCATTGATGTTGCTGAGGACACGCTTGTGCTTGCGGCGAATGCAAGTGCGCCAGTGCGCTACGAGATTCCAGGTACGGCGCAGTTGACGGTTCAGAAGAATGACACGGTCGAGGCGGGTGATCGCCTGACGATTGGCTCATTGAATCTTCACGACCTCATGCGTCTCAAGGGTACCGAAGCAACGCAGCGCTATATTATCAATGAGGTGCTTCGTATCTATGCGGCACAGGGTCAAGATGTTGCTGATAAGCATCTTGAGGTCATTGTGCGCCAGATGTTTAGTCGCGTACAGATTGAAGATCCAGGTAATAGCGCATTTGTGACGGGGGACATTGTCTCAAAGGCTGCAGTTGTCGAGGCGAATGCCGAGCTTGCCGCTGACGGGAAGGAACTTGTTCAATATACCCAGCTGCTTCTCGGTATCACTAAGGTGTCAATCTGGAGCGATAGCTGGCTTTCGGCTGCATCATTCCAGGATACAACGCGTGTGCTCATTAATGCAGCAACAAGCGGACGAGCAGATCGTCTCCACGGCCTGAAGGAGAACGTGATCATTGGTCGTAAGATTCCTGTCGGTACCGGTGCGCGTACTGAGGAAGATAACGAGGATGAAAGCGAAGTAATCGCAGAATAGTTCCGATTCTCTCTGAGTGAATACCCTGCCTCCCGGCAGGGTATTGCTTTTTTATTATATTTATGCTATAATGAAATTTGTCATCCTGTTCAACGACCGAAAGGAAAACAAGATGAAGTTCAGTGTTATGCGCAAGAAGGCACGAGCACAGAAGCGCGCCGAGCGGCGCTCCCAGCATCCCGAGATGGATGCCATGACCAGTAGTCAGCTCGACGAGTTCATGAACTCGGACGACGTGACGGTCGAACAGTACGCCTACGGGTTGAAGTTGCGCCGTGAGGCGGCCCGTGCGTGACGCTGATGAGGCGGCGGAGTTCCTTTGGGAGCTTCGTCAGCGGTTCGGTCTCTCTGAGACTGCACCTGCGACTGAGATCGCCAGAGTAATCTCGATTACCTGGCATCAGATGCTACCTCGCATCACGGCAACAGGCAATGACGATGTAGCGTATCGTCGGCTCGTTGACGAAATCTGCCAACTGGCAGACACACATCGGAGAGTTAGGTCGCTCCTTCGATAATCAAGCCCACAAGAAAAGCCCCCGTTGAGCATACTGCTCCGACCCGCTTTTCGGTGGGCTTTTCGCTTTTCTCGCAATGTAAAATGGCTATGCTATACTAACAGTACAATGCTACAGACAAAAAAACGATTTCATAGAGGTTTTACCGTTGTTGAGCTGGCGGTGATCATTGCTGTTATTGGTATACTAGCGACAATAGGCGCGGTGTCGTATAGCAGCTATACGAAGCGTGCGGCACAAAAGGAGGCTGAAGCTGACCTTGGGCAGGCGGCGATGCAACTTGAGAAGTATAAAGCAAATAATGGCGGCTACCCAGCAACACAGGATGAAGTCGATGGCGGTAATGGATTGCCAAAATCTTCGGCTGATCGTACCTACGATTATCGTGTCGGAGGAGGTGCGTACTGCCTTAGTACGAGCGCGCCAAGAACGGGCAAAGCATATAGGATCGAAAACGGCACCAGTAAAAGCGTTGAGGGGAATTGTTCGGCATTTACAGCGAATGCGCTACAGCCGCTTTCCTTTATCAATACTGGTGACGATGGGATAATGACATGGTCGTACTGGTCGTGGCCACCAGGAACGGCAGGAAATGAGGACTATCGAGTCGTTGTTGTGTGTCCACTGCATCAGAGGACACTTCTCAAGAGCAGCCCGCCTTCAGCTGTTACGATGGGGAATGATTCGTTCTTTTCTTGGGTTAATCAGTGGGAGTCAGAGATTGGGTGCAGCATGCCAGAAGCTACCTTGCGAATTGCCTATACGAAGGGTGGTCAATGGTCGCCCGATCTCGTTGTGACGCCGGCTATGATGGATATCTATTAAATTTCGTAAAAGTATGCTATATTAGGTGAGAGTTTCCGTGTATTCTTGTCAAGAAAACGTGTACAAGGCTTGACGAGCGAATACACCACGGTCTAGGAGTTTGCTGCTCTAATGTCCAAATAATTAGTATAAGGGAGTCATATTTAGGATGCCTACAATTAATCAGTTAGTGCGCAAACCGCGCCGGATTGCGACAAAGAAGTCGAAATCTCCAGCACTTGGTCGCATTCATAATGCGCTCAAGGTTCGCTACTATGACCAGAATGCACCACTCAAGCGAGGCGTGTGCGTGAGGGTCACGACAAAGACACCAAAAAAGCCAAACTCAGCCCTTCGTAAGGTTGCCCGTGTGCGCCTGACAAATGGTCATGAAGTGTGGGCATATATTGGCGGTGAAGGTCATAACCTCCAGGAGCACGCTGTTGTGCTTGTACGTGGTGGACGTGTGCCAGATCTTCCGGGTGTGCGATATCATATCGTTCGTGGTGCACTTGACCTCCAGGGTGTTGCCAAGCGACAACAGGGCCGTTCGAAGTACGGTGCAAAAAAGGAAGGTAAGTAATCATGCCACGAAAAGTAACAAAGTCACTCGTTCGTACGCCAAAGCCGGATCGTAAGTATCAGAGTATTCTTGTACAGCGACTCATCAATAAGTCAATGCTTGACGGCAAGAAGCTAGCTGCTGAGCGTGCTGTATATATTGCGCTTGAGACAGCAGCAAAAAAGCTTGATAGTGAGGATCCACTAGAGGTGTTTGAAAAGGCGCTCAAGAATGTTTCGCCAAACTTTGAGGTGAAGAGTCGCCGAGTTGGTGGTGCGAACTATCAGATTCCATTCCCAGTATCTGGTCACCGTCAGCTTCACTACGCATTTTCATGGCTTGTCCAGGGTGCACGTGGCCGCAATGGTATGCCATATAGTCAGCGTCTTGCGCTCGAGATTATCGATGCGCACAATGAGGCTGGCGCAGCCTTCAAGAAGAAGGAAGACACGCACAAAATGGCAGAAGCAAACCGTGCATTTGCACACTTTGCTCGCGGATAATCTGGTCGCATTATATAGAGCACACCCGTTCATGAGAGCGGGTGTGTTTTTTAGGGCCTGTATGAAGAGATGCACAGACAGGAGCCGCAGCGCGACAGGTGTCTTGTGATACACTAGGAGCATTATGGCTACATTTTCATTCGACATTGTATCAGAAATCGACAAGGCAGAGATGAACAACGTGTTCATGCAAGCGGAGAAAGAAATATCAAATAGATATGATTTCAAGGGGACACCAGCCGCCGTAGAGTGGCTAGCAAATAAAACGGGATTCAAGGTTATCGGTGGAAGTGAGTGGCAGGTTGACGCGGTGATTGATATTATCCGCAAAAAGCTTGCGAGTCGCAATCAGACAAGTAAATCGCTTGATTTTTCTCAGGAAATTGTCGAGAGTAATTTGAAGGCAGTGAAAGACATTCCATTTATTGCTGGTCTTGATCAGGAGAAGGCGAAACAGATTACAAAGCTTCTTCGTGACAAAGTGCCAAAGGTGAAGACTCAGATCCAGGGAGAGGTAGTACGTGTGACAGGCACTAGTAAGGATGAGCTGCAGAATGCGATGCGTATTATCGATACCGAAGATGTAGCATTTCCGGTCCAGTATACGAACTATCGCTGATTATGAGTAAATCGCTCCCATCGCTACCAGCCGAAGCGCAGTATTATGAGCAGGCGCAGAAGCTTGATAATCTTATGACGACACCTGCCTCGATGACGCGTGCAGCAAAATTTGTGCAGCTGCCTCGGTCGTATGCCGAGCGAGTCTCTCATCTCGGGACGGTAATGTCGCCACACAACCAGGCGACGGGAGAGGCATTTTCGATAGGGTCTATGGCAGGACTTGTGTTGACGCGCATGACGCACGGGCCATTTGTTTATGGGATCAGTATGGCGATAGAACTAGACAGACAATACCTCAGTACTGAGGTATTTGGACTTGGTGTGTCGCAGCGGGCGTATCTCGTCACTGGAGAAGTGGTAAGTATGGCGACAGAAGGACTTGATCGTATCGGACAATCAACACAGGCAGTAGTGGACGGCTGGAGTGAGCGAGTAGCGGCTGATACGAATGCAAGGGTGCGTTTTCGTCACGGCGTTGGCTTTACTGCACTGCTTGCAAATATGATCCATAGTAGGTTGTTGCGCGATGATCTGGAGCAGCGGGCACAGCATGTACACGATTTTGACTGGGATGCGGCTCTCCATCTGCTGGAGTAACACCTGCGGTGTGTGTCGAAGGCGCCGGTCATTCTGCTAGTAGCTGTGAAGAATTATGGGTGTTAGCTGATGTTATCAATGAGTGCGATTCAGGCATTTAAGCTCTAGCAAAGTAACGCCATATCTGATACAATGATACGCAAAGCGCTATTTTCTATGGCCTAAATATTTAACGACAAGAAGGAAAAAAGACCACTATGGCTCAAAAAGACGTCCCGCTCAAGGACTATCGTAATATCGGCATTATTGCACATATCGATGCCGGCAAGACAACAACAACAGAAGGTATCTTGTATCGTACTGGTATTAATCACAAGATTGGTACGGTCAAGGGTGATGATCCAGCGGGTGCAACGACTGACTGGATGAGTCAAGAAAAAGAGCGAGGCATTACGATTACATCAGCTGCGGTGACAGCATTTTGGAAGGGGCACAAGGTCAATATTATTGACACGCCAGGCCACATTGACTTTACGGCTGAAGTTGAGCGCTCACTTCGCGTACTTGACGGTGCAGTGACGGTATTTGATGGCAAGATGGGTGTTGAGGCTCAGACGGAGACTGTTTGGCGCCAGGCTAACAAGTATGGCGTGCCACGTATTTGTTTTGTCAATAAGATTAACCAGATCGGTGGTGATTTCTGGAAGAGCCTTGAGAGTATTCGTAGTCGCCTTTCAAATCAGGCATTTCCGATTCATATTCCAATTGGCTTTGAGAAAGATATCAATGGTGTCGTAGACCTTATCGACATGAAGGCCTATACCTATAACGATTTTGCAGACAAAGAGCTTGTTCAGGGTGAGATTCCTGCCGATATGCTTGAGCGTGCTCAGAATGCACGAAGCTTGCTCGTCGAAAATGCTGTTGAAGCTGATGACGAATTGATGATGAAGTTTCTTGATGAGGGTGAGGAGTCAATTACGATTGATGAGCTGAAAAGCGCGCTTCGAAAGCGAGTACTTGCGGGTGACTTCTACCTTGTCACTGGTGGTGACGGTCGCGGTGTGATCGTGGAGAAGGTGCTTGACCTTGTTGCTGACTATCTTCCATCTCCACTTGATGTTGATGCGATTTGGGGCAAAAATCCAAAGACTGGTGACGAAGTCGAGCGCAAGCCAGACGCGCAAGAGCCAATGGCTGCACTTGCATTTAAGATTGCAACCGACCCATTCGTCGGAAAACTCATCTTTATCCGCGTATACTCCGGTGTTCTTAAGGCTGGTAGTTATGTTCTTAATACGACAACGGGTAAGAAAGAGCGTGTTGGGCGTATCGTGCGAATGCACGCTGACAAGCGTGAGGATATTGATGAAATTGGTGCGGGTGATATTGCGGCTGTTGTCGGCCTCAAGGATACTTTTACAGGTGCAACCCTTGCTGATCCGGCACACCCAATTCAGCTTGAGGGTATCGAGTTCCAGGATCCTCCTGTCTCAATCGCGGTTGAGCCAAAGACCAAGGCTGACCAGGAGAAGATGGGCATAGCGCTGCAGCGTCTTGCTGAAGAAGATCCAACATTCCGTGTTCACACCGACGAAGAGACCGGTCAGACTATCATGTCGGGTATGGGTGAGCTTCACCTTGATATCCTGATCGACCGAATGAAGCGAGAGTTTAATGTCGAGGCGAACATTGGTGAGCCGCAGGTTGCGTATCGTGAGACAATTCGTGGTACAGCAGAAGCACAAGGAAAGCACGCCAAGCAGTCTGGTGGTCGCGGTCAGTATGGTGATGTATGGGTGCGGTTTGACGAGCTATCTGAAGATGCTGAGACGACGTTTGAATTTGTCGATGAGATTAAGGGCGGCGTCGTGCCGCAAGAGTATCGGTCGGCAGTCGAAAAGGGTATTCGAGACACATTAGTGGGTGGTGTTATTGCCGGCTATCCAATGATCAATGTTCGTGCCACACTGTACGACGGAAGCTATCACGACGTTGACTCGTCTGAGCTCGCCTTTAATCTCGCAGGTGTGCTTGCCGTCAAGGAGGGTATTCCAAAGGCACGTCCAGTGCTGCTTGAGCCGGTGATGAAGGTTGAGGTGTCAACACCAGAGGAGTTCATGGGTGATGTTATCGGTGACCTTAACTCTCGTCGTGGTCGCATTGATGCGATGGAGGATATCCCGGGAGGTGCTAAGCTAGTGCGTGGTTTCGTGCCACTTGCGAGTATGTTTGGCTATACGAATGATCTTCGTTCGATGAGTCAGGGTCGTGCGGCAAGTACGATGGAGCTTTCTCAGTATGAAGAAGTTCCACCGCATGTTGCGCAGGAGATTATCGAAAAGCGAAGCAAGTAGCCTGTTGAAACGTATGCAAAACCACCCTGTAGACAGGGTGGTTTTTATGCTTTGAGGTGCTGTATTACTTGTGTGCGTATGATAGCATAAGAGGTATGGTACGAAAGAGAGAAACGGGGCGGCGAATTGATGTGCAGCAGCGATACGATAATGATCGGGCGGCACTCTACGAACGCTATGGCGAGCAGATGCCGTGTCCTTTTTGTGACATAAGGAACAGGCGCAAGCTTGAATCTACCGAGACGATGGTGGTGCTGCGTAATGACTATCCCTATGAGTATTTTGATGGACGACATATTAAGGAGCATTATATGATCGTGCCGAAGAGGCATGTGAACGTTATGAATGCTTTTACGCCACTCGAGCAGGATGAGTATTGGAGGCTACTGACGAAGTATCAGCTTCTCGAATATGCCAATTTTACGCGTTCTGCTGGTGATTTGATTCGCACGGTTTCACAGCATCTTCATACACATCTGTTTTCATATCAAGACAGGACGTAATGCCTGTTTACGAACGGCAAAAATCATGTATAATAGATAGCATACGTCGTGGAGTCTTTTCTGGACGTACACGCGAAAAATTATTACTAACAAGGAGAAATAATCCAAATGGCAGATTTCGATCGAAGCAAGCCACATGTCAACGTCGGTACTATGGGCCACGTCGACCACGGTAAAACAACTCTAACCGCTGCGATCTCGCATGTGCTTTCAAAGAAGCTACCAAGCGACGTTAATCAAGCTCGTGATTACGATCAGATTGACAATGCACCAGAGGAGAAGGCTCGTGGTATCACCATCGCTTCTTCACACGTTGAGTATGAGTCAGAGAACCGACATTACGCACACGTTGACATGCCTGGCCACGCCGACTATGTCAAGAATATGATTACTGGTGCTGCTCAGGTTGACGGTGCGATCCTTGTGGTTGCAGCGACTGACGGTCCACTTCCTCAGACGCGTGAGCACGTCCTTCTTGCGAAGCAGGTTGGTGTGCCGAAGATCGTTGTATTCCTTAACAAGATGGATATCGCTGACGAAGAGCTCGTTGAGCTTGTTGAGATGGATATTCGTGAGCTACTTGCGAAGAACGGCTTTGACGAAGACGCTCCAATCATCAAGGGTTCTGCTGCGCAGGCACTTGCTGGTGACGAGAAGTACGAGGACGCAATTATGGAGCTCGTGAAGGCGCTTGACGAGTATGTTCCAGAGCCAGCACGTGACATGGACAAGCCATTCCTTATGCCAATTGAGGACGTGTTCTCGATCAAGGGTCGTGGTACGGTTGCAACTGGTCGTATCGAGCAGGGTATTATTAACCTGAACGACGAAGTTGAAATCGTTGGTGTACGCGACACACAGAAGTCTGTCGTGACTGGTATTGAGGCCTTCAAGAAGAACCTTGACAAGGGTCAGGCTGGTGACAACGCTGGTCTTCTCCTTCGTGGTATCGAGCGCGAGCAGATTGAGCGTGGTCAGGTGCTTGCTAAGCCAGGTTCAATCGAGCCACACACTGAGTTTGAGGCTGAGGTCTACATACTAAAGAAGGAAGAGGGTGGTCGACACACACCATTCTCAAAGGGTTACAAGCCACAGTTCTACTTCCGTACAACTGACGTTACCGGTGAAGTTGAGCTACCAGCTGACAAGGAAATGGTTATGCCTGGTGACACACTCACCTTCAAGGTAAAGCTTCTTGCACCGATTGCAATGGAGCAGGGTCTAAACTTCGCGATTCGTGAAGGTGGCCGTACTGTTGGTGCTGGTGTCGTAACCAAGATCAACAAATAATCTATACTGATTAGGTTATTTCAAACACCCCTCGTATGAGGGGTGTTTTGATTGCAGTAACGGGTGTCGCAGTGATTTACAACAATGATGAAATCTGATACAATTGTCTTGCAATATCAATCATCTCGAGAACTCAGTCAGCCGTGAGAAGATACGAAGCGAACAGAGGTTACGGGATAACAATACATAAGGAGTGTCATTTATTATGGCAAAAGAAGAAGGACTTAAAATCAGGATTCGCCTCAAGGCGTATGACCACAAGGTTATTGATCAGTCTGCAAAGCAGATTATCGATACGGCAATCCGTACTGGTGCAAGTGTTGCCGGGCCTGTGCCGCTACCAACTCGTCGCAGTACCTATACGGTTGTGAAGAGTCCGCATGTTTACAAAACTGGTGGTGAGGCGTTCGAAATGCGCGTTCACAAGCGTCTTATTGATATTACAGGTGCGACACCAAAGACGATCGATAGTCTGCAGAATCTCAGCCTTCCGGCTGGTGTTGATGCAGAAATTCGCATGTAAGCCATACGAAAAGTATGATAGCAAAATAACCTCCGTATCGGAGGTTATTTTGCTGTGACGAGGCTCTTCTAAAGACCTTGAGAGATCTGGTTGAGTGTCTCGAGAATATCGAGCTGAATGAAGATAACCCACACACCTGCCGCGAGGACAGCTGCCGCAAAAATTGCCCAGTAGACTGTCTGGATAGTGATTCGTGATGAGATGAAATTCTGAGTATCACGACTGAGGCGGAATGAGCGAAGTTCTTGCTGTTTGGTTCGCTTCGCCGGGGCTTTCTGTGTGGCTGGCTTCTTGGTCGTTGCTGCTTTTGCTGTGGTCGTTTTTCGTGCCGTGGTTGTTTTCTTCGCGACCGGCTTCGTAGCTGGTTTTTTCTTTGCTGTAGATGGCTTACTTGCTGCCATAGGTGATTACTCCTTATAGTTTATTGCGCTTATGGATAGTATATAAAAATGACAACACAAAAAGCAAGCCTCTGTGTCTTTTCGAGCCTACTGCGTCGTAGATGGCTCGTAGGGAAGTTGTTGATATCTTGACAATCTATAGCGATCCGTGCTACCATAAGGTGGTAACTTATTACGTAATAACAACTCGTTTCCGCGTGAATGTAGAAGGTCTGAAGGGTAAAACCAGATAGAAACCGCTCGCCACCGGAGATTTTAAATGGGAGAAAAGAAGGCATGAAAGCACTTCTCGGTACCAAGATTGGTATGACCCAAATCATCAGTGAGGATGGGCGCGCAGTTCCTGTGACGCTTATTCAGGCTGGCCCTGTGACTGTGACTCAGGTAAAGACTGTCGAGACCGACGGTTACAACGCAGTTCAAGTGGCATATGGTGAGGGTAAGAACCTGAGCAAGGCCGTGGCTGGGCATACAAAGTCAGCCGAAGTTTCGCCGAAGTTTATTCGGGAATTCCGTGTCGATGCTGCCGCTGACTATAAGGTCGGTGACAAGATTGACGTAAGTGCATTTGCACTTGGTGACGTCGTTGACGCGACGGGCACAAGCAAGGGTAAGGGTTTCGCTGGAACAGTGAAGCGACACAACTTTAACACGAGCGCAGAGTCTCACGGTGGAAATGGTGTTGTGCGTCGCGTCGGATCGATCGGCTCGATGTACCCGCAAAAAGTCTTCAAAGGTAAAAAGATGCCAGGCCGTATGGGTCATGAGCGTGTCACTGTCAAGAACCTTGAGGTCGCGTATGTTGACGTGGCGAACAACCTCATTGGTCTTAAGGGCGCAGTTCCTGGTCCGCGTAAGGGTCTGGTCGTAATTGGAGGTAAGGCATAATGGCTGAGACGAAAACTACTGCAGCTAAGACTGCTCTACCGAAAGAAGTATTTAGTGTTGAAGTGCCGAATCATGAGCTACTTAAGCTTGCATATGATTCATTCCTCGCTAATAGTCGTGGCGCAAACGCAACGACACTCCAGCGCGGCGAAGTCCGTGGTGGTGGCAAGAAGCCATGGAAGCAGAAAGGCACAGGACGAGCTCGTTTCGGTTCGACCCGTAACCCTATCTGGCGTGGTGGTGGTGTGGTCTTTGGCCCACGCGGTAACGAGAACTATACAAAAAAGATCTCCAAGACCTCAAAGCGCGTTGCAATTCGTCAGGCGCTAACACTTGCGAATGAAGCAGGTAAGATTACGGTCAAGGATATCAAGACGACCGGTAAGACAAGCGAAGTCGTAAAGTTTCTCGCTGATAACAAGCTTGATCGAAAGGTTCTCATCGTTGTTGACGAGAAGACGCCTGAGATCATTCGTGCGACAAACAATATTCAGCATGCGCTACTCGTTCGTGCAACCTATCTGAATGTTTATCATATCCTGAACGCTGATCATATTGTGCTTTCGACACAATCAGTGCCAGCGATTGCCGAGTGGCTTGTAGGAGGAGAGGCATAATGACACACATCTCAATTATTCCACGAGCGACCGAAAAGGCATACGCGCAGAGTCTTGCGACGAACACCTATACTTTCAATGTTCCATTGACTGCCAACAAGCAGCAAATTACGGAAGCGATTGAAGCGCAATTTAACGTAAATGTAATCAACATCAAGACGCTCGTACAGAGTGGCAAGGCAGTTCGCTACAGTCGAGGTAAGAACCGCTATCCAGGTACAACGAACCGTAAGGATCTCAAGAAGGCCTACGTAACGATTGCCGAGGGTCAGAGTATCCAGGTCTTTGATGTGCCCGCAGAAGGAGATAAGAAGTAATGCCAGTAAAAGCATACAACCCAACAACTCCTGCGCGCCGCGGCATGACGACTGAAGACTACAGTGAAATTACGACAAAGAAGCCGCTAAAAAGCCTTACGAAGGCGAAGAAGCAGAACGCTGGTCGTAATAATACAGGTCGCATCACGGTACGTCACCGTGGTGGTGGTGTCAAGCGACACTATCGTCTTCTAAATCACAAGCTGGCTGCAGGCCTGACTGTAACGGTCGAGGAGATCGAGTATGATCCAAATCGCTCAGCACGTATTGCGCGAGTAAAGGATCAGCACGGACTATATCACTACATTCTTGCCGATACGAGTATGTATAAAGGCAAGGTAATCACAAGTGGTGAGGACGCACCAATTGAGGCGTCAAACCGAATGCCACTGGCAAACATTCCTGTCGGTAGCCAGATATACGCAATCGAAATTAACCCAGGTAAGGGCGCGCAAATTGTCCGCTCTGCTGGTACGAAGGCGCAGTTGATGGCAAAAGAGGGTGATTATGCGCAGGTGCGCCTCCCTTCAGGTGAAGTCCGTCGTTTCCGACTAGAAGCAACGGCTGCCATTGGTGTGGTCGGTAATGTTCAGCATCAGAACGTCAAGATTGGTTCAGCTGGTCGTAATCGCCGCAAGGGTATTCGTCCGGGTGTTCGTGGTGTCGTTATGAATGCAACAGATCACCCGCACGGTGGTGGTGATGGTGGTCGCCACGGAAGTGGTAAGCCGCCACGTACGCCATGGGGTCAGTTGACACTTGGGTATCGTACGCGCCGACGCAAGGATGTCAGTAATCTTATCGTTAAGAGTCGCCATGATGCGAAGAGGAAGAGGTAATTAGGATATGAGTCGATCACTCAAGAAAGGCCCATTCGTCGACGTAAAGCTTGCACGTAAAGTTGCAGCTTTGAAGGTTGGCGACCGCACGATTATCAAGACCTGGGCTCGTGCAAGTACGATCACGCCAGAGATGGTTGGATTTACTTTCGCGGTACACAATGGTCGCGTGCACGTACCAGTGCTTATCTCGGAAAATATGGTTGGTCATAAACTCGGTGAGTTTAGTCCGACGCGTAAGTTCCGCAAGCACGGTGGAAAGGATAAGAAGTAATGGCAGAGTCTACGACAGTACGTGCCTACGCAAAAGGTGTTGATCTTGCTCCGCGCAAGGTGAGCATTGTAGCGAGTCTGGTACGTAATCGAACTGTGGCGGATGCACTCGTGATTCTTGATCATGTGCCTCGTCGCAGTGCACTTCCTATCAAGAAAGCAATCCAGAGTGCAACTGCTAATGCAACCGAGGCAGGTCTTGACAGTAAGACACTCAAGATTACGAAGTTGTCTGTAACGGTTGGCAAGCGATTGAAGCGCTTTAAGCCACACATGCGTGGTATGGCGCTACCGTTCCAGAAGAAGTCATCAAATATCTTAGTTGAGGTATCTGGTGTTGAAAAGCCAAAGAAGAAGCCAGCAGCTCCAGCGAAGAAGGCTGAAACAGCTGAAAAGGCAGACAAGAAGGAGAGCAAGTAATGGGACAGAAAGTAAACCCAATTAGCTTCCGACTGCAAGTTCACAAGAACTGGAATTCACGATGGTTCGCAAATAAGAAAGATTTTGCAACGTGGCTTGCTGAGGACATCAAGATCCGTGAGCTGATTGAAAAGCGATATGAATCACGCCCAACAATCGGCAAGATCGAAATCGAGCGAAGCGCTAACTTGATTACAATTACGATCCATACAGCAAAGGCTGGTGTTGTGATCGGTCGGGGTGGTGCAGGTGTTACTGAACTAAAGGGGCAGCTCGAGAAGATCGCATCACTGCCGGTTCGCATCAATATTGAAGAGATCAAGCGCCCAGACCTCAATGCTAAGTTGGTGGCTGAGAATATCGCTCGTCAGCTTGAGCGTCGTGGTAATTTCCGTCGCGCTATGAAGATGACTGCACAGAATACGATGAATGCCGGTGCTAAGGGTATTCGTATTCAGGTCGCAGGTCGTCTCAATAACGCTGAGATGGCTCGTCGCGAGAAGATGATTCAAGGTTCGGTGCCACTGCATACACTTCGTGCCGATATTGATTTCCACTCTGCGCGCGCAAACGCTCCGGGTGTTGGCATTATTGGTGTCAAGGTCTGGATTTACAAGGGCGAAAGGGGCTAATCGATATGTTACTACCGAAGAAGATGAAATATCGAAAAGTTCGCAAGGGCAAGAATGATGGTGTTGCAAGTCGAGGTAATTATATTGCCTTTGGCGACTATGCACTGCAAGCTCAGGGCAATAGCGACATCACGAGTCGTCAGATCGAGGCAGCTCGTCAGGCAATGACTCGCTATATCAAGCGTGGTGGTAAGATCTGGATTCGTATCTTTCCACATACACCACGAACTCGCAAACCGCTCGGTCTCAAGATGGGTGGCGGTAAAGGTGCACCAGAATTCTTCGCTGCAAAAGTAAAGGCTGGGACGGTGCTTTTTGAAATGAAGGGCGTCGAAGAGGATATAGCGCGTGAGGCGATGCGACTTGCGAGTCACAAGCTTCCAATTAAGACCAAGTTCATTAAGCGTGAGGAGGCATAATCATGGCTGATACAAAAACAACCAAGAAGACTGCCAAGAAAGCCGAAGAAGTATTGTCAATTGAACAGCTCCAGGCAAAGCTTGTTGAGACTCGCAACGACTATCTTCAAGCAAAGCGTTCACACGCTGCTGGTGAGCTGGTAAACCCACGTGTGCTCACGCACACTCGTAAAGAAATTGCACGCATCTCTACTGCAATCCGAGCAGCAGAGCAGGCGGCAGATAAGGAGAGTAACTAATATGGCCAAGACATTGACTGGTGTCGTGACTTCGGATAAGCGCGACAAGACAATTACCGTCACTGTTACTAGTCGTGAGACTCACCCACTATACGGTAAGCAGTACACTGTAAATCGTAAGTATCAGGCTCATGACGAGAACAATGAGGCTCGTGATGGTGACAGGGTAACGATTATCGAATCGCGTCCTGTATCAAAGACAAAGGCATTCACCCTTCAGTCTGTTGACGAGAAGGCCCGTGGTGCGGTCGAGCTCAAGGAAGATAGCGAGGTTGAAGCGTAATGTTGCAGCAAGAATCTCGCATAAAGGTAACCGACAACAGCGGTGCAAAAGAAGCTCTTATTATCCGTGTACTCGGTGGTACAGGGCGTCGCTATGCACGCGTCGGTGACATTGTCGTCGTGACTGTCAAGGACGCGACACCAAATGGTAACGTCAAGAAGAAAAGTATTCAAAAAGCTGTCATCGTTCGGACTCGCGAACAGATTCGTCGTAAGGACGGCAGTACAATTGCCTTTGATGATAATGCGTGCGTTATGATTAACGACGACAAGACGCCAAAGGCAACACGAGTATTCGGTCCCGTTCCTCGTGAGCTTCGTGACCTGGGCTACGCCAAGATTATCAGTCTAGCACCGGAGGTACTTTAATATGCCAAGGATTCGTAAAGATGACACCGTAAAGATTATTACGGGTGCAAAAAAAGGTACAACCGGCAAAGTGCTTTCTGTTGATATAAAGAAGCGTACTGTGCTCGTTGAGGGTGTTGGTGTCGGACACCGTCATGTTAAGCCAAGCCAGCTTAACCCGCGCGGTGGGAAGAAGGATATTCATACACCGATTGATATTAGTAAGGTCGCTCTTGTTGTTGATGAAAAGACTGGGCAGACAAGTCGTGTTGGTCTTGTAAAGAATGCTGACGGTGGTAAAACACGCGTTGCTCGTGCACTAAAAAATAAGGAGATTAAGTAATATGGCTAAAGCTGTAACGACCGCTCCTCGCTTGAAAGCCTTGTATGCTGATACGTATCGCAAGGAACTGCAAGCCGAACTCGGCCTCGAGAATGTGAATCAGGTTCCAAAACTCGAGAAAATTGTAGTTAGCGTGGGAACAGGTAAGAAAAAGGATGACAAGCGTCATCTTGAAGTAGTAAAGAATACGATCACAAAGATCACTGGTCAGGCTCCTGTTGAGAAGCTGGCTAAGAAGTCAATTGCTGGCTTCAAGATCCGTGCGAATATGGGTGCTCCTGTCGGTGTTATGGTGACACTTCGCGGTGCTCGAATGTATGAGTTTCTCGATCGCCTCGTCAATGTGGCGCTCCCACGTGTTCGTGACTTCCATGGTGTTGGGCTAAAGTTTGACAAGGGTGGAAATTACAATCTTGGTATTGTTGACCAGTCAATCTTTGCAGAGCTAACCTTTGAGGAGACTCAGGTTATTCATGGCTTGCAGGTTACATTTGCAATCGACAATGGCTCGGCCGCAAACTCACGCGCACTGCTTGAGAAGTTTGGTCTGCCGTTTGAAAAGAAGGGAGACCGATAATATGGCGAAGAAGTCTATGATTGCGCGCGATGAAAAGCGCAAAAAGATGATCGAAAAATATGCCGCAAAGCGCGCAGAGCTCAAAGAGCTTGGTGATGCAGATGGTTTGCAGAAGCTGCCTCGCAACTCATCACCAACACGTTGGAAGAATCGTGATGTACTCACTGGTCGTCCGCGTGGCTATATGCGGAAGTTTGGTTTGAACCGTATTAACTTCCGTGAAAAAGCGTCAAAGGGTGAGATCCCTGGCGTAACAAAGAGTAGTTGGTAAGAAGGAAAGGAAAGATATATGTCACTACAATCAACTGACCCAATCGCCGACCTTCTGACTCGTATTCGAAATGCAGCAGCAGTCGGTAAACACGAAGTGCGTGTGCCGAGTAGCAAGCTAAAGAAGGTTGTTGCTGAGCAACTCAAGAAGAACAATTACCTCGCGGATGTAAAGGTAGAAGCTGGAACACCCCGAGATACGCTTGTTGTTACGATCAACAAGCCGGGCGAGAGTACAACGATCAATGAGATTGCTCGCGTCTCAAAGCCTGGCCGTCGCGTTTACGTAGGCGCTAATGATATTCCTCGCATCAAGAGCGGGCGCGGTCTCGTGCTTATCTCAACATCGAAGGGTGTTATTACAGGACAAGAAGCTGTGAAGGCTCGCCTTGGTGGTGAGGTGTTGCTGAAGGTTTACTAGTACACGACAAGAATAGGGCATCGTCTATCGCCTAGGTGACGGATGAGCCCTATTTTTGTTTGTAAAATGATAAAGGAGTAATATGAAAATACCAAGAAGATATACAGGTCTTATTATCGGTTTTATTATGGCATTTATGATGAGCTTGACGATGTCCGGTCTCATGATGGCGATTCGTGGCGTATTTACCGTGCCAGCTTGGTTGATGGCGTGGGGGTTGGCGTTTTGCGTTGCATTCCCAGTCTCTCTTATATTTTCAAAGTTTGCTCGGTGGGTGGCGGGCAAGGTGACTGAGTAGGTATATCCTGTTGCTTGCCGTGTGCAATATAAAATTACCCCCAATAAAGGGGGTAATTTTATATAAAAGGCTAATACTACGAAATAATCGAGATAAGCTGCCGTACGGCTGCGCCAATCTTTTCATCAACACTAGACTGGTCGATAACTGATCCGTCAGGATTGATGTCTTTTGTGAAGAATAGGTTTGCCTGTGTCTCGCTTACTGTTGCCTTAAGGGTGGCTGAGAGTGCTTCGCGGGCTGTGTCGTGAGCTTGTCCTCCGCCAGTAGTCCAGCCATATCCGATGAGCGCAACAGGTTTGTTCTCCCACTCCTTGCCGATCCAGTCAACCGCGTTCAGCTGTACTGGGCTCATCGTGTGGTTGTATTCTGGCGTCACCAAAATAACACCGTCAGCGTCTGCAACAAGCTGCGTCCAGCGGATTACTCGCTCATCAGTGGGCGCAAAGCTAGGGTCACCTGGCGAGACAGGTCCGTTGAAGAATGGTAGGTCGAGTTCTGCAAGGTCTGCAACGGTGATTGTCTTGCCCTGAGATTCGACAGTATCTACAACGATCGGAACGATCTTTTCGTTGACACTGCCCGGACGAACGCTGCCTGTTACTATTAAAATATTTCCCATGTACCCTCCTTGTTGGATGATTTATATTCTTGTCGCATCGATACCGGCAGACGTAAGTGTTTCGTGTGAGAGGAGGTAGGTTTTTTGCGTACCTTGTCGCTGCTCTTTTACGATACCGGCGCGAACAAGCTTATTGAAGTGGTGGCTCACAGCTGGCTGCGAGAGCGAGCTGAGAGCTTGGCACTTTGCAACAATGTCGCAGTTTGACACGGGCACATCTGACTGTGCAAGTACTCGCACAATTGATATACGCGCGTCATCTGATAGCGCCTTGAATACGTCGGTTACGGTTTGTTGCTCCATATAGTCTATTATATCAAAATATTTAAATATATCGATACTAAAAAAGAAGAAAAGTTTGAGCATTGAACAAAACAGCTAGATGTGCTACAATTAACGAGATAATAACTTGCGAGTTGAAACGGGATGTTCAGCGACCTGCTTTTAGAAGCGGCAGCACAAAACAAACAGTCTCTCTCGCGCCATATAGAAAGGTACGTATGAGTCGAATTGGAAAACTACCAATTGAACTGCCATCAGGTGTGACAATTACAGTCGATTCAGATGCCATCACAGTAAAGGGCGCCAAGGGCGAACTCGCTGTGCCGCATTTGAGCGATGTAACGGTTGTAGTGGATGGTGCGGTTGCTACAGTGACCCGTAATAACGAAGAGCGTGTAGCGCGTGCGCAGCATGGCCTGCAGCGTTCATTGCTATTTAATGCTGTTAAGGGTGTTACGGAGGGCTTTGAGAAGAAGCTTGAAGTTAACGGTGTCGGATTCCGTGTTGCTGCAAGCAATAACGAGCTAACGATGAGCCTCGGCTTTAGCCATGAAGTGAAGTACAAGGCACCAGAAGGTGTTACGATCACAAACGATAAAATGACGATTGCCGTCAGTGGCATCGATAAGCAGCAAGTCGGACAGGTTGCAGCTGATATTCGTTCGCTAAAGAAGCCTGAACCATACAAGGGTAAGGGTATTAAGTATGTCGATGAAGTGATCCTTCGCAAGGCAGGAAAGGCTGGTAAGTAGTCATGAGTGATCTCGCAAAAAAGAACCTCAACAAGAATCTACGCAAGAATCGTGTTCGCGCAAAGATTTCGGGCACTGCTGAGCGCCCACGCCTCACGGTAACAATTAGTAACAAGCATGTTAGCGCACAGCTTGTTGATGATGAAAAGCAGCATACGCTTGTTGCGAGCACGACAGTTGGCAGCAAGCAAACGGGCACAACGACAGAGCTTGCTGCATTCGTCGGTGCTGATATCGCAAAGAAAGCAAAGAAAGCAAAGATTACGACGGTCGTATTTGATCGCAACGGACGCCAGTACGCTGCCCGTCTTGCTGCACTCGCAGACGCTGCTCGTAAGGAAGGATTGGAGTTTTAGTTATGGCAGAAGCAACTGCACAGGCTACCCCACGTCAGGATGCTCGCGGTGGACGCGGACAGGGCGGTCGGGGCCGACGCGATGACCGTCGGAATGCGGCACCACAGGAGCCGAAAGAATTTGAAGAAGTCGTCATTAATATTGACCGTGTCGCGCGAGTTGTAAAAGGTGGGCGCCGCTTCCGCTTTAAAGCGCTTGTTGTTGTGGGGAACCGCAAGGATAAGGTTGGTGTCGGTGTGGCAAAGGGTGCTGACGTTCAGACAGCTGTCCAGAAGGCGACTGATGTTGCAAAGAAGCACCTTATCACGATTCCACTTCAGGGTGATACTATTCCGCATGATGCTGAAATTAAGTTCACTGGTGCGCAGGTTCTTATTAAGCCAGCAGCGCCAGGTACCGGTATTATCGCTGGTGGTGTTGTTCGCCAGGTGATTGGCGTAACGGGTATTCGTAACATGCTCTCAAAGAGCCTTGGTTCAACCAATAAGGTGAATATCGCGTATGCAACAATTGAAGCGCTTCGCTCACTTGTTCCACGTGACCAGTGGCTCAATGCACCAAAGAAGAAGGTTGCAAAGAAGGAGGCTAAGTAATGAAGTACAATGATCTCCAGATTAGCGCAAACAGAGACAAGAAGCGTGTTGGGCGCGGTATCTCAGCTGGCGGTGGTAAGACTGCTGGTCGTGGTACAAAGGGTCAGAATTCACGTACTGGTAAGAAGCTTCGTGCGATGTTCCAGGGTGGTCAGCGTCCATTGGCGCAGGCAATTCCAAAGAACCGCGGATTCAAGAGTCTTCGTACTCCAGCACAAGTTGTCTATGTAGATCATCTTAATACGCTTTCAGGTAAGGTCGATAACTTTGACCTATTTGAGGCGGGTATGATCGCAACACCATTCCACGCGGTGAAGGTAATTGCTCGTGGTGAGTTGACCGCTAAGGTCGACCTTAAGGTGCAGGGTGCATCAAAGAGTGTTCAGGAAGCTATTAAAAAGGCTGGCGGGACATTCGAGAAAATTGCAACACCTATCAAGCAGAGCAGTAAAGAAGCTGCTGAAGCCGACACGAAGAAATAGGGCGCTATCTTCATGGCAACAAAACTACTCGCTGTATGTGAGTAGTTTTTTGTTTAGCGTACATCGTGTTAAACCATAACCATTATGCACAAACACAAACACCACGCTGCCTTTACTATCGTTGAGCTTGCTGTCGTTATTCTTATTATCGGTATCCTTGCTTCGGTCGGTTATTTTGGGTTTAATAGCTGGCGTGAACGTGTAGCAAAATCCGAATTAACAAGTGATTTGAATGGTGTGTATGCTGCAATGGAGAGTGCACGAAACTGGGGAAGTGGCTATCCGGACATTCCCGACGGGACAGTGTTTGATGGAGCGTCAGCTGAGGCTAGTAAGATCTTTACGCAGAGTCCGCAACGTCATTCTGACATATCAGGAAGGTGATAGTGTATCGTACTGTGTTGATGCAGTCAGTACGGCACGATCAGGAGTGAAGATGTATTTAAACACAGCGAATGGCAATACCGTCCCAAAGGCTGGCTCGTGCATAGGTAGTCAGTGGGTGGTAGCAACATTTGCAGGAAGCGGAACAGCTGGACACGCCGACGGCTCGTTGACGGCGGCTCGTTTCACGCAACCAAGCAGTATAGATCTTGGATCTGATGGACGACTATATCTTATCGATGCGTCATATCGACTTCGCGTCATCTCCTCGACGGCTGTTTCGACGATAGCTGGAACTGGCGCCTGGGTTGAGCATGAATCGGGGACAGGCACCTCTACAGGCTTTGTCGCAAATGCGCTCGCGCTCGATGGTAGTAATAATGCATATCTTCCACCAGGACTTATTCATGTTGTTCAGCGGATAACGCCAACCGGATCCTTGACTACGTATGCTGGTGGGTTTCGTTCTTGTGGTACCGGTAATGGCAGCGGGAGTCGTACGTCGGCACGTTTCACGGCACCAACGCATGTAGCGATACAAAAGACTTCGAACACACTATATGTGATGGACAGTACAACGATCCGTAGGGTGAACATGTCGACAGGTGCGACGACGACATTGGTTGCAAATATTCGACCTATGATTTCAATACATTCAGGCAATAGTTGTAGTGGGGCTGAGATTGGTAGCACGGGTATGGTGGTGGATTCTGCAGGTAATCTTTATGTCAGTGACCGCACTAAGATTGTAAAAGTAACAGCGTCAGGCTCCATGTCGATATTTGCTGGATCAACGACACAAGGTAATGTCGATGGTGTCGGCGGCTCGGCGCGGTTTGGCTATATTGCTGATATTTCGATTGACGGCAGCGACAATCTTTATATAGCTGACATGTCTAATCATGCTATCAGGAGAGTGTCTCCGTCTGGTGCCGTAAAAACCGTAGCAGGAACCGGTAGCACCGGCTTTGTCGATGGACCTGTATCAGAAGCTCGGTTCAACACTCCAAGGGGTGTCGCGGTAAACTTAGATGGAACTGAGATATACGTCAGTGATGGCAGTAATTACCGTATTCGAAAGATTACAAGACAGTAGTTCATTGAGTTTAAATGTAGTATACTGAGGTAAGTATGTTCGCTTGGAGAGTGATAAATAACAAAGGAATAGGGCAGAAAAGACTGATATGAACTGGAAGACAATCTTTAAATCGTTTAAAAACAAAGACATGCAGAAGCGTATCTTTGTGCTTCTTGGTATTGTGGTTGCCTATCGTTTTTTGGCGCATATTCCAGTGCCGCTTGCGGAGCCAACGGCGCTTCGCGATGTAATCAATAGTGTTGTTGGTGGTACTGACTTTGGCGGCTTCATGAACCTCCTGTCTGGTGGCGCATTGGCAAGCTTTTCGATTGTTCTCGTAGGGCTTGGCCCATATATTACGGCAAGTATCATTACACAGCTCTTGACGAAGGCCGTTCCGAAGCTCGAGGAGCTACACAAAGACGGTGAGTCTGGTCGTCGCAAAATCAATCAGTGGACACGTATCTTAAGCGTCCCGCTCGCTATTGTTCAGTCAATCGCCTTTATATACATTCTGCGCGAGACAGTGCTTGCTGGTAATACAACCGTCCTGATGGACTCATCGCTCATTGAATGGATCGTTGCCGTCGGCGCGATGTCAGCTGGCTCTATCTTGCTGATGTGGTTTGGTGAGCTGATTACAGAGCAGGGTATTGGTAATGGTATTAGTATCTTGATCTTTGCTGGTATCATCAGTCAGTTGCCGCAGACGCTGTCGACACTTGGGCAATCACTTGTTGATACATCAAACGGTGCGTTGAGTGTCTTTGGCTGGTTTACGATTCCTGTAAATCCACTAGCCTTCTGGGTGACGCTTGGCATGGCGGTTGTCTCGCTTGTCGTTCTTTATATTCTCGTCAAGATTAATGAAGCGCAGCGCGTTGTGACGATCAATTACGCAAAGCGGGTGCAAGGTAATAGTAATTATGGTGGTGTAAAAAGTATTCTTCCGATCAAGCTGATTGCAGCTGGCGTGATTCCTGTTATTTTCGCGGTCGCATTCTTGAGCCTACCTGCGTTTATTGGTCAGGTGCTCAAGGCCTCAGGTAATGAAGCCTATCTCGTACTGGCTAATAACTTGATTACGTGGTTTCAGGCGCCAAACCCAGGTGAGTTTACTGGTGTGACGATCGAGGCATTTATCTATCCGATTGCATATTTTGCGCTCGTTATCCTGTTTACCTACTTCTATACGGGTATCGTATTTAATAGTAATGAGATATCTGAGAATCTTCAAAAGCAAGGTGGTTTTATTGACGGTGTTCGCCCGGGTGAACAGACAGAGAAATATCTTTCGCGCACGGTTAACCGACTAAATCTCTTTGGTGCAACAGTTCTTGGTCTAATTGCCGTCATGCCATTTGCTGGTGAATACTTACTTTATAATTTTGCAGGTGTGCAAAATAGCAACCTTGCGATTGGCGGTACAGGACTCCTTATCGTTGTATCGGTAGCAATTGAAGCGTTGCGTCAGCTTAATTCACGCGCCCTTATGGTGACGTATGACGACTACAAGTAGGTAGGGCGAATCCCGGTGGCACTGAAAGTACGAAAGGAAAAACAGCCAATCGCCCTGTGGCGATGGATTGTGAGCCTTATCCTGCTTGTATGCGCTGCTGTTCTTGGGTGGTATCTATATCAGTGGTATATGAAAGGTGAGCCGCTGCCTGTCAGTATACCGGCATTCGCTACGGCTGATCCTCGGGTTGATGAGACTGAGGTCACAGAGCAGCAAGTCAGTGAGCATCGTGTTCCCGATTCGCATCCTCGTTATATTTCAATTCCTTCACTTGGTGTCGTAAATACTCGTGTATTTGCTGGCGGAGTTGACGATAATAACATTCTTGAGTCACCTATGAATATTAGTGACGCATCATGGTATGACAAAAGTGCAACGCCAGGCAGCGGAGGCGCTGTACTGATTAATGCACACAATGGCGGCATAACACGTAACGGTGTGTTTTCTCAACTAGGCACACTGCAAAAGAGTGATGTCATTGAGGTAGAGCGTGGCGACGGTAAGAAGTTTCGATACGAAGTACGCGAAAATGAGAGTATGGCATTAGATGAAGTAAATACAACCGGCATGAAGACAATGATGGAATCGGTCGAGCCCGGCGAAGAAGCATTGAATCTTATCACCTGTGATGGTCGGTGGGTGCCTCGCTATCAGCAGTTTGACCGCCGTATCATGCTTCGTGCTGTTCTTGTTGAATAGGAATCAAAGGGAAGGCCCCTCGCTTCGTGGTGCCTTGCGGCACCCGTGATGCGAGAGGCGTTCCGAGGAGTGACGATTTACGACTACCGGGAGCGACGCGTGCGCGTCTTCTTTTTCGGTGAGCTCACTCGAGGCTCGAATCTGCGTACGCCTAGTGCGGCATACATCAAACTGCAAGGTGTGGGATTTTCATCGATGTACTGCCATACGGCAGAGTCGACGTTCTGAACGCCCTTCGGGCACTTCCTGGCATTTCTGTTGCGGCGAGGCATAGTACCCCACCCCCTTTCTTACTCGGAACAGATATAACTATAGCAGATGATTGACTATATGTCACGTAGGTAGTAATGGAAATGCTACGATGACGACAGGGGTAGGCTTGACCGTAGTGTATGAAGTGTTACAATACAAGTAACTTGGTAGAACACACGATATTCATATATACCAGATATATCTGTTTTTCTCTTGTATTGAAGTAAGTTTTGCTGTATAATCAGCAGTTGATATCTATGGCGAGTCAAAAGGAAGTAATTAAGTTGCAAGGTAAGGTAGTGGAAGCACTGCCTAATACGCAATTTAAGGTCGAACTAGAGAATGGTCATACGATTATCGCTCACATCAGCGGCAAGATGCGCAAGCACTATATCCGCTTGGTGCCAGGCGATAAAGTGGAAGTTGAGCTAACCCCTTACGATCTTACGAAGGGACGAATTAGCTTCCGCTTACGAGATTAATTTTAACGGAAAGGATTTCTAGCAGCTCATGAAAGTTCGTGCGAGCGTCAAGAAAATCAGTCCCGATGATCAGTTGGTGCGCCGTAAGGGACGCCTCCGTGTCATCAACAAGAAAAAACCTAAGAATAAGCAAAGGCAGGGTTAAGCATGGCTCGAATTTCAGGGATTGTTATCCCGAATGAGAAGCAAGCTCAGATCGCTCTTACCTATATATATGGTATCGGTCCGAAGTTTGCTCGAGACATCCTTGCGGCGGCAAAAGTTGAGCCGACCACTCGGGTGAAGGAT
>CAYYWC010000010.1:0-15051 GCA_964475295.1 uncultured Candidatus Saccharibacteria bacterium
CTATAATTCAAGCATAACTAATTTATAAATAGGGGGCATTCAGAAATGAATCTCAAAACATCAAAAGGTTTCACGATCGTTGAGCTACTCATCGTTATCGTCGTCATAGCAATTCTTGCGGCAATCAGTATCGTTGCATACACCGGTATTCAGAACCGTGCACGCAACTCAGCAGCACTCGAGCTTGCAAACCAGGTAGCAACCAAGGTTCGTGCATACAACGCTATTTCAGGCAGCTGGCCAACTGGTATTACAGGAACGACCAACAAGACCTTCACGCCTGCTGTCGCAGATTCTGACGAGGCAATTCTCGGTAACGTTAACGTCACGACTTCTACTGATGTGCCGACAGACACTCAGCGTGATGCAACTGCATTCCGCAATGGCACATCAGTACATCTTCAACTTGTTGATGCAACAACATCACCGACCGTTCATTACCGAACAGGCGGTGCGTCAGCTAACGTTGGTGCAATGGCCCTCTAGGCTAGCCACTCTATCACAACTATAAATACCCCTTCAATGGGGTATTTATAGTTGTTGTATAAGGCTACCTACCCTTGCGCTGACGTTGTCGCCGTAAGGGCGGCAAGAATACGCTGCGCGATAACCTTCATATCCGCCTCTTTAGCACCTCGTGTTGTTACAGCAGGAGTACCCAAACGAAGACCACTCGGACGATATGGCGGCAAGATGTCATTCGGGATCGAATTAGCATTTGCTGTCATCCCCGCTCGCTCAAGGCGCTCCTGTGCCTCCTTGCCGTCAATACCAAAGCTACCATAGACATCTGCCAGGATCAGGTGGTTACTCGTGCCACCAGACACAAGTGTCAAGCCGCCCTTCTGAAGCTCATCTGCAAGTGCAGCAGCATTCCGTATGATTTGCGCAGCATACTCCTTGAAAGCTGGCTCTAGCGCCTCGCCAAATGCTACAGCCTTTGCTGCAATCACATGCATATGGGGACCGCCCTGTGTTCCAGGGAACACAGCACGATCAATCAGTGTTGGAATATTTTCAAGTGTCTTTTCTGGCTTCTTTAGCGGATTACTCACTGTACCCTTCGAGAGGATGAGCCCTCCACGCGGACCGCGAAGCGTCTTGTGGGTCGTACTTGTGATCACATGAAACCCATAATCAAACGGGTTCTTTGCCACACCCCCCACAATTAGACCAGCAATGTGTGCCATGTCTGCCATCAGGAGAGCGCCTACTTCATTGCCGATTTCAGCAAACTTTGCATAGTCCAGCTCTCGTGAATACGCACTAAAGCCCGCAATAATAATCTTTGGCTTGTGCTTGAGTGCCAACTCACGCAATTCCTCATAGTCAATCTCACCCGTCTCGACATTTTTGATACCATACCGAATAAAATTATAGATATTTGCGCTACGCGTTACTGGTGCCCCGTGTGTCAGATGCCCGCCATGCCCGAGATCCATCGCAAGCACCGTATCACCTGGTTCAAGCCACGCATAATAGACCGCCTCGTTCGCCTGTGCACCACTATGCGGCTGAACGTTGGCATGATCTGCCCCAAATAGCTTTTTTGCTCGATCGATCGCAAGCTGCTCTATCTGGTCGGTATTCTCCTGACCTCCGTAGTAACGCCGTCCTGGGTACCCTTCGGAGTATTTGTTTGTAAATACACTACCTAGTGCTGCGAGCACCCCCTCGGATACATAGTTCTCACTCGGAATAAGCTCAGTCACTTCCTGCTGGCGTTTTTCTTCTGCCGCGATCAAATCGGCAACAACGTTGTCTTGCATAGCATTTCTCCCCTTTTCATCTATTGTACTATGGAAATACACCGATCCACCATACACCCGTATACTGAAAGCTAGTTGCTTGCTATCTTTTCCCTTTCTATATCATAGATGATATAATGTATATATGAGTATTGAAGCATACAAGCAAAAAATCGGCACACTAATTCAGGATACGCGACAGGCTCGAGGCCTCACGCAGGCTCAGCTCGCAGAACTCCTTGGCACATCACAGAGTGCTATCAATCGCATCGAAAAGGGCGGTCAAAATATTAGCCTCGAAATGATTGCTCGTATTAGTGACGTACTTTCGACCAATATTCTTACTCTCAACGCTTCAAAAAAAATCAACTTCCGTGTCCACGGTGGTACAAAATTATCCGGCTCAATTGACGTTAAAACCAGCAAGAATGCTGCCGTCGGACTACTCTGCGCAAGCCTGCTCAACAAAGGCAAGACGACACTACGTCGCGTTGCACGAATCGAGGAGGTCAACCGCATCCTTGAGGTATTCGAAAGTATCGGCGTCAAGACCCGCTGGCTCAACGAAGATAACGACCTTGAGATTATTCCACCAAAACGCCTTGAGCTCGAGAACATGAATGTTGATGCCGCCAAGCGAACTCGTACAGTTATTATGCTTCTTGGGCCGCTCCTTCATCAATATGACGACTTCAGGCTTCCCTTTGCTGGTGGTTGCAATCTTGGCACACGAACGGTTGAGCCGCATCTTGTCGGACTCAGTGCATTCGGTATGGACGTGCAGGCAAAAGACGGCACCGACTACTACCACGCGACTGTTTCTGAAAAAGCACCAGAACACGCCATCCTACTAACCGAGCGTGGCGATACAGTGACCGAAAATGTCATCATGGCAGCAGCGCTACATGATGGTACGACCGTGATTCGCAATGCAAGTCCAAACTACATGGTCCAGGATGTCTGTTTCTTCCTTAAAAAACTTGGCGTTACGGTTGAAGGAATCGGCACAACAACACTCCGCATCACTGGGATGCGCACTATCAATCGTGACGTAGAGTATTACCCAAGCGAAGATCCTATTGAAGCGATGAGCCTGATTGCAGCAGCAATCGTTACCGAATCAACACTCACCATCACTCGCGTACCGATTGAATTCACCGAGATAGAACTCGCTATTCTGACTGGCATGGGACTCTCTTACGAACAGTCACCGGAGTACCTTGCGAATAATGAAGCAACACGTCTTGTTGATATTACTGTTCACCCGTCGATACTCCGCGCGCCAAAAGATAAACTTCACAGCATGCCATTCCCTGGTGTCAACATGGATAACCTGCCATTCCTTGGGCTCATTGCAACGGGTGCAAAAGGACGCTCGTTGATCCATGACTGGTCGTATGAGAATCGCGCAATCTATTTTACTGAACTCTCAAAACTAAATGCTACCGTCGAAATGGTCGACCCTCACCGAGTGTATATAACAGGACCGACGAAATGGAAGGCGGCAGATATTGTTGCGCCCCCTGCACTTCGTCCATCAGTTGTCATACTCCTTGCTATGCTGGCAGCACCAGGGCAATCGATTCTTCGTGATGTTTATAGCATCAATCGAGGCTACGAAGATCTCGCAAATCGCCTCAATGCAATTGGTGCAAATATCGAAACAATCCGTGATATTTAAGCGTACGGATTATATCCGCGGCTTGGCGGCTCCTTGAAGCTAATAGATGGCTTTGGCGGAGAGTCACCTGCGTTGAATGCCTGTCTTGACCCAAGCGCACCGTCACCGCGCTGTGCTGCACCACTATCATCGCCTGCGTTGAATGCTTGCCTAGATCGATAACGCTGATTTACCTTGTCGCCATCGGAAGGTGGTGCGAATTTCTTTGCGCGCAACGCTCCTCGCTGTGACCCAACCTTTGAATGATGATACCCCTTGACTGTACGACTATGTGCATTGCTCTTTTCAAGCCGCTGCTGAAATGTCTGTCCACCAGCCGAACCAATACTGTCACCCTGACCAAGCTGTGCATATCCACTGCTGTGGAGAATTTCTGATTTACTTTTACCTGAAAATTTATTGAGATCGAGCATGATTATTTGTTTCTATATTAGTGAGTCTATAATTTCATTATACCACAAGCATTTTAATACGTCAATACAACCTTTTCATTGTGCACACTTTTTGCTATAATAATCCAAGTTGCGGGCGTCGTATAGTGGCTAATATACCTGCCTTCCAAGCAAGTGACGAGAGTTCGATTCTCTCCGCCCGCACCACGCTATGAACTTTATAGCCTCCAAGAATGATCGCAAGATCACGCAGTATGGCGGGTGTAGCTCAGTTGGTTAGAGCGTCGGGTTGTGGTTCCGAAGGCCGTGGGTTCAATTCCCATCACTCGCCCCATAGAAATAGCTCCATCGTAATGATGGAGCTATTTCTATTATTGCGCCATCATCGCAGCAATAATACGGCTATAGACCGCTTGTGCCCTCCCGTGATGTTGATCAGACATGCGAGCATACCACTCCATCATGATACCGTCATTGACCTCTAGAATTTTAAACCTACCATCAGCCAGCTCAATACAATCGACTGCCGATACTCGTAGTCCGAGCACTTGCTGCGCCCGAACGGCAAGCTCAGCTAGCTGGTGGCTAGCCTGCACTGATATATCTTGAGGTGCAGCACCTCTACTCAAGTTGTATAGCACGAAATCATCGGTGTTACTTTGAGGGATTTTTTCGTACATTAGCAGAATTTCCCCATCAAGTACAATGCTCCTCACCTCCCGCTTAATAGCCACATATGGCGATACCGCCCACGCCTCATCACGTTCAGCCAGCATATACTCATGCGCATCCCTATCTGTGCGAAAAAAACGCACACCACGTCCACTCGTGCCTGCTAGTGGCTTCACGACAATACCTTCTGCGTAGCGTAGTGCCGGCATTGCGCCACTACGAAACAAGCGATGCTCGACCGCTGCGACTCCGTTTGCCGCAAGCACCTGATACGCTGCAACTTTATCAATTGCAACCGCCGATGCGGCTGCCTGATTGATATCAAATTTATAACCAACAACATATCTCGTTGCTGCATCACTTCTTATACACATCACCCAGTCATCAGAAAACACTTGGCTTGTTAGCCCTAGGCTATCACAAGCCGTACGCACAAAATGTGGCAACAATCGATCGGTAATATACTCTCCCTCTTGCATAGGTCGATTATACGTCAGGTGCCGTGTATAATAATAGAGCACGCCCCGATAGCTCAGCTGGATAGAGCAGAGGACTTCTAAGCCTAAGGTCGCAGGTTCGAATCCTGCTCGGGGTACCAAAAGACAATACGATGATGAGATTTCCCGCCACATCTATTTTAGTCATCAAGGATGCTGCTGGCGGTGACGTATCGCTTTAGTCATTAGTGCAAAGGAGCGACTCGAGTTGTCCATTTGTGTTTTAATAGTGCTTCCTTCATTAATATTGCATGTTCAGTCATTGCTGCTACAATAAAATCATGATAAACAACGTTCAGCTTGCTGCTTCCATACTACCCACACCAGCACCGATAAAGCAGCTGGGGTATGTTATTTATTTATAAATAATCACAATAGGTCAGATCAACGCCCCAGCCAAGGGGCGTTTTTGCTGCCCGACATCACTCTGAGCTGAACCTTTTGGAGTATATAAAATGAATAGTCAACAAGAAAAAAATCTACTCATCATCAAGGTTGGTACAAACGTACTCGCCGACACGGAGCATGACAGTGAGAAGCTTAATAAAACCTCATTTGAAAACATAGGCCGCGAGGTGCGACATCTATCGGATAGTGGAACTGGTATTATACTCGTCTCGTCAGGTGCAATAACCGCAGGAATTGTTGACGAGGGGAAAAAACGGAAAGAAGTAAAAAACGCGGTCGAACTGCAGCGTTACGCCGCCCGTGGCTGGGATCGTGTTTTACAGCAGTGGAAGCTTGCCATAGGTGATAAACGCATCAGTTCGACAATGCTCACAAAACGCGAAGTCCATACAAAATCCATGCGAGACAAGGCGCTGAGCGTTATCAATTGCTGTCTCTCGCACAATGATATTTTTATTGTCAATGAAAATGACACGATCAGTGACGACGAAATAAAATTCGGAGATAATGATACACTCGCCGCCGCACTCGCAGTCGAGTGCATAAACGCTGGATTATTCACATCAGTCAAGCTCTTACTACTCACCAATGTAGGCGGACTCAATAAAGTCGCTCATGACAGCACGACACTCATCAGGAAAGTTACAGATATTACCTCTGTCGAGCAGTATGCTGGCGATGCCACCAGCAACCACAGTAGGGGCGGCATGAAAACAAAAGTCGATGCAGCCAGGACCGCAACTCGTGCTGGCATTGAAACCTACATCACAAACGGCCGAACTACCCGCGTAATCACAAGAACTCTCGACGGAGAAGTTGGCACTCGTTTTGTTGTATCGTAGCTAAGATGTCGTCTCCTCAATAACTTGCTTTGCAGCGTCTTCGCTTGCAAATATACTCTGAACATCCGCAAGAGACAGCGAGACTGTCTGTCCTGCCGAAGCATTGCCTGCGAGCATCAGCTTTGCAACGGTATTTTCGACAGTCCGCTGAACGATACGACGCATTGGTCGAGCACCAAGACGCGGATCATAGCCACGATCAACAAGATACATCTTGGCATCATCGTCAACAGTAACAGAAATTTTCTGCAGCGCAAGCGTCTTGTTGATGCCCTTCAGTATCAAATCAATTATCTGAAGGAGTTCTGGCTTCGTGAGTGGTCTAAAGACAATAATCTCATCAAAGCGATTCAGAAATTCTGGGCGAAACGAACCGCTACTAATGAGCTCATTGGTAATCTGCTCTTCGAACTGCTCAAGCTTGTAGCCCCGGTCGATATACTCACGAATCCTCTCCGCCCCTGCATTGCTCGTCGCAATCACAATCGTATCGCGAAAGCTAATCTCACGATTCTTGATATCACGCAAGACGCCTTCATCAAGCAGCTGAAGCAATGTTGTCAAAACTTGCGGGTGTGCCTTTTCAATCTCATCCAGTAGCACGACACTAAATGGCTGCTTCATTACTTGTGCAGTGAGGCTGTTTGGATCTTCTGCCCCATCAGCGATCAAGCGCGAAACGTCCTCGGGCTGAACAAACTCATTAAGATCGAGCCGAACCATTCGGCTCTCGCCACCAAAATACACGTCCGCTAGCGCCTTAGAGAGCTCTGTTTTACCGACACCAGTAGGACCAAGAAATAGAAAAGTTCCAATGGGACGCTCTTGATTGCGTACACCCGCGCGGGCACGCCGCAGCGCATCGCTCACAACCGAAACCGCACGCGTTTGGTTAATCATCCGCTCGTGAATAAGCGATTCAAGATTGAGGAGTTTTTCGCGCTCCTCTTCGTCCGTTGCAACACCGACCTTCACACCGACCGTTTCTTCAATCGCTCGCTGAACCGACTCTGACGTTACAAAGCTACCATCAGCATAGCTTGCTGCCGCCTCCAAAAGCTTAAACGCACGACCTGGCATAGCGATATCATGAATATAGCGGAGGCTTAGGCGGTACGCCTCTGTAATCGCATGGTATGTATAGACGACTTTGCGCTGATGCTCAACGACGATAATCTTGTCCTCAAGCACACGAATCACTTCACGTCGATCAGGCTCAGCAATATTCACACGATTAAGCGAGTTGAAGAGCACTGCATTGCGCTGACCAATTTGCAGCAACCGCTGCTCGTCCATTGTCAGAATCATACGAATAGCACCCGCTTCGAGGATTGGCTGTAGGACATTCGTCAGATCTACCGAGCCGATGCCCTCCTCAAAGAATAGCTGGGCATCATCAAGACAGAGAATGATATTCTTTGCACGATGCGCCTCAGAGAGAACCCTCATCACAAGCCCCTCCAGCTCTCCACGGCCCGGTGCTGCTGCGATGAGCGCAGCCGAATCAAGCATGATAACCTGACGGAACTTCAGATGTGACGGTAGCGTAGAACCAGCATCGAGCAGCTGTTCGGCAAATGCGTAGACTAAGGTTGATTTTCCAACGCCACTTGGACCAACAAGCACGATATTCTGCCGCCCTCGGGTGCTAAACGTGTCTGTCATAGCAGCAAGTGCTTTGTGATGCGTTTCAAGATTTGTCCGCAGCATACCGCCACTTGCAAGCTGCGCACTAATGTTGCGGCCGAAGCGGTCGAGAAGTGGCGTATAGCCAAATGACCAGTCTCGGGCAATTCCTCCAGTGCGACGAGGTGCTTGATGTATCTGTCTGAGCTCGCGCAAATGCTGACGCCAAGCGATCCCTTGAAGAAGATCTTCGTCCTCAAGCTTCATGTGCGCCAAAATCGTCTCATACCCCGCAAAAGAACGTGTCAATGCAACCGCCATGACCGCCCCTGTTATCTGCGGTACGCCCGCCTCTTGCTGTGTGCGAAGCGCCAGCTCCCAAACCTGAGGTGTTGCAGACGTATCATTCGAGATGATATTTGCAAAGAAGTTGCTCGTCAGACCAAAGCGAACCGCCATAAACTGTCCACTCGGTGTTTTCATCGCTGCTTGTGCAATATCAAGCGGTGTCGGATGCTTTGGAATACCGCCAAGGAGTGCTGAAGACAGTGTATCGGACAACTTCTCGGTCGGGCCATTCGGGACATCGAATAGTTCACCTCGGTGCCACTCCAAAATAACAACAGGAATCGCAGTAGCACCTAACAGTAGCCATCCTATCGCCTCCCCTACCATAAAGAATGCAGCACCAGCGATAGCAAAGGCAATCGCAACGACCACCAAGACAATCCGCCAAAGACCAACGATCGCATTGCCGAACCGTGCCTTCTCTGCACGGATTGAATGGTAATTAAACTCCTGCATATGGCACCCACCCTACAGCAAATAGTATTGCTCCGACAACAGGAAACCATGGAACAAACAACCACAGGATACCCTCAATAATGCCCGCGATGCCAGTGGCTACCAATACAAAAGTACCGACAATCATCATGATTGTACGGACAATACCCCCGATAATCCGTGATACGAGCTGATCAAAAAAGGCGCGCATTTGTCCAGCAAGTCCGGGTTGCGCCTGGTCAGTACCAATCTGCCGAAATGGCGCAAACCACGTACGAAGCAACAGGTCGACAGAAAAGAAATCGAATGTCTTTGCAAGTCGCTCACCGATAGCCACCATCCGCGCACGCCACCCAGCGCCGTACCACCAACCTAAGAATCCCACGATAAGCATAGCTTTATTGTATAGGAAACCAAGGTGTTTGCCTACTATCACTGACGACCCCCTTCAATATTTTTGATACAATAACTATATGCCACGACCTCTCTCTATTCTTCTCGGAAAAGCCGTTCGACGAATCGCTCGATTGCGGGGCGGGAGCGGATCGGCACTGCCTGGATTATTTGTTGAAAAAATCGACCCGAACTTCATTCGCCGAACACTCAGTACACTCCCACAAGGTGTTGTCCTCGTAAGCGGCACGAATGGCAAGACGACGACAACAAAAATGGTCGTTGAACTTCTTGAAGGTCAAGGGCTCAAGGTATTCACAAATCGTACTGGAAGTAACTTCACACGAGGAGTGGTCGCTGCACTTTTGGGCGATATATCGCTCAGCGGTAAGCTCGATGCTGACATTGCTGTCCTCGAACTTGATGAGGCACATGCAATACATTTTGTCCGAGCTATTTCACCACGCCATACACTTCTGCTCAATGTCATGCGCGATCAGCTTGATCGCTTCGGCGAGATTGACCACACCGCTCAGCTCCTACAGACGATTGCCGAGGCAACCCTTGATACCGTAACACTCAATCGTGAAGATCCACGCGTCTGTAAAATTGCAGATTCCATGCCAAATTCTGTTGACGTACGCTATTTTGGACTCGATCAATCACTCCTAAGTCACTTCTCGAATGATGATACTCCTATGAGAAACGTTGCGAGCATCAAAGCAGACGTCGAACTCGTCGCGTTCGACACATCGTCCGCCTCATTCCGCATGGATGGTAAAAAATATACAACAAATCTCAAATTGACAGGCGCCTACAATATCTACAATGCAGCAGCAGCCCTTGCGACTGTTCGCCATATACTAACTGACGCAGTCGACACCAAAAAATTATTTGAAACACTTGCGAATATAACACCTGCGTTCGGTAGAGGCGAAACCCTAACTCTCCACGGCCAGCCACTTGAGCTCGTACTCGTCAAGAATCCAAGTGGTTTTCGGCTCGGACTATCATCATTCTCGCCGAATGGCTACCAGACAATGATTGCCATTAATGATAATTATGCCGACGGTCGTGATATGAGCTGGCTGTGGGACGTATCATTTGAAAGCCTCCGAGAGACTGGTGTGGCTATGGTAAGTGGTGCACGCTGCTACGATATGGCGCTTCGCCTTCAGTACGATGAAGTAGTCGCAAAACATGCAACGACTAATCTTATCGCTGCACTACATACGTTTATCGACAATCACCCAAACACACCAAAACGAATCTACTGCACCTACACTGCCATGCTCGCCCTTAGGCGTGAACTCGGCAAGCTCACAGGAGTAAAGGAGATTGACGAATGAGCAAACGGCAAAAGGTAATTCATATCCTTCAACTCTACCCAAATGATATGAACATCTATGGAGATAATGGAAACGTTCTTGTCATACAACGACGTCTTGAGTGGTATGGTTATACACCAGTTATCCACAGCTTTAACCCCGGTGACTCATTCCCTCAAGTGGTTGACATCGTCATTGGCGGAGGCGGCCAGGATAGCGGACAACTTGCCGTTCAAGCAGATCTACAACGCATCAGTAGTGCTCTCCAGAAACTCGCCGACACCGACGTGCCAATGCTCATGATCTGTGGACTCTATCAGCTCTTTGGTCACTTCTTCGAAACACGAGACGGCACAAAAATCAAAGGTATCGGCATCCTCGACATTACAACGTACGGAGGAGAAGAGCGCCTCACCGGGAATATCATCACGCAATCAGATGAATTTGGTACTATCATAGGCTACGAGAATCATAGTGGTCAGACCCACCTCGGACCAAAAGCCACTCCACTTGCGACCGTCCAGCTCGGTGCAGGCAACAATCTAGAGGACGATCATGAAGGCGCACGCTATCGCAATGTCATCGGTAGCTACCTCCACGGCTCACTCTTACCAAAGAATCCAGCTATAGCCGACTTCCTTATTCGCCAAGCGGTGATTAATCGCTATGGTTCATTTTCAGCAATGCCGATCGACGACCGCCTAACAGAACGTGCGCGCCAACAGGCAATGAAGCGGCCACGTTAAGCCCGCTGGAGCTTTCTCAGCTCATCAGCAACCTGACTGCCATGACCAAGCGGTGTCACACGCCCGTACACCTTGACAACCTGTCCTTCCGGGTTGATGATAAATGTCTTACGGAGCACGCCTTCGCGTCCGAACTGCTTTTTACCCCATGCGCCATACGCGTCATGAGCTACTCGATCAGCATCCGTGAGTAGTGTGAAATTCAATGAATGCTTTGCCTTGAATCTCTCGTGACTTGCCGCATCATCCATACTGACACCAATAATCTCAGCGCCGAGTGACGCAATATCATCACGTGCATCACGCATTGCGCATGCCTCAATAGTACAGCCCGGTGTATCATCCTTGGGATAAAAATAGAGAACCACCCACGTATTACGATAGTCAGCTAATGAATGTATCTTGCCTTCGCTGTCTGGCAATGTAAAATCTGGAGCTTTATATGGTACTGCTTTCATACTATGAAGTATACTTGAGAAGAGGAGACTTTTCTAGTGATACAGACATTATTACAATATGGCAAAATAGCATTTACGTCCCTTTCATTTCGCTGGTACCTGCTTGGCATCGTACTTATTGCGACTATCTTGCGCCTCTTGACCATCACCAAAGCCGACATCTGGCATGATGAGGGCTACTCAGCAATGATCATCTCGTTCCCGCCCGCTGAAATCATCGGTCACGCGGTTCGCGACTTTCACCCACCGCTCTACGCGCTGATGCTCCATTGGTGGAGTCTCCTTTTCGGCACAAGCGAACTTGCCTTGCGAAGCCTCAGCCTCGTTGCTGGTGTCGCGACAGTCGTACTCGTCTACTTCATCATCAAGCGACTCCGATTCTCAGAAACAACAGCGCGCATTGCAACGCTTTTTGCCACATTTGCACCATTCCTGATCCGCTATAGCCAAGAGGCGCGCATGTACGGTATAGCTGCATTTCTCGTCTGTGCGGCAACACTCGCGATGTTAATTGCACTTGACTACAGCAAGAAAGCAAACGCCAAGAAACAACTTATCTGGTGGATTATCTACGGACTTCTGATGGCAGCGGCGCTCTACACACACTACTATGCGGCTTTTATCATCTTCGTCCACATAGGCTACGCCTGGTATCGTTATGGGGGCTTCAAAAGTCTCATCTCAAATAAGTTTTGGTGGACAGGGAATCTCATCGCAGCGGGACTCTTTAGCACATGGCTTCCGGTTGCTGTCGCGCAGTTTTCGCGCGTTCAACAGGGCTATTGGATACCACCCGTTGATGCCGAGACGATCCCGAATACCCTTATGCAATTCTTTGCATTCTCAAGCAATAGCCTCAATGCCGCAGTTGAGTTCATTCTTACGCTACTCCTTGCCTGCCTCGTCACAATCTTTATGATGCGAACAGCAAAACCACGACGCCCATCCATCTGGTTTGTTATCGCATGGATGAGCGTACCCCTGCTCATTGCACTTGGCGTCAGTATCATACGACAGCCTGTCTATTACGATCGCTACTTTATCTATAGTGCAGTTGCGTTTTCTGCCCTACTCGCAATTCTCATTACCAATGCGAGGCTCCGAGCATCAATCAAAACTGCCCTTGTGTGTGGCGTGCTTATCATCTCAATGCTAGGAATTATGCGCGTTGCACAGTCTGCCACTCATCAAATGAATACCGTTGCGACCTATGTTAATGAGCACAGCGAACCAAATGACCTTATCGTCTCGGGCGAGCTCTATACATTCTTTGACTTTAGCTACTACAATACGACAGGTAAGCCCCTGCATCTTCTCTCAAAAGACCCGCTGATATCAACCGGAGAATCAAGCCTCATATATGCCAATCAAGATGAAATTGTTTTCCACGACCTACAAGACATCAATGCGACAGACGCAGAACGAGTCTGGCTCGTCGGAAAAACTGGAAGTCATGACTACGATACTGACCTAGTGCCAGCAAATTGGCAGCTCATTTCTCATATAGAGGCTGGCGACTCGTCAGTTCGGCTCTTCCGCATAGCGCCTTAGCGTGGAATAATTTTCATAAGCACCTTATACCGTATCATAACGAGTGTCAAGAAGATGCCTGCTAGTGAAATAAGTAGATTAAACAAGAGCGATCCAGACGCGAAATAAACCTGCAGAAAGAAGATGATGAATGCATGAACTGTATAAACATACAGTGAGTTCATGCCGTAAGGCACCAAGAGCCAACCTATCCATTTCTTGATCGGTGACTCAAACATCCTGATAAACGAAAACGCAGCCCAGAACCAAACCATTGCAAGAATAATGCGAGTAAGTGGCAGCTGCTCTTTATCAAAGAAATGTACGAATAGCTCATGACGAATCTCACTTGTTGCCCACATCCAACTCATATCGTACCCCATGGTCGCAAGTGTCGTCGCAACACTATAAAAGATCGTTACAGCTGTCGTCATCCACAACGTTGCAATCACGCCTCGACGAACACGCTGCGATAGTGCTTGCCATCGCTCTTGCAGTTCACCCCAATAAAACCCTATCGTTAGTCCGATGAAGAACAGGAACTGCCAGCTCAATAACTGAGCCTGTTCCTGCTGAATCCCCGTAGCAACCTGCGGATCAGGAAATAGCAGCCAAACAGCCGCACTGACCATAAGTCCGATATACCACTTCCCCTGACGAAGTAGCCACATGAATAGTGGGCTCGCAAAAAGAAAGACTGCATAGAGCCGCAAGTAATCTGCCCAGCCATAGAAGTACTGCAGCGTTAGCGTCTCCCAGATCAATTGCCAAATTGGTGTACCCTGCGGCGCAAGATCAGGCTTGAGACCTGGCGTGCCCATAAAAAAGCTCCAAGCAATAACCGTAAAGAGTAGCGTCAAGACGATAGACGTAGCATATAATTGGAATCCTCGATTCAATAGCAGCTTCGCAACCTTGCGAAATGGCACATCAACGAGCTTGGAGCCACGTACGATACCCAAGATAATACCCGAAATAAGAAAAAATCCTTCTGCCATCGTAACGAACAGCGAACCGCGCGCCGACCACCAGTCAAGACCATTGGGAAAGAAATTAAGATGATCAATAAAAATACCGACGAGAAGATAGCCGCGAAGTATATCAAAGGTTGCAATACGTGGTATTTTCTTCTTTACCATTACTATCTATCGTATCAAACCTACTAGACAACTTCACCCTAGAAAAACTACCCCAATTCGTGTATAGTGTGTAAGGTAACACCTATCGGGGTGTGGCGCAGTTGATAGCGCGCTCGGTTTGGGACCGAGAGGTCGAAGGTTTGAGTCCTTTCACCCCGACCACAGTGATTTAGACCATGGAATATGTATACTTAAGCAAGCAAATACCTAACGTTAATGATATTGAGATAAGTGATGTAGGGGTTATTCTTGACTCGAATGAAGCTGCAAAAACCTACAAAGTTAAATTTTTACGTCCAAACTTAGAATTGGATGTTGATACTGGATTTGTTGAAAAATTTAATATTCGAGAAACTGGCGACAGGCATGATTATAAGGTCTGCGATAGATGTTTCAAAAGACTGCAAACAAGTGTGTGGTTCGAAGATAATAGACATAAAAAAGACAATTTAATCACTAAAAGACCGTCTTGTAGAGAGTGTCGTAAATTAAAGAATGGTATGTCTATTACTACTCAAGATAGAAGCGAATGGACATTAAAAAGAGTGGCCGATTTTTCAGACTTTACGTACCCTATCTGTCAAAAAACCACTATAGCCGGTATCACTAAGATTGTACTCGATCATAATCATACAACCGGAAAGGTAAGGGGTTGGCTATGCGAAAGTTGCAATACGGGTATTGGCAGATTTGATGATGACCCCGAGGTCGCCAAACGAGCTGTAGAGTGGCTTGAGAACAATTAGAAATATTGCTCTTTAATCGCAGTCGCTACAGCGTAGGCTAGATTAGGCGGCACAGCATTACC
>CAYYWC010000011.1:0-12633 GCA_964475295.1 uncultured Candidatus Saccharibacteria bacterium
GCAACACCCACGGGGTGCTGGGCCTTCGGGCCCGGCACCCCTCTTCAATATGTCATTATTTTATTGATTGGACGGCTTGTATAGGCTGTTCAGGATATCTTCTGGTATGCCGTTGGCTTTTGCTGTTTCTCGACTAATGATGATGGATGGCACGATGGCAACCTTCCATGGCTGCGATGTGTCGGTTCGTTTCATGACAAAACGATAGACATTGGCGGTATCGGCCCCTATGATCAAGGTGCCATAGGCTAGCTCGGCTATCTCGTCGAGGGCGAGTCGTGTGATAGCTATATTGTGAGCAGATGGGTATTGCTGCACGAGAGTACGGAGGATATTCTCTTGCTCTGATTTGGCAAGGTTCTGTAAGTATCCTTCGGTGTAGCGAGGCTTGATGACGATAGTATCGCCAGATGATGTGACGCGAAACGGCACGATATCTCCTCGCACCTCACTACCGATCGTTCGGTAGCCATAATCTCCAGCTTGTAGCCGCACATCTTGACTTGTGTCGACGGTACGCAGCTCCTTTCCGGTATTGCTATGGACGCGGACACTATATCCTTCACCGAGCAATTGGAATGACACCTTCTTGTACGACAGAATGATACTGCCGATCCAGATACCGGCACCAATACACAGTACAATGATGATACTAGTTATAACCTTTTTCATTCAAATAGGCTCCTGTGGTCACGTAGTGTGATGGTGAGGTCTGATAGTGTGTAGCCAAGGGCGGTAATGTATTGCAAGGCTGCCTCGGTTTCCTGCCCGCCAATCTCGACTGCTAGTGAAGTCATATTATTTTGACGAATTGTAAAGCCTTTGCCAGTTACATTCTGTAGACCGCCGGCAAAGGTAAGGACGATTTTGCTATCTTGCTTGATCGTAATAGCGGCATGCTGGTCTGAGCCAGCACTTGTCATAATCACAATCTCAAAAGATGCTTTTATATCTGTCTGTCCGAGTCGTATGTCACCGGTAATAGACGAATCGGATATGACGATGGATGATGGGATGAGTGTGAGAGTAGCGTACTTGCGTTGCAATACAGTATCACCGTAATAGTAGAGTGCTGACTTGGTGTCGGTCAGAATGTTACCGATACGAGGCTTTGCCTCATAGAGTTTTTCGGTAAATTCGGTAATTCCGAATAGCTGCGTGCTACTGGCAGCTGGATCGGTCCAGCCGGTCGATATTTTCGGCTCTTCTGGGTCGTAGTGCTCTCCTGTATCACGATCGACGATGTCGGTGGGGGTTCGTGGTGGTGTCTGAGTTTGCGAGGTGTCAGCGGCATCTTCGCGACTAGTAGATAATTGGTGCACAATGAGCATGGCAGCAACACCTCCGATAACGAGTATGGCTATGATGATAGTGATGCGTATTCTTCGTTTTGTCATATCTTTTCAACCGTAAATATACCGCCCCCGAGGCCAGCTGCTATCTGGCTCTTTGGGTAGCTTGCGATATCTTGATGACCCTGTCCTTCTCCTCCCCACGGGTCTGCTATGATTACTCGTCCATCGGCCTCGACGCCAACCATCGCGACCATGTGTCCGCCGGTTGTGAATGGTGGTGGCCCACCACCACCGAGCCAAACCATTCCCTTACCTGCTTTGACAAATTCGTAGGCGGTGTCAAATGACGTATTTGTTATACGGACTTTGTCGCCCCATTTTGCATGTACTCCATTGATTGCATTTTGCCACGAAGATGTTCCTCCGCTCTGAGCGCCGAACACAGCACCGACATCAACCGGTGTGATGCTTGGGTCAATCATCGATGCGAGGATAATCGCCATCGATGACGGTCCGCAACCAGATGCGTAAAAGGTGGATCCGGAGAAAGGTTTATTTGCCCACAGGGGATCCCATTGATGGTAATGGACGATATCTCCAATCATCGTGCCGCCACCTCTGCCACTACCGCTACCGCACGAGTCGGTCATGTCTTCAAAAATAAATTTCCGCTTATTGTTCTGGTCATCATCATCTTCTGGTAGACCTTCGATATACCCCTTCATACTTTCAGAAAAAGTGATACCATCAATCTTGCCATTTACACAGGATGATGTAAACATCCAGCTTACATCTGGGTTATTGCCATCAGGAACCTCCATGGTAGAGATATCAAAGTTCCCATTGTCTCGGTTGATAAACAAACCAGCAAACATACCAACCATCTTTGTCGCGCTGTCGGTATTGAGTGGCATATGAGTAATCGCACTGTAGCCAATGCCGGCAAACATCCAGCTCATATTTTTTACCTTGCTGGTGTCAAAGTCAGCGCCCAGCTCGGTAGATGGCTTGAAGTTCACCAGGTCAGCTTTACTGCCGGCGAACATTCCTTCCATAGTTGTTACCTTGCTGGTATTGAAGCTACGCAGGTCGAGGCCAGCGCGGCTAAATGCAGCATCGTTCGACTTGCTGTATTTAGAGATTTTAATATTTTGAACCTCGGTGTCACTAGTGTCCATTTCGCATTGTTCTTGATCAGCATCCTTACCTACGATAGACTTTGCGGGGTCACCAAGGGGTAGTTTTGTTAGCTCAGTTTGATTCTCGAGTCGCGCATTACTCATTGGCACGAGGATCAATGCTGTCTTTTTGATAGCAGTACTTGCCTCTATGTCGTTCGCCAGGTCACAGGTGGCATCGGTAGGTTCTGGGGTGATATTGGCAAACATCCAGCTCATATCGGTGACGTTTTCGGTATTGAAACTGGTCAGATCGACGCTTGTTGTCCCTTCCCCGAGCGAGAAGAACATATCTTTCATATTCGTTACCTTGCTGGTATCAAACTTTGTCAAATTCAGCGATGACACATTCGATCCGCTAAACATGCCTTCCATGGTCGTTACCTTGCTCGTATCGAAGTTTTCGAGGTCGAGCTCTGCATTCTTGTCTTGGTAGAGGTTTTCGAACATACGATTCATATTCGTTACCTTGCTGGTATCAAAATTGGTGATATCAAGCGCTTTTAGCTTCGTACCCGAGAACATACCCGCCATATTCGTTACCTTGCTGGTATCAAACTTTGAGATGTCCAGCTCTTCGTTCTTGCCTGTTGCGGCAAACATCCAGCTCATATCAGTAACTTTTGCCGTGTCGATATCTCCAAGCACAATATTTCGTGCTTCACGAGCGTCGGAGAACATGTTGTCCATTCGAGTCGCACTGCTGGTATCGAATTTACTTATATTAATACCACACTTGTTGCGCCCACCATCGAGACATTCGCCCCCATCATATGCCTTGTCTTTGTCGTATTTACATCTATCCCCACTGTCGTAGTCGCACATGCCAAAACGAGACCCAGAGAACATACCCGAAAAGTTTTCAACAGCAGAAGTGTCAAGTGTGTTAGCACTAAAGAGTCCAAGTAGGCTACCACCACCAGTCCAACTTGCCATATCGGTCGTATCGGCAAACATACGGCTCATACTTTTAACTTTTCCGGTATTATTACGGAATGACGGAGTGAGGGCCTTGCTAAGATTATTGAACTTGGCACCCTCAAACATTGATGACATGTCTACGACATTTTTTACAATGAAGTTTTCCGTATCAATGGTTGTTTGGGCTTTTTCGTCGCTGTTTGACGTACACTCTTTGGAGTCATTTAGTTTGGGGCCGTAGGCGTAATATCTACTTTGAGCACATATTTTTGTTAACCAAATAGGGTCCTCTACTAGGTTTACGAAGAAATCTCCTACGATGGCAGCCGTCTCTATGCTAGGGCCGATGATCGGTATTTCCGAAGTTAACTGGGTAAAATCACTACCAATGAGATCAACTGTGTCATACCAATCTCGGGCCTTCTCCCGGGGCACCATAAAGCGCCCGTCAACAATATAGTCGGTATCTTGCCCAACGTAAAAGAATAGATTTGATGAATTTATCGGCGCGTTAACACCACCATCCTGTCCGATGACGATATCATAAAGAGGTTGTGGAAATGACGCGATGACAAGCGTATCAACATTCCATTCATTTTCGTCACACTCATCCGTCACACCGAAAAGGCTGAGGAACCAATCGGCAGCACATTTAACACGATTCACCGCGTCTCCTGCCCACTGGACAACGTCAGCAGCTGCATTTCCCAGTCCTAGTCCTTCGAGATCTCCAACCTTTACGTGGATATTGTCTCGGCGCTGTGCACAGGCCATAACCTGTTTTGTCTGTCGTTCTGAGATATCCCAGCAATATTTACCGTTTTCATCGTCAGTTGATGCGCTGGTGGCTGGTCGGCTGTCTTTGAATGTAATACTTTTGATATTCTCTCGATAGACTGGATGTGGTGCATTGAGCCAGTGGTGGAATTTTGGGTACCTCCCTGCTTCGCATCGATCCTTTGCACTTGATCTGGTTTGGTTTTTTGTGTCGTCGTTACTATTATTCAATCCGTATGCAATTAGCGTATTGTCATCACCACAGTTAGTCTTGTACATCTCTTGAGTTGGGATATCATCTGGCTCTAAATAACCTCCAACGGTATTCTTGTAAGTTACGACATTATGATCATCACCGGCTTTTTTGCCACCCTCAAGATTCCACATCTTGTCTGTCACTTCTTTATTATCCTTTTCCCTATCGATAAGCTTTTGGGCTGTTCCAACACTTATCATAGAATCTCGCCTAGATGTTTCCCAGTCAATATCGACTGCATATGTACCAGCAGGAGTGGTTGCAGGGACTGCGGCGATGAGCTGGTAGCGGTCTGGTGTTGTCTGTCGCGACGGGTTTGCATCAACAAATGTCATCTCGGAAGGAGTCTCTTCTAATATCGTGCCATCAGGAAGTCGCAAAGCCAGCTTGATGGCACGATCCTGATCGGGCGATGCAGCGTAGGCGGCGTTCGATGGGACGATACGCTCCACGGGGTTGGCTACTGCGAGCGAAAGGTCGTGACCATTCGCCCACCCTGTTCTGACATAGAGAGGATTGTCGACACTGGCAGTCAGACTTTGATCCTTAACGACAGTAATCACGAGGTTCTTCTTCTCGAAGTGTACCGTTATGATGTTAAAGTTGACGTATATGAAACCTGCAACTGCAAGAAAAATGACACTATTGACAGCAGTAAAATTGCTCCAGAACTTTTCGGTATGCTTGTAGGTCGTAATAATATGTCGGTAGACAAAGTATATCAGTACGCCTAGTGCAATAACTCCGACTACAAGACCAATCCATGGAAGTGCCTTCAGTAACCCCGCAAAGAACGACTCCCACCATCCCGGCAGGTCTGTGGCCGTCTCGTACACCTTGATTTGTACGTTTTGGGTGAGTTTGTGTGTTTCTAGCATAGGCTATGGCCTCGGCGGTCTTGTTCTATTTTCCAAGTGCTTAGTAAGAATCTCTCGAGATTCTTGTGATAAGTGTGGTTCGGCTTCCTTATTACCGATAATTGACATTGAGGCTGTATCGAGCTTCTGGGTTGCCTCTGCTGCTTGTTTTGAACTGCTTTTTGCCATGTCTGTTAGCGTCTTCAGGGCCTTATCATCACCAGCGACAGTTTGATCGGTCATTGCGCCAAATCTCTTTAGGAAGCCTGCTTCAAGTTCATCTTGAGAAGTGACCTGACCTAAAGACATCTGTCGTGCAAGGTTACCACCGACGAGATTTTCACCATGCTCTGCTTGTAATGCCTGAGTGAGGGCAGCATTTTGCTGTAGTGCTGCTGCACGACTTGGCGCAGACATGCCATCCAGTAAACTCTCGGATATAAGTTGGCTGAACGCTGTCTCTGGGTTGATAATTTTTCGCTTAGCACCTTCTTGCCAGGCGGCTTGTTTACCTGCGTCGGTTATAGCTCCACCTCGAGCTAGTGATCCATCAGGCTTCTTAATCGTGCTGAAGCCAGCCATTGCGTTTTGTATCTCTTCATTTGACGCTCCGCTGTAGATTGCCCCTGCATCACTGACATCTTCTTCGTGTCGCCTCATCTCTGCCTGTTGCTTCCATGCCTCATCACCACTTTGTGCGGCAGTATGGAATCTTTCATTGTGATCACCCTCTCGTTTGTGAGCAGCGTCTTTGGCAGCAAGCCGAGAAGCCCAGTTGTTCTTGCCTCGACGTAGACTATTTTTACCAAAGCTCTCTATACCGTGACCGAGCTTTCCTCCGATTCCAGGCGCGGCTTTTAGTGCACCCATTGCCTTAGCTCCAAAGCCCGCACCAGCAACAGCAGCCCCCGCACCCATAGTGGCAGCCGTTATGCCGACCGCTGCAGCACCCTTGAGTACACCGTTGACCTTTTGTGATGCGGCCGCCATGAGCTTGCTGCTAGATTTCATAAGGGGCTTAATAAATAGTACTGGAGACGCAATGGAGATGAGTGCGCCAATTGACTTGAGAAATAGTGTTCCTACATCCCCTGTTCCATCCATTGAGTAGAAGATGATAGTGGCAATCTGAGATAAGCCAACAAACATAGCAAACGCAGGAAATACAATCAGTAGCCCGCCGAATGCCTTGAACCATTTCGTAAAGAGTGGTTGTGTTTTTTCATGCAAAATCAAGACAAAGGCTATTGGCGATACGACGACAAGGAATATGAGCATAACCATACGGATTGCCGCCAGTATAGGCACCGTGATGGCTGCGATGAGCATCATAATGACAACGACAACAATTGCAATAGCCATAACAAGAAGCATACTTGGGGCTGATGTAGCTTGCGTGAGTGAGCTAAATGCATCAGCCTTCGTTACGCCTTCTGCCATGAGTACAAACAGCTCACCAATTTCTGCACCACCAGCATCGATACAATCTTGTATTGCCGTTGCATCACCTTCGTGAACATCATTACACCCCTTGTCTATGATCGCACTTTGACCGACTGAATTGAGGAACGTTTTGAGCCCATGCCCTGTGACATTCGATAGATCAACGAGTAGTCCTGTAATAAAGAAAGACATGTTGACAGCGATAGCAACGATGGCAAGCTTTGGTGCCATCTTCTTGATGTGATAATTGGACAGTCCAACTGACGTCAGCATAGAGTAGATGACTAGGATGAAGATGATAATAAAGACGACATTTGCGATAGAGGTAAAGGCTCCGTGTACAGACTGCATAATGTCTTTTGTGCCCGCATCGGTGAATATACCAACGGTGAACATATCTTCGAATACAAGGACAAGCACATTGGTAATACCCTTGACCATCCCAAGTCCCGGACAGACAAGTAAGGCTATGAGTATGCTGCCGCCACCAGTAGTCCACTCTGAGACACAGACGCCAATTTCAAGCATTCCTTGCGTAAAGCTCGCGATACCTTCGAAGAAGCCTTTGATACCATTCCAGATGGTATCAAGACCGAAAAGACCCATGCTTGAAGCAGCGGTATCTAGGCTTGAATCGGTTGGGCTATTAGCAACTGCTACAGGCCCACGATCAATGCCTGCAGGTGAGGTGAGTTGCATAAAGGGGGCGATTGTCATGTTGGCGATCAGCATGATACTGAGTGCTATCACTTTAAACCGTCTTGACATCGCTAAGACTCCCTCCTGCATAAAACCATGAGCATAGTATATAAAAGATAATAGTAAAAGTAAATAAACCGCTTTTGTTTACATTTATTACGAGTCCTAGCGTGCAAGAAGAAGTGTCAGGGCAATACCGTTCTTAAAGATATGAAGAAATATTCCCGCCCAGATTGTACCTGTGTGCTCTCGCAGAATACACATAATGATACTCATGATGATCATAACGATGCCAACATTAGCTTGTCCGTGGACAAAGCCGAAGAGCAACGACACAATCACTATTGAGGCAATGAGACCTTTTGTTTTGCTCAGGCGTCGCAATGTACCATACATCCACCCACGAAAAAGTATTTCTTCGCTGACAGGTGCGATGATGACGAGTGCAATAAATATAAGTATAAAATCAATTGAAGATAGGCGGGTTGATTGACTGAAGGCCTGCCCGTCTGTTAGCCCAAACCAAGGTATTACGGTACCAAGGATTGACATGATAAGCCATGCAATCGCAATAGTTGCAAGTACGCCAATACCACCCAGAGCAACGTCTGTCCAGGTGGGCTTCCTGGTGAGTCCTAGTTTACGCAGTGTATCGTCACGTAGTTTGCGCCATGATACCTTACGAATAACATGCATGATTAGCAGAGGAAGGCCAATAGTAATAACTGCATTGAGCGTATACTCTACGGCCTGAAGCGTAAGCTGCACTGCAGGGACATTCGCAAGACCTCCGAGTAGATACGCAAGCAGGTCAACCCACTGGCGTGATAGAAAAAGCGCAACGATAATCCACAGCAGCATACTTATCGCATAGATAATAAGCCGGATTGTGTGGTGTGAGCGCTTTTGCTGTTTCTTAGAGTCTGCTATATTTTCTGATACCATCCATTATGCAGTATAACAAAATAGTATATACTATACGCATGATGAAAAAATATAAACATATACGGATGATGACTGTAGCAATGCTGATGGTAGCTGGTATGTTTGGTTTGCTTACGTTGTCGGCGCAGCAAGCGCAGGCAAAGACGCTTGAGTGTGGTGTATTGCCGCAATCTATGTGCAATAAAGCCAAGTCTGATCCTATAAACACAGTAATAAACGGAGCACCAAGCGATCCAAAAGACACAGCTATATGGGACCTACTGAAATTTGTAGTCAAGCTTATGACGGGTGGTGTGGCGATTTTGGCTGTTGCAGGTATTATCTACGGAGCGGTTCTCTATATAAGTGCTGGTCCAAATCAGGAGCAGGTTAAAAAAGCCAAGAGTACGTTTACGAATGTCGTGATAGGTGTGCTTGTATTTGCCCTGATGTTCTCGTTATTACAGTGGCTGATTCCAGGAGGGGTATTTTAGCGATGTTGAATCTAAAGACGGCGATTATAGGTGTAGCATTAGTAATAGCCAGTGCTGTTGGATTAACAATCGCCACGCCATCGTCGGCGTCAGCTGCCTGTGGTGAGTTTCTTGGGTTCCCAGCTTGGTACGATGGGCTGGTCGATGCCAACTGCAAAATACACGAGCCCGAGGCCGCGTTCCCTACTAAGACTGATGAAGAAGCGTTAACGTATTATATCTGGCGAATTGTTCTTAATGCTCTAGAGATCGCGCTGCGTGTCATTGGTATCGTGGCAGTCGCTTTCATGATATATGGTGGATTCCAATACCTCACAAGTAGTGGTTCTCCTGAGAGGGCCGCTGGTGCGATGAAGACAATTGTCAATGCGTCGGTCGGGCTTATTATTGCACTTGGGGTGACGGCACTTCAGGGTCTCATATGGAAGGTTGTGGCTGGTAGCACGAATGACTACGGCGTATATGACGGGACGGCGGCGAATGTATTAAAGGAGGCCTTCAATCTTGTTTACTATATCGCTGGTGCCATAGCAGTCATAATGATTATCGTCGGTGGGTTGAATTATGTGACATCGAGTGGAGACCCTGGCCGAATGACAAAGGCTAAAAATACGCTATTATATGCAGTAATCGGGCTTGTAGTGATTATTGCGGCGTGGGCTATTACAAACTTTATTGCGAATAGGTTTTAACATATGAAGATTTTTACGTACATAACAGGATTTATTCTGGCAGTAGCGACTGGCGTTGGTGTGGCGACGACACATGTGGGCGCTGCCCAGTTAACTCCGTGTGATCTTGACGCTGGATCAAGTCTTTGTGCAGATTCGAAGAACGCGAACAAGAGCAGCAGTGATAAATTAATCGCAAACATCATAAATATCTTACTGTACATTATTGGAACAGCAGCGGTCATAGTGATTATTATCGCTGGCATTCGTTATACAACATCAGGTGGTAGTCAGCAGGCTGTTGAGGGCGCAAAGAAGATGCTACTAGGCGGTGTGATTGGACTTGCAGTTGCTATTTTTGCATATGCGATTGCACGCTTTGTTGTGAACGCCGTGATGTAGATAGGAATATACTTAACAAAATACGTTTTGTCTGGTATAAAATAGAGATAGTAGTTCAAAGTAATGAAAGGAAAGAAAGAAATGAAAAAGACGATAAAGACTGCCCTTGCCGGCCTTCTGATGGTGCCTGTTCTCGCTTTTGGTGTTAGCCTCGTTGCTACTACTCCAGATGCGAATGCGCAGATCAACAAGGGATTAAGTGCTTCTAACGTAGGTACGAGTGGCCAGACGCAGAATGTTGAGGTGATCATTAAGAATATCATCAACATCATGCTCTATGTTGTCGGTGCTGCAGCGGTTATTATGCTTATTTGGGGCGGTATTCGCTATACAACATCAGGTGGCAATCAAGCTGCTGTGACAAGTGCGAAGAATACCATTCTCTATGCGATCATCGGTCTTGTTATTGCAATCTTTGCGTTTGCAATCGTGAACTTTGTTGTTCTGAAGACTACATAAGACAAAGGCATAGGTTTGTATAAGAAGTCAGGTAACGGCCTGACTTCTTTCTTTTATTGTTATAATCTGCCACCTGGATTCACGGAGATTCTCTTGTGGTGGTATTATAAAACCCCCGAGTATCGGGGGTTTTATATGGCTTTTTGTAAGCTTTCTTTGCCTACAGAACCTGAATCTTCTTCGCCTGCTCTTGTTGTACCTTCGGGAATGTAATGCTGAGCACGCCATCCTTGAGTGAAGCCTGGGCTTCGTCTTCCTTGACAGGTACCGGAAGTGCTACGGTACGACTAAATTCGCCCCAGTAGCATTCCTGGATATGCCAGTTGGTTGCGTCAGTATCGTCACCACTTGAGAGTGTGCCACTAACTGTCAGGATACCATCTGAGATACTGACATCAAGGTCTTCTTTGTTTACACCTGCGGTGCGAGCTTTGACCACAAGTGTCTCAGCAGTTTCATATACATCTACTGCGAGCTGACCTGGGAAATCGTCCTCACCCTCTTCCCATGAGTCGTCAACAGCGGGTGTTGCAGCTTGCGCAGGCTCGGTTGATGTTAGGTTGTCGTCTAGAAATGCAGCAGCGAGTTCATCCTCGATTAGCAAGTCGTCATTTTGTTTACGGGCCATTGTATCCTCCACTTAACTTCAGGCTCTATTGACAATAGTCTCTATTAGTATAACCAAACCTAGCAGTATAATCAATGTTAGGAGGGCGCAAAACGTAAAAATCACAATGATTGATAGGATGCTTCAAATAATTGCCCCGCACTACTGTTGTGAATGCGGTAAGATAGGTTCGCTAATGTGTGATAGTTGTATAAATGACATCGTTTCAGAAGACCCTATGACATGTCTCTCTTGCGGTGTGATGGCTGGTGCAATGGGCCTCTGCGGTCGATGCAAGCCTGGTTACACAAGATCATGGACAGTCGGTAGCTACCATTCATCGCTTGGTGAAATGATCAAAGTGATGAAAACTGTTGGTGCGCGCGAGGGTGCGATCGTTGCGGGTAAGATGTTGGCGCGTCGACTTTCCTCTCTGCCGCCTGAGGTGCGCTTAGTGCCACTACCGACAATTGCCCCACACAAGCGAGAGCGCGGCTTTGATCATACGTATCTCATTGCCAGAGAACTCGCGAGACACACTGGACTCCAGATTGATACGTGTCTGAAGAGACGATCAAATACGGTGCAGCGTGGACAGACTCGATCTGAACGTCAACGACAGGCTGCAACGGCGTATACGGTAGATAATACCTGTCGTGCGGATGTAATATATCTTTTGCTTGATGATGTTGTCACTACCGGCTCCTCGATGCGTGCAGCTGCACGCTGTCTGCGTGAGGCTGGGGCGAAAAAGATTTGGGCTGCGTCTTTGACGCGACAACCTCTCGACTAAGCGCCCCCTATCTGATACAATATTTAAAGTTCATTTATGGATGGGTGGCCGAGCGGTTGAAGGCACCGGTCTTGAAAACCGGCAACGTGTAAAAGCGTTCGAGGGTTCGAATCCCTCCCCATCCGCCAGTTTAGTAACGTTAGAACCCCCGGTAAGCAAAGCGAGCCGGGGGTTTCTTGCTGCTCACTTCGGGCGATACCGTATTCTAAAATGTGAAAATAACTGGGGTGTCGAGCAAAAACGATGACGTCGAAAAGTGGTCGTTATAGAAAAGTCGCCGAGCAGGAAAAAGATCGAAATATCGCCGTTATTGACACAGTAGTCAAGAAGGGCGTTTGCTTTTCAGGCCCGCAGCTGGCTTACCGGTTGATACTCCCCTGTTGTTCCGCCTCGCGACGACCCTAGAAAACCTGGAGTCACAGGTACTGCCCAGCTAATCTAAGAGGCCGTTTGAGTACGACGAAGCAATGGAGCGATCGAGCGAAGTGTCCCCTGATGCGTCTTGTCTTGATTTAATCTTGCTCATGCTTTATAGTCGAGGCCAAGAACCAGGCTCCTTACTTGCATTATGTCGGAGGGGTACGTAAAGGGAGAGCCAATGGATGAGAGGAATAGATACTAAATCAACCACGCGAGCCGGCTTCACTATTGTTGAACTATTGATCGTGATCGTCGTCATCGCGATTCTCGCAGCCATCGCCATCGTCGCCTACACTGGTATTCAAGTTCGCGCTGGGAGCGCAGTGCTTAAGTCTGATCTTGCTCACGCTGCCCGACAGCTCGGCCTTGCATACGCCTCAGAAGAGCTATTTCCAGGAGAAGATGGAGCAACCACTGACGGTGACTCACTCAGCAAG